>DAKU01000158.1 GCA_002508425.1 Methanosarcinaceae archaeon UBA470
GGAACAGAGAAATGTACCTGGAGATCTCATTAATACTGTCAAGGATACTGTTAGTTGCAAGTACGAACACTTCTTCGTCTTTCTTGTTGAGTCTATCTTCAAGATTAGTTTTAACGATATCTACCTCGTTTATATCCTCAACCTGGATTATCACATTAGTATAACCTTCATCTGTGTCCTCATAGATTCGTGTAAACATTTGAGGATCCATAAAAACAGCACTATCAGCGCTGACATCAAAACCTATGCCACGTTCCTTGAGAATCCCTACTACCCTGAACTTTGCATCTTCTACAGTTATTTTTCCTCCGATATTTACTCCAAGATCTTCTGCAATTTGTGATCCGATCACACAATCTGAAGAACCTCGCTTGTACATACGCCCGTTTTCTATCTCTACAAGGTTGGGAAGATCTTCACTTTCTATCCCATATACAGTTGCATAGGTTTCTTCATTCTTGTATTCTGTTTTTGAACCGCTTGAGTAAACGGGTATAAGGTTCTCTATACCTGCAACTTTCTGCATCTTATCCACTTGCTTTTCAGTGATTGCAGTGTCACCAATTCCAGGGTAGACTATAAGTTCGTTGCCGACATCACCCAGAGAATCTGATACTGACATCTTCAGGCTGTTACCAAGTATTCCCATGGAAGAAATTGCAATTACTCCTATGATTATACCCACAGCTGCAAGGACGGTGCGTGCCATGTGTCTTTTTAGATTTCTTTTTGCAAGTTCAGCGTACATATTACGTTTGAAATACTTACTCTGAAGTTTCAACTATCTCACCGTCCCTGATGACAATATTAGTGTTCGCATACGCTGCTATCTTTTGGTCGTGCGTGACCACAATAACTGTGGTCCCATGAGAATTCAATTCTTTGAGAAGGTCCATCACACTTTTTCCAGTCTTTGTATCCAGGTTGCCTGTAGGCTCATCGGCTAAGAGGATAGGTGGGGAATTGGCCAGTGCCCTAGCAATGGCAACTCTTTGCTGTTGTCCTCCTGAAAGTTCACTGGGTTTATGCTCGGCAAATTCAGGGCCAAGGTTTGCCCTCCTTAAAAATTCCATTGCTCTTTTGTGGCGCTCTTGTTCCGGAATACCTGTAAATATCATGGGCATTTCAACGTTCTCCACGGCAGTGAGAGTAGGTATCAGGTTGAACTGCTGGAATATGAATCCGATATTGTTTCTACGTATTTCGGTAAGCTGGTCATCATTGAGCAGAGAAAGATCCGTGCCATTGATCTTCACTGTCCCTTCTGTGGGCTGGTCAAGGCAGCCAATAAGGTTGAGCATTGTAGATTTTCCTGATCCGGAAGATCCCATGATCGTTACAAAGTCACCTTTTTCAATTGAAAGGTTGACACCGTTAAGAGCATGTATTCGGCTTGTTCCTAACCGGTAGATTTTCTTCACACCAGTGAGCTGGACTATAGGACCTTGCATGGATGCCCCGTTCATTCCGTGTTTTTACGCTTCTTCCAGGAATATGCTATAATGCCAAACACTGCAATACATATGATAGCAACAAAGCCAATCATTATAAAAGACATTCCACCACTGTCGCTGGATACAGAAACTGTTCTTTTTTGAACGGAAATGTTCTCTTTTATGTAAGCATAGGCATTGTTAGTATTTCGGAACTCAATTAGCACGGGAATTTCTTCTACATTACTTCCCTGTGTGGAAGCAGACAGTTCGAAACTGCTAAAATCATCACTTTCCAGGGTACCTACAAAGTATTTTTCATATGGTTGCACCGGTGTGATATTTTCGTTCGTCATTATAGATATCATGACATTCTTTGCGTCTGTGGTTCCGAAGTTGTTGATATCTCCTGTAATGCTGTACACATTTCCGGTACTTTCTATCTCCAGGGACGACAGTATAAGTGCGGACTGGTTCACCACTTCTATGTTGTAGTTCGTGTCAGATGATGTGTGCAGGTTATCACCATTGAAATATGTAGTAGAGAATTGCATTTCTTTGTTGCCTTTGGTGGATGTCATGGTGTTCAAGGTAAATGTCGCTGTGGACTTATTTCCTCCATTGATGGTACCTACAAAGACATTAGCAGGGAAGAATACAACATCGTTTCCTTTCGGAGTGATAATAACACCTGTAATATCATTAGGTCTCAGGTTGACTACCTCCACGTTTATCGTTGAATATTCTTTCATAAGCGTGGGAGGCATATCGGATACGATTATCTTCAAGTCCCTGTCATCAACTTTTACAGGTATCCTGTAGTTAAGATTATACATATCACTGCCACCTACAACTTCCAGCTCCAGAAAATGCATGCCATTGGTAGCATTCTCATTCGCTTTTATGTTAAAAGTGAGCCTTATATAATCCCCAGGTCCCAGTAATCCCACATCTGTCTGCATTCCATCCAGGATATTAATAGCTTTATTTCCCTCAAGAGTAGCACTTGCTATATAGGCATTCATATCGAAAGTTTCATCGTCCTCCTGGACGTACACTTCCCCTGAAGCCATGTTTCTAAGTTCTACGGTTACTGTTCCTGTATCCCCTGGCATTAATACTCCAGGCTCAATCGAGTAATTCACTGTGATTGTAGGTCGGATCTCAGTATCAGCACTTGCATATGGCAAGAAAAGAGTCAGTAGAACACATAAAAGTATAATTGTTCTCATGAATATCATTTTCTTTATTTGATTAGCCTAATGCCTGATATAATGTATATGCCATGTAGATCACATAGAGTCCCATTGGTATTCCTACAGTGATGAGAGCATTTTTTACTGTGAGATTTCTTGCATGTATCATAGCGAATACCCATATGTTTGCACTCCATAATGTTAGGAGTATTCCTATGACAGAGGAAGCCATTATATAAGGATCAGATAGCATGGTTTTTTGTAGGAGTTCTGGATCAGTTATGGAAAAATCGAATGAAGAGTAGGCTTTGCTTGTTAGTATAAGGCTGATCACGGAACCTAGTATTGAAGGCAGGAAACCATAGGCAACAAACTCAAGAACCCTTTTGAAATTCCCTTGCCCACCAAATATCATTGAGAGCAGATAAAAGATCCCACTGTATATCGCCCACATTATGAATACAACTATAATAGCAAATATCGCACCAATGATCATGCCTATCTGTGCAAAACTTGCGGCATCACTTGGCAGGCTTCCTACTATCGTACCTGCCACTATGTAGGCACTGATAGCTGATATTATGGCCATTATACCAATAATCATCACTGGTGGCTTAAAATCAGCTTCCTTTTTCATTTTACTTTCAAAAAATTCACCCGGATTGGTAAGAACTTCCAGCATAATTTAACCTCTCATTTAAGCAAGTAGTATTTGTAATGTAAATCTTATTACTACTTACCACCACTTTCCTTTTTATTTTTTACGGTTGGCTTAGTGCTTGGTATAACATATACAGCATATATATCAGGTAAATTACAATTGGTACCCCTACGGTAATCAGGGCATTCTTAACTGTAAGACTCCTAGAGTGTATCATAGCGAACACCCATATATTTGCACTCCACAAGCTCAGAATAATGCTACCGACATTAGATAATATTACATAAGAATTCGAAAGCATAGCTGTTTCTATTGCATGTGGATCACTTGTTGAAAAATCTACAAATAAACACATGTAGGTCGTTAGTGCAAGGGTAATAACTGAGCTTAATGTTAAAGGTAGAAATCCATATGCAACAAACTCAAGAACCCTTTTGAAATCTCCTTGTCCCGCTAAGAGTGACGAAAAAGTATAGAATATACCGCTGGTCATGAACCACCCGATAGTCACAGACATCATGACAACGATTAAACCCAAAGCTATTACACTTGGCTGGGCAGTGATAGGCGTATCTTCAAATAGGCTTTCCATCAGCTTTCTCATTAAAATAAAAGCATTGATGAGGGTCAGAAGCGACAGTGTACTAATTATAGCGTAAGGCGGTTTTAAGTCAATTTCTTCTTTGAGCTTCTTTTCAAAGAATCCACCCGGATTAGTAAGAACTTCCAGCATTATTTGCTCCTATCTATATAAAATAGTTTCATATAATAAGATATCGCTTTAAATATCTTTATTCAGTACAGCTCATTGCACACTTTTTTCCAAGAATATATATAGATTTGCCCCTATTTCCTTTTCTATTTAAGAATACCAGATTTGTATGGGGCTGAGAGTTTGGATGGTGCAAGATCAGAGAGTGGTTATCCTATCATTGAATTGAAGGACCTGTGTAAGAGTTATTGGGCAGGTGAGATGGAAATCCAGATACTTAAGAGCGTCAATCTGAAAGTTTATTCAGGTGAGTTCCTGGCCATAATGGGTCCATCTGGTTCTGGAAAAAGCACTCTTATGAACATGATAGGCTGTCTTGACAGACCCACCTGCGGGCAGGTGATCCTCATGGGTCAGGACATCAATACAATAACGGATTCAGAGCTTGCAAGGTTACGGGGTCTTGAGATCGGCTTTGTGTTCCAGAACTTCAATCTTGTTCCCAGGTTGTCTGCGACTCAGAACATCCTGCTTCCTACATATGCTAATGTAAAAAATGGTATAGAGCCGAATAAAAGAGCCAATGAACTCATCAAGCTTATGGGGCTTGAAGATCGTTTTAACAATCGTCCATCCCAATTATCTGGAGGACAGCAACAGCGTGTGGCTATAGCCCGGGCTCTTGTCAATGATCCTTCCATAATCCTGGCGGATGAACCTACGGGGAACCTCGATAGCAAGACGGGATTGGAAATAATGGATATGTTCAAGGAACTTAATAATAAAGGAAGGACAATAATTATGATTACTCATGATGCCGGTCTTGCAAGCTATGCTGATAGAGTGGTATATTTGAAGGATGGTATGCTTAATAGTTAGGCGGTGGTAGTATCAGAACAATTTTGAAGCATTTTTGCTTACTCATGATCTCATGCATCTTTTCTGTGGGAGTTGCATCTGCAGAGGCAGGTTCTGCTTTGACGGTCAGTGTTCTTAAATATGAACCTGTGCCTGCAGAGATCGGTCAATATGTCGATATCTGGATTAAAGTAGAGAACGCAGGTTCAGGTAAATCCGAAGACCTTTCCCTTAAAATGGTCCCAGAGTATCCTTTGTCTCTTGATTCAGAGGCAAACGCCATTGAGAACATTGGTATTCTTGGACCTGAAAGTGCGGCAGTGCATAAATACAGGCTTTTTGTGGATGAAAATGCAAAACAAGGTGTTGCTTCTTTTGATGTACAGTACCAGAAAGAAAAAAATGGTGCTTGGGTAGAAGAAACATTCGAGCTAACTATAGGTTCTGCAGCTTTTGACAGCAAAGGCAATGTTCAGCTGGAGGGCAATCCTTCAAAAGAGCCTGAAGTTTTCATGCCAGGAGACACTGGCACTATTACATTTACTCTTAAAAACAGTGCAAGTGAATATTCTGTGAATATCGATGGCAAGGATTTTGACACCAATGCCCGGGTACAATCGGCTACTCTAAAAGGGATTGATGGAATTACAGTGGCAAGTGACACTTACTATGGTAATGGTATTCTGGGACCGGGTGAATCCATGACCCTTACTTACAACATTAAAGTTGATGAGAATGTATCAGATGGTACTTACTATCTTGATTTTTCAACGATAGGAAGTTCTCACTCCTACAATAACAATTGGCGTATCCCTTTGAAGGTTGATTCTTCATCGGTACGCATTGTTCCCTCCAAACCTCTTAAACTGGAGAATGGTAAAGGAACTCTGGAATTCGATGTAGCTAATATCCATCCAAACAGCTTATCCTCGGTAAGCGTCAAGCTTGAAGCGGATGGCGTAGATTTTTCTCCAGTTGAATATTTCGTAGGCTCCATGGACTCGGATGAACTCTTCACGATCCAGATCTATGGTGAGGCCGCATCTTCGGACGATACTTCTCCTAAGAAAGTAAAGATCACTACTTATTATAGGAACGGCCTCAATGAACATGAAGAGGTTATCGATGTGAAGGACCTGCAACTGGTAACTGTTGAGGAATCAAGTGCTTTTAGTCCTGTGATAGCAGTGGTTCTTGTTGCCATCATTGCAGGTGCCGGATACTTCATGTATAAGCGCAGAAAACAAAAGTGAGGCATTAAATGATAAGCCTTAGGAGATCTGTTGATATCTCGATAGGCAGTATCAAGAGTTCAAAGATGCGGTCTGCCTTGACTACCTTGGGGATCATTATCGGAGTAGCTGCAGTAATAGCCAATGTGTCCCTGGGTGCGAGCTTCAATCAGTTCTTCAATGACGAGATAGGTGCTGTAGGTTCCAATTTCATAGTGATCTACAGCCAGGGAGTGAATGTTTTTTTTGATAAAGAACTTGATATAATCAAAAATACTCCGGGTGTTGTAGGTGTTTCCCCGATTAACCAGCAGATGGCCAAGGTTACTTATCTTTCTACTTCCAGGCAGATCGATATACAAGGTGTTACAGAGGATTACGATGAAGTTGCCAATATAAAAATGGATGCAGGGACTTTTCTTACTGATAAGGACCAGTATGTAGCGGTACTTGGATCTGAGGTTGCTTATGAGAAATTCGATAAGAAGATCTCTGTAAAAAATCCAATTGACATCACATTCAGAAGAGAAGATGGGGCTGTAGTAACACAAAAGTTCATAGTTAAAGGTATCATACAGGACCCAAATACTGCTTTTGTGCAAACGGGCGTGGAGCCTGAGATCCGTGTCTTCATTCCTATAAACACTATGAACGAGATACTTGGAACAGATGATTATGATGGTTTCTTTGTAAAGGCTTCAAGTCTGGATATTGTACGTGAAACTGCTGATGAGATAGACCAGCGTCTGGCAAGGAGTCTGGGTGTGCCATCAAGAGAACTCGAAAATGATGATACAAAACCCTATGTCATGTTCGACCAAATAGACGCCTTGGAGCAGACAAACCAGGTATCTACAGGCCTTACCTCTTTGCTGACTTCCGTAGCACTGATATCTCTCATAGTGGGCTCTATCGGCATAATGAATATCATGCTGGTAACGGTGACCGAAAGAACGAGGGAGATAGGACTCATGAAGTCTCTTGGATATACAACAAGAGATATACTTACTCTTTTTCTTATAGAATCCACAATGCTCAGCCTGATAGGAGGTATATGTGGTACAGTTCTGGGCATTGGTGTCGCATTTATTGCTAACTATTTCCTTGATCTGCCTAATGTATTTCCAGTGAACCAGATCATCACTGGTTTTGTTGTATCGATTTTAGTAGGCTTGATAGCAGGCCTCTATCCGGCAAATAAGGCGGCAAGAATGGATCCGGTGGAGGCTTTCAGACATGAATGAGGTGTTATTGATTGGTTAACGTGCGTCAGGCCTTCGATCTGGGAATGGGAAGTATCAAGCATGCAAAACTTCGATCCGCTCTTACTTCTCTGGGTATAATAATAGGAGTTGCAGCAGTTGTAGCCAACGTTTCTTTAGGTGCTAGTTTTAACCAGTTCTTTACAGATGAGTTGGGGACACTTGGGTCAAATTTTATTATTGTCTATAGTCAGGATGTAAATATTCTCCATGACGCTGAACTTAATATTATCAAAAATACTCCAGGTGTAGAGAGTGTTTCGCCTAGTAATTCACAAATGGCCGCTGTAAATTATATTTCTTCCAAAAGGCAAATCGATGTTCAGGGGGTGTCCCAGGACGCTCAGTACATCTCAAATTTAGAGGTTGAAACTGGTAACTTCCTCACTGATAAGGATAAATATGTAGCTGTATTAGGGGGGGAGGTTGCCAATGAGAAGTTCGACCATAATATCTCTCTCAATAATTATATCGATATCACATTCACAAGGGAGGACAGCTCCACTGTAAGTCAGAAATTCAAGGTAAAGGGCATTCTCACATCTGAAGAAAATACTTTTGTGCAAGGTGGTCCTGACAGAGATATCACGATATTCATACCTATTTCCACCATGAATGAGCTGCTTAATGTATCTGACTATGGGGGTATAAGCGCAAAGACAACCAGTGCAGAATCCGTGAGTTCAGTTTCAGATGAAGTGGATCGAAGGCTGGCCCGTGCTCTTGGTGTATCCGCAAGGGACATTGACAATGATGATGTAAAGCCTTATAGGATTTTTAATCAGGCAGAGATCATAGAACAATTGGACCAGCTTGCTAATTCTCTTACTATCCTGATAACTTTAGTTGCACTTGTATCTCTTATTGTTGGATCTATCGGTATAATGAATATCATGCTAGTCACAGTTACAGAGAGGACGAAAGAGATAGGTCTTATGAAATCATTGGGATTTAAAAAGAAAGACATTCTTTTGCTTTTCATGGTGGAATCCACACTCTTAGGTACTATTGGAGGTGTCCTAGGGGTACTTCTTGGGGTTATGGCTTCCTATCTGGTGGAAAGTTATCTTGATATACCTCATGTTTTCCCTCCATATCTCATTTTGCTGGGCTTTAGCATAGCTTTTATTGTGGGTCTTGTTGCAGGTGTATATCCCGCTAACAAAGCAGCTTCTATGGATCCAGTAGAAGCACTCCGACATGGATGAAAAAAATTTAAATAGAACTCTTCTTCATTATAATTGAGGTGTAAATGTGATAATCACTACTACAAATGATGTGAATGGTAAGGAACTGGAGATACTGGGAGTAGTTTTCGGCAACACGGTACGTGCAAAGAACATCGGAAGCGATATTGCCGCTGGTCTGCAGAATATAGTGGGTGGGGAACTAAAAGGTTATTCTGATCTGCTTTCTCAATCAAGAAAAGAATCATTACAGAGAATGGTGGAAGAAGCAGAGAAATTAGGTGCTGATGCAGTTGTAAACATACGTTTTACAACATCGCAGACCATGGTCGGAGCGGCAGAACTATTAGCCTATGGGACCGCTGTGAAGTTCAAAAGGATATGAATTTTTAGTTCATATCCCTGATACTTTATTAATCAATGAAATATACCTTCACGGGGGGTATTCCATTGAATTCCACTGAGCAGTATGTATATGTGTATGCTCCTGTAGTAAGTATGTAAAGCCTGTCCCCTTCTTTTATATCTTTAGGCAACTCGTATTTGAAATGTTCATATAGTATATCCATGCTGTCACATGTGGGGCCTGCAAGGATCACTTCTTTTCCGCCATTGCCATTATTTCCCTTTTCAGAGAAGATCGGATACTTGATTGCTTCATCTAAGGTCTCTATAAGCCCTCCGAACTTACCTATATCCAGATAAACCCACTCATATTGGCTTGAATCAGATTTCTTTGAGATGAGCACAATTTCAGTAACTACAACACCTGCATCTCCTGCTATGTATCTACCTGGTTCTATCAGGATTTCCGGTAATTCTTCTCCGAAGTATTCATGCAAATATTTTGTAATGATCTGAGCGTATTTTTCGATGCTATGTGTTGGATTAAGATATTTTGCTGGTAATCCTCCTCCCAGATTTACCATTTTCAGTTCTATTCCTTCATAACGCTTAACATCATCAAATAGATATTTGCACTGTGATATGGCATGGTCCCATTCCCCAATGTCTCTTTGCTGGGAACCTACGTGGAAGGAAAGTCCATATGGGATCAAGCCAAGTTTTTTGGCTTCAACGATAAGGGAATATATCTGACCGGTATGTGCACCGAACTTTCTGGAAAGAGGCCAATCAGCTCCGTTACTCTCAGTGAGTAATCTGAAAAAGACTTTTGATCCTGGTGCATTGGCAGCTAATTTTTTAAGATCGCTAAGGGAATCTGTAACAAAAAGCCTGACTCCATATTCATAGGCTTTTTTTATGTCTTTAGCCTTTTTTATGGTATTGCCGTAACTCATTATATCAGGGCTTACTCCCATGGTGAGAAGTTTTTCCATCTCATAAATGGTTGCCACGTCAAAATTAGACCCTTTTTTGTGTAACAGCCTCACTACTTCTTCAGCAGGGTTCGCTTTCATTGCATAGTAGATCTTGGCAAAAGGAAGGTTATGCCTCAGCTCATCGAATCTTTGTTCGATCTTCTTCCGACTGACTAATATAAAAGGAGTTTCTTTGTCCTTTGAGAACTCTCTTATTTTCTGTAATTCTTCTGTAGATAGGTATTCTGAAATGCTTATAGGGTGTTCCAAGGCTGCTATCACCTCTTTTGATTCTTTAAAGGACCTTTACATAATGTTCTGTAGAATGTATGTAAAAGTGATTGCTGGTGGCCCGAAGGGCAATACTCACGTTTAAAGTATCCCAATGTGCTTTTTTCCCCGAAGCTGAGATTATTCTTTGTGCTTATGAGGAAAACCCCGGTCAATATGCAGGCACATCCTTCAAGAGTATATGAAAATATTTGCTCATGCAGGATTAGGTAGCCAAAAAGTATTCCAGCAACAGGCTCAACAAGAGATATGACACTAAGATTCTGGGCTTTTACATGCCGTGCACTTCTGTAATAGAGAAGTGAACCAAAAGTGGTCATGAGCATCCCAAATAGCATAAGTTCTTCTATATTCATGGTAAGCGTTCCGAGGCTTACAAGACTTGCATAAGGGGATAATAGCACCAGACTTACAACGGTTGGCCAGAAAAGAAGAGCCGTAGAAGTGTATGTATCTCTCAAAAATTTATAGTTGATGGTACTTAAGGCGTATGATATGCCTGATAATAGGCCGAGTGTTATGCCTAGTACATAAAGGTCATTTGTCTGTGGGGATAAATTACCTACAGGGTGGATCGCTATGATTATTCCAATGGCTGACAACAATAGAGCCATCATATCCCTGATAGTGATGTTCTCTTTCAGGAGTATAGGTGAAAGGATAGTCACGTAGGCAGGAGCAGTGTACAGTAGCAAGGCTGCTATGGATACTCCAACATGTTGTATTGCAGTGAAATAGGCATAGATCGTGAGTGTGTTTGTGCATCCCATAAGAAATATGTATTTTCTCTTACTGGTTATCAACAGTTCATTCAGTTTCCCTGTTAGGGCCATAAATACCAATAGCGTTAAAAGCCCAAAAATGAGCCTGTAGTAGATTATAGATCCCACCTGCATTCCATTAATTGATTTAAGGAATACACCTGACAGTGAAAATATCGTAAAGGCCACTATCAGGCCGAAATAGGAGCTACGGGTTGTTGTTGCTATTGATATCATAAAACCACATCTCAAATAAGCTTTCACGATAAAAAACTAACTGTAATCATCAATAATTAACAATCAAGTTCAGTCAAAAATCAGAAAGCCTTGCTTTTTAATGCACACCTCTAAATCATATTTTATGCTTTCATACACATGGATTATTATATTCACCAGGATATATAATAATAACCCTCTAT
>DAKU01000010.1 GCA_002508425.1 Methanosarcinaceae archaeon UBA470
TTGTATTTCTCTGCTACATCTGCAATCTTGCGCAACATATCGGGAGTTACTATGCCTCCTGGTATCTGTGGTGCTATTGCGTATGTTTCCTTGTCTCTCTGTAGAATTGCTCCTTTTTCTAATTTGTCTCCTGCCATGTTAATCTCCTTTCTATGGTATTCTCAGGAAGTAGCCCTGACAATATACCCCACTTGGTGGGATGAAATTGGCAGCTATGATAGATATTGTTTGTGCTCTCTATTTTGAATAAAAGAAGTCGCTGTATTCTGTTATTCACCTGGATATAAAAAGAGAAACTTTAAGTAAAGGAAGAATGTCAGAATACATAATTAAAATGTCAATTTAGCGTAGGAGGTTTCTATTGAGTAAAAGTTCTCCAAGTGCTTCAGGTAAATTGCATAGCTCAAACTTTAAAGGACCTAGCCGTATGCCCATTGCATCGATCAGTGTCCTGTTAATATTACTGGTGTCCGCAAGTTGTGTTCTTGCGGGGCCTGTGACTGAACTTAAGATAACTCCGGAAAATCCGTGTGCTTATAATGGTAATATTACTATAACAGGCAAGGTAGATCCTAACGAAATCGTCACGATAACTACTGCTTATGTAAAGGAAGTAAATGTGACGGATGGTAAATATGAGTATGATCCGGGTATTGTACTCATACCTGAAGGTACGACTTTCTGCAGTATTTCGGCGGAAAGTGTGGAGGATATAACAATAAGCACAAATCTCTCTAAATATTTGCCCTTACCCATATCCAGGACACAGGAAGCATCTTCGGGCAAGGCGGTTATGTCCATTTCATCCCTATTTATCCTTCCAGGCGAATACAGCTTGTTAATAAGTGGTAACGCTGCAGATACAAAGAATGATAAAGGCCCTGTAAAGAATGTAGCAATCACTTTTGTTGCGAAGATGGACGTAAAAGCTGATGCAAACGGATACTTCGAGCAAGTCTGCTCTACTAGTAGGCCTGCAGGTAACTACACTCTTAAGATAGGTAACGAAACCAGAATTGTAAACTTAAGAGATTGTTCAAAAGATGATAAAAGCAGTGCTACAGTACCCAAGAGCGGCGGTACTGGATACGCAAAAGTAAGCGGTATTGGAAATGCAACTGTCAATGCATCAGTTCAGCAAAGTATTCCTGAAATAGATGATTACGGACCTGAAGATGTTCCTGATGTAGCCGAAACGACTACTACTGCAGAGGCTCCGGCAAATACCTCCTATAGTATAATAGACATTATAAAGGCAATTCTGAAATGGTTGGGCTTTTAATGAAGGAGGTCTAACAACCTCCTCCCTATATGTTAGGAGTTCTTTTTTGAGAACATCATGTTATTTTTAAATGTATATAGTACCTAGTTGTTCTGAACTTCCAGTTATAGCCATTTATCCAACTATTAAAAAGTATATTGATCGTTTTTTTGAGAAGGCATTCATCTAATGCATATTGCCGATAGAGATAATGACTAAAAACAATGAAACATCCCTATAAAATAATCGAACCACCCAATACATAAAAATAAAATAAAGTAGCGAGTATAGATTAGACAATCTCAACTACTTTATATACCACTATTGCCGCAAAAGAAACTAATAGTGGAAGTATACTGATATCCAACAGACTACTTATACTATGGTTCCATTTGCTGCAAGCAGATAAAATTTCTTTTGCTGATAGAAAGGCTATTAAACCAATGACCGCAAGCACCCCAAATTCAGGAATCCCCACAGATGTTGTCATTGATATAGCCCCAGCAGCTGTAGATGTAGCTGCTGTAGATACAGCTGACGTAGATACTGCTGTAGTCAACATGGTAAGTAAACCATTCACTTTCAACTATATAAATCTATTCAAATGTGCGTAAAATGAAACACATTAGAATATATATAAGTCGAACTATTAACTTTAATGACAGAGTTAAGAAATGTAATTGCACATTAATGCCATGAACATTATGTAGCTGGATCATAAATTAGTACTGAAACATATGTTCCTACTTTTGAAAGCAAGTCGAATAAAAAACCATACATATTCATTATAATGCATCAGAAGATTAAAAATCAGATTTATAAAAAATATACGATCTTCGCTAAGATTCAATCCATGTAATCGAATAGATAACTTTAAGTAAAAGGTAAAGTTATAGAAGAATGTCAGAATACATAATCAAAGTATTAATTATAGAGTAGGAGGTTGTTTATTGAACAGAGAATATTCAAGTGCTGCAAACAGATTGCACAGTCTGGGCTCTAAAAGGCTTGGCCGCGCATCCATTGCATCGATCAGTGTACTATTAATTTTGTTGATATCCGCAAGTTGTGCTCTTGCATGGCCTGTGGAGGACCTTAAGATAACCCCGGAAAGCCCACTTTGTACTTACAGTGGTAATATCTCCATTACAGGTAAAGTTGGTCCGGGCGACACCGTCACTATAGTTACGACTTATGTGAAGGAACTAAATGTAACTGATGGTAAATATGAGTTTGATGCGGGCATTGTGCCAATCCCGGCAGGTACGACTCTCTGCAGCATTACTGCAGAAAATGTCAAGGATATGACTATTACCACAAATCTCTTTAAATTCATCCCCATATCCAAGACACAAGAAGCATGCAATGGCAAGGCCACTCTGTCAGTGCCAGCCCCATATATTCCAAAGGGCAATTATAGCCTAGTAATAGATGGTAACGCCATTTCAACAAATGCTATTGCAAATTGTAATGGCGGCACAGATACCGATAAAGATAAGAATAAGACTGTGAAGCTCACATTCGTAGCAAAGGTGGATGTAAAAGCTGATGAGAAAGGATACTTTAAGCAAGTTTGCTGCACCAACAGGCCTGCAGGTAACTACACTCTTAAAGTAGGTGACAAAACTACAACTGTAACCTTAATAGATTGCGGTAATGATGAGACTACCAAGAAAACTGATGGAGACACTACTAATACGAACGTAGTAACCAGCACTACTAATTCAAACAGCGGTGGTGCCGGAAGCGCAAATGTAATGGGTGTTAACAACTCAACTGTAGAGTCAATTCAGAATAGTCTTGATGATGAAGGACCTGAAGATCCCGAAGATGTTGGAATCGTAACCGGAACATCTGCAACTGCTTCAGCAAACACCAACAGTATAATGGGTATTATACAGTCAATTCTGAACTGGTTGGGCTTTTAATGAAGAGGGTCTAACGACCTTCTACTCTATATTTTATGAGTCCTTTTGAATCTCTTTTTTATTTAGAATGTGGATAGACCTAGTTGTCCTGAACCCCGATTTTTAGATTTTTATTTCGGAATTATAAGTATCATTTAGATTGTTTTCTCTTAAGCAGATAATGCAACTAATTCAGGTCATTAAATATATATTGATTGAAATAATATATATGAATCATGCCTTATCCTATTGTACACATGATGTTCTTCGTGCTTTGCATATCTCTTCCGGGACTGTTCAGCTTTGCACAAACTGCCCTTAGTAGCGGAGTGTACAAACGGGATTGGTGGAATTTATTATTACTGCTTTCCATAGGAGCATTCTTCTCATTATTGCCGGATATACCTGCAGTGTGGAACTATTTTCTGTTTGGAAATCTGGATCACGGTATGGCCGGACCAGTACCAACTCATTCCTTAGTATTTGGCATTGTAGCTTTCTGTAGTGCCTTTATTTTGGGCTTACTGGCATACCGACAGCGTGACAGAGCTTTGGCCCTGGGCATGTATGCAGAAGCAGCGTTTCTTTCCCATCTGCTTCTGGATGATATAGCAGAAGGTGGGCTTTCCTACCTTTATCCCTTCTATGACAAACCCATGAGCATGTTCTCTTATGTAAATGTAAAATACTCTGGCATAGATTTCCAGGGATATAATACTGCAGGTATTGTATCAGTATTCTTTATTTTCTGCGTATTGCTAATGGCTCTTATGGCATTGAACTACCTGGGTTTTGGTTTCAGGTATGAACCTCTCAGAAGCAAAGCGGAAACAGCATGCAATCAAATTCCTTTAGCTTCACAACATGCTACAAGAGAGATTAGAGAGATTCAGGTAATGAATGCTGACATTATAGAAGATGAATATTAGTGTTCATCATCACATGCTTGAAAAATGAAATGAGTTGTTCTTGCAGACATAGGCCGATAGAAATATAAAATGTTTTAACCTTATTCATATTACATGCCTTACCCCGTAGTACATTTAATGTTCTTTGTTTTCTGCTTATCCTCACCCGCCCTATACGGTTTTGCAAAGACTGCCCGATTGGAGGGTGTGCATTGGACAGATTGGTGGTATTTAATGTTGTTATTAGCCATTGGTGGGTTTTGCTCGCTGCTGCCGGATATACCCGCTGTATGGAATAACTTGCTGTATGGCACCATGGAACACACTATGGCAGGGCCAGTGCCTACTCATTCTTTATTGTTCTGCAGCCTGGCGTTCATTGGCGTAGCTTTTCTAGGTCAATTGCTGTATAGGAACCGGGATAAAGCCATAGCCCTTGGAACATTTGCAGAGGCTGCAGCCCTATCACATCTGCTTTTAGATGATGTGGCTGATGGTGCTATTACTTATTTTTATCCATTCTACAACGAGTCTATGAACCTGTTCTCTTATGTGGATGTCGACCTGGCAGATGTTAACTTCATGTACTACAATCTTGCAGGCATAGTGATCGTTGTCTTCATTTCCTGTGTGATGCTGATGACACTTGTGTCTCTTAACTACCTGGGTTTTGGCATCCAATATCGGCCTTTTAAAGCAAAAAGACCGGATGCTGAATCGGAATATGATAAATATTCAGTGACATCCGGAAGCACCAGAAAGGGAATGTACACATCAGAAACTGAACATGGAATGAAAGTGATAGAAGCAGATAGTGCAGAAAAGAGGCAATAACATATATGTGACACTACTGCGTGTTGACAGAATTATTTGAGCATAAGTGGAATGAGCGACATTATTATTAAATATCTCTGATATTACCTTAATGCTATGCCATATCCTCCTGTACACTTAACACTCTTTGTATTGCTTATAGTACCATTAGCCCTTTATGGATTTGCACAAGCTGTCCGTCAGGGAAAAGTGCAGCGCAGAGACTGGGGACATCTATTGCTATTGCTGTCTATAGGTGGCTTTTTCTCGTTGTTTCCGGACATATCTGCTGTATGGAACTTGCTAGTATACGGCAAATTGGGAGGGCATTGCATGATAGGATCTTTCCCTACACATTCATTGCTGTTCAGCAGTATTGCTCTTGTCAGTGGAATTCTTGCAGGCATGTTGGTATATAAACAACAAAACAAAGCTTTGGCTTTAGGATTATTTGCACTGGCTACCACGCTGTTTCACTTGCTTCTGGACGATCTGGATAGTGGAGTCATTACATACCTGTACCCAGTGTACAATGAGTCGTTTAGCCTGTTCACCTTCCTTTATACCACACCTACAAATATGGGTTTTCTGAGTTATGCACTTGCAGTTGCTTTTGGAGTATTCTGCCTATCCTTAGTGTTGGTTATGGCTTATGCATCCCTTAAGTACCTGGGATTTGGTGCCAAGTATGAACCTTTTGAGCCCGGGAATGATGAGCTTTGAAAATGAATAGAAGTAATTGGAGGCCAGATCATGTCAATTGTTGAGCCTAAACTGGTTACGGCTATAGCTTCGGAAAAATCCCTTGCGAAACTTTGGGACACACCGGAAGAAGATGAAGCATGGGCAGACCTGTAAACAATGATGTGGAGCCTAAAGTTAGACTTTAATAGAAAAACATTTTTTAAGACTGGCTGAGAAGCGCGCACGTGCTTCTCAGATCCATGTTGGCACGATACATTTATACTACCATGTTCTTACTCATGCACCTTCTGCACTTGCCCGCGACTTAACATAAGAGCACGTATATTTATAGTATTAAAATATATTCTAGTATAATAATATTTATGTGCAAAGGAGTAAGTGCTGACATGAAGTGCAAGTTCTATCGGAAATGCAGTTTTGCAGACTCTGAGTCTGCCACATGCGCCCAGGGACATGGGGGCAAGTACTGCGGCAAGTATCGTCTTTTTCAGG
>DAKU01000006.1 GCA_002508425.1 Methanosarcinaceae archaeon UBA470
CTTAAAAGAGAAGTAATCAAAAAGAGGATGTGAGTGTTCAGGGTTGAACACTCAGATTTTTGATGAGGTGCTTGATTGTAGGCAGTGGATAGTACAATACATCTCCTTACGAACAGACTTGCTCAGTACGTACATCTTGCTACCACAGTTCTGACAGGTTACAGTTATAAATTCCATATTGTTTTTCTCCTCTTATCTTTTGTTTTTCAGGCTATAGATCCACTTTAAATCATTCACATCTTCAGTGGTTCCGTCACCTTGCTATTGATCTGATTCATACCTTCTTCAAATAAGTATATTAACTTATCTATACTATTGTATATGCTTATTATCATAATGATGAGGCATCCGTGTCATGGAACTGTTTTAGGAAGAAAATCAATTTTCAATATATCAAGGCTCAAAAAGAAAAAAGAAGAATGTGCAGGTAGATGCCTGCATTATCTAAAGGAACAGCTCAGTATATTCTAACGTACTATCTTGGAAATATCCATTTCCAGGATATCTTCAGCGCCCAATGCCTTAAGCCTTGGGATGAGTAGATTTACTTCACTCTTGCTGACAACAGTTTCGACTGCATAGTATTCGGATTTGTACAGCTGGGATACTGTAGGGCGCTTCATAGAGGGTAGGAAATCTATGATCGCATCCAGTTTATCTGCCGGTACGTTCATATCCAGAAGTACTTTATCTCGTGCTTCAATAACAGAAAGCAATAATGTCCTTATTTCTTCAATCTCCCTTCTTTTGAGGGGGTCTTGCCAGCTTTTCTTGTTGGCTATAAGCTTTGTGGAGGATTCCATTATCTGATCCACGATCTTCAGGCCATTTTTGCGTAATGTCGAACCTGTTTCTGTAAGGTCTACAACTACATCCATAAGGTCAGGAACCTTAGCTTCTGTAGCTCCATAGGAAAAATGAATTTCAACAGGAATATCAAGGTTATCAAAGAACTTCTTTGTCATTTTGGGGTATTCAGTAGAGACCCTGCTACCGGGTTTAATGTCCTTTGCACTGTGGATGTCACTTTCCTGAGGTACTGCAATTACTATTTTCACATTACCTGAACCCTGTTTGCTGTAAGGCAGATCTGCAACTTCCACAACATCAGAATCTGATTCTGTTACCCAATCAAGTCCCGAGATACCGAGGTCGAAATATCCGTCATGGACATATTGTGGTATCTCTTGCGGGCGCAGGATCTTAATCTTTTTGATTCTGGGGTCGTTGATAGTAGGATTATACTGCCTGTCAGTTTTCTTAATTTCTAGGTCTGCCTGCTTAAAAAGCAGGAGTGTTTGTTCTTCCAGACTGCCTTTGGGAATAGCTATTTCGATCAATGTGCCAACCTTTCCTTTTGTGTAATCGTAATATGGGATGGAATTATTGTCTGAGGTATAAAGCATATTCGATTGAAATGAAATCAAAAATCCTGTCCAGTATGAGATTTTAACAAATAGATCTACTCAAATTCAATTACTGAACACAATTAATTTATATAGGTCCCTTCTTATGAAGAAAGGATGATCCAGGACCTTCTTATACCCTTTTTGTTAGTAGGCCTCGCTGAACTTGGGGATAAAACGCAGCTTGCTGTTCTGGTGCTTTCCACAAAGACAAAGAAATACAGTTCCTTGCTTGCAGGAGTTATGCTTGCCTTTGTGTTAACCGATGGGTTAGCTATTGTTCTTGGAGATTTCATTGCTTCTGCTGTGCCTCTGGAATATGTGAAAATATTCGCAGGTCTTCTTTTTGTAATATTTGGTGTTTTGATGCTTTACAATAGGAATAAGGATGACGATGATGGGTCATATGAGTTGAAAAGTCCTTTTGTATCAGGTTTTTCCCTTATACTTGTTTCTGAAATGGGGGATAAAACACAATTAGCTGCAGCCTTATTTGCGACGCAGTACAATCCAGTCATGGTATTTATCGGAGTGATTCTAGCATTACTGTTATTGTCCACAGTGGCTGTTTATGTAGGACAGAAGCTCATGGAAAAACTCAATAAACATACTATTTCCACCGCTGCAGGTATTCTTTTCATTTTGATAGGTATTTCTTTCTTTTTCTAAAAGTTCATAGAAGATTATATTATACTCTCTCTTTTATATATGGATATATTTAATTTTGAATATTGGGCATGGCATTAACTTCTACTATTTTTCAACTTCGGCTGATAAATTTCATATATGTGCACCTACATACAATTGTGTTATTTAGGATTTGATTGTATACGGTGGGCCTTATAATGCGGAAGATTGTATCACTGCTTATTTTATTAATGACTGTTATTCTGATGATGCCCGTAGATGCTTTGCAGAATGACGATGAAAAAATTCCAGTTCTGATAAATTTCAAAGAAAAAGCCGATGCAGATCTAGTGAGGGAATATGGTGGAGATATCACATATAACTATACTCTTATTCCTGTTGTTGCTGCAGAACTTACACAGGATGCAATTGATGCTCTGTCCCAAAATCCAAAGATAGATTATATTGAACCTGATGGCCAGGCTCAGATTCCAAAAGATTACGATGATGATTTAATTCTAGATGAAGTTCTTGCAGATGAAATTCCCTGGGGTATTTCCAGGATAAATGCCACAGCTGCACAGGCACTTGGTTTTAAGGGTAGTGGCGTAAAGGTTGCTGTCATCGATTCAGGTATCGATTATACTCATCCCGATTTAAAGACAAATTACCTTGGTGGATATGATTTTTATAATGTCGATAGTGATCCCATGGATGATCACAGTCATGGAACACATGTTTCCGGGACAATTGCAGCGCCCATTAATGGTATAGGGGTTGTGGGTGCAGCACCAGAAGCAAAATTATATGGATTAAAAGTATTTGGAAGCACTCTTCCCAGAAATAATACCTCATATAGTAATATTATGGCAGGAATTGAATGGGCAGTTAATAACGATGCAGATGTCATTACAATGAGTTTAAGCGGTCCATCATACTCATCTTCACTTAAAACAATGTGCGACTATGCTTACAATAAAGGAGTTGTACTTGTTGGTTCGGCTGGAAATACTGCCAGTTCCGTAAGATATCCCGCAGCGTACAGTTCAGTGATAGCTGTATCTGCAATTGATTCAAACAATATCATAGCCTCATGGTCATGCTACGGTCCTGAAGTAGACTTTACAGCTCCAGGTGTCAATGTTAAATCTACTATGCCAGGTAGCTCCTATGGTTACAAGGATGGTACAAGCATGTCAGCTCCACATGTAACAGGAGCTATAGCCTTGCTGCTAAGTACCAATGTGTCAGGAACTTCTTATGATCTGAACAAAAATGGCAAGTGGGACCCTGCAGAGGTTTATTCAAGGCTCAAGAGCACAGCGATCGATCTCGGTACCAGTGGCAAGGATAATTACTATGGCTATGGTCTTATAGATGCTTATGCAGCAGTAAAGGCCTTCGCACCAGCATCTGTTTCATCTACTGCTGTTTATAATGCCGTTTATGACAATAGAATACGTCAGACATCGCCAACTACTGTTTATTCTACTAGCACTTATCTTGACATAGGAAAGAGCACAAGTGCTTGCAGAGATTTAATCTTGTTCGATCTGAGCAGTTACAAGACTACGGATACAATATCCAAAGCAACACTTTCTTTATATTGGTACTTCCCTGCAGGAACTACACGTACTTCAGACACTGTAGTTGAAGTTTACAGGCCAGTTGCATGGAACCCAAATTCTGTTACCTGGAATTCCTGGACAACAGCAGGTGGAAGTTGGTACGATAAGAATGGTACTTCTCAGGGCAGTAAACCATATGCAACTCTAACTTTCCCAGCAAGCACAGTGCCTGGTAGCAAATACTATGATTTTGATGTCACGGACCTTGTAAAGGAATATGTAAGTGGTAAGTACAAAAACACCGGTTTCTTCCTCAAAGCAAGGACAGAAAGTGGAAATTATATTGCGTTCTACAGTTCAGAGTGGTCTAGTGCTGCACAGAGGCCAAAATTAACGATAACCTCTACCTCTGGCTCAACTTCAACAGATGCTGTTCCTGTCGCCAATGCGGGAGCTGATAAGACTGCAACCGCAGGATCAGCAGTCACTTTCAGTGGCAGTGCATCTACTGATGATAAAGGCATAGCGTCCTATTCATGGGACTTTGATGTATCAAATGGCATTACCTCTGAAACTACTGGAGTGACTGCTACACATGTTTATACTTCTGCAGGAACGTATACTGTAACTCTCACGGTCACAGATACGGCTGGCCAGAAATCAAGCGACACGTTACAGGTAGTTGTTACTAGCAAGCCTGCAAACTCTAATACTTCCATTTCTACTTCATATTCAGCTGTTTACGATAACAGAATGGCTGCTTCTTCTCCCAATACTGTATATTCCAGCTTAACTTATCTTGATGTCGGAAAATCCTCTACTAGTAGCAGGGATGTACTACTGTTCAATCTAAGCAGTTACAAGACTACGGATACAATATCCAAGGCAATACTTTCTCTATACTGGTATTATCCTGCCAGTAAGACACGTACTT
>DAKU01000043.1 GCA_002508425.1 Methanosarcinaceae archaeon UBA470
ACATATCCAAGAAAATCTCTTTTTTGGAGTCCAATATGTATCGTCCCCAAGGTACCCTCTTTTATAGTTTTTGTTATTTCGTAATTTTTGTAATTTGGTTGTAGGTTTATGAAAGAAAGCCGGGAATTATATAATTGCTTCTGAAGATTAGTGTTTTCTTCTGATCTAGTCCATGCAACTGCATTTCCATTTGGATCCGTAATATAAATATAGGCAATGTCATTGTCATTTAGCAAGATAATTTCAATTATACTCTGTATTTCTTTGGTATCGTTTCTTAGTAATAATCGGCTAAATTCTTCCTCAAGAACCTCTGCTATGTCTAGAGCACTATCTTTAGTCTGCTTTTCCATGGAATATTTCTGGATGGCATAAGAGGCAGTAACTAGCATCCCCATTA
Organism: Methanosarcinaceae archaeon UBA470; assembly: GCA_002508425.1. GTDB lineage: Archaea > Halobacteriota > Methanosarcinia > Methanosarcinales > Methanosarcinaceae > Methanomethylovorans. The sequence continues at coordinate 401 of DAKU01000043.1, forward strand.
AAAATATGATGCCAGCCACTACGAATAATCGATTTGCAATAATCTGCTCATATGGCCTGGAATTTGCAGGACCACTTTTCTTGCTGGACATCTATGATACACAATTCACTACTTATGAACATCAGTATACCTGAGGTACCACCGATCATATCTTTTGTATTGTTTTGCCCTAAATCTCAGTTTTCACTGAAAAGTATACTTTAAATTATATTCATAGTTTATATTTTTAATGCTAGTATTTTATTGTGTAACGGCATAGAGTACCAAAGTTTAATATGAGAACAGAACAGATAATTGCTAATATCTTAAACAAGGTAAATATGATGAATGCGGATGAGACACACGAGATAATCCATGTCTTCAAAGAGGGCCTCAGGTCAAAAACTGTTCTTTTCCTTGCTCCCGTAGATGTTGCAGTAGGACGTGTTGTTTATTTTTATGTATCTGATCTGTTGCAAAGTGATCCTCAACAAAAAATAGTCTGGCTTTGTCTAAAAACCCCTAGAGATAAAGTAATAGGTATGTTCCAGGAATATAAGTACGACTTCGATCCTACGCGTATCATGTTTATTGACTTACTTCCTCCTGGAAAAGAACCATCAGATGGTGTTCTCTTTTTCTCTTCTTCATCCGATCATACAAAGATAGCATCTCATATCGTCCAGCTCTTTGATAAGTTTCCAGGTTCTCTGTTAGTTATCGATAGCATGACAGTGCTAGGTACTGATAACATGCAAGTTGTAGAGAGCTTCATTAATTTCGTCCGCTCAAAGGTTTCAGAAAAAAATGGTTCTCTTATTGCTATACTAGGAAAGGATACTCTCAAAGCTGAATCAGAAGCACTAATCAAGTCGTTCTTTGAGGTTATTGTAGAACTTACGAGCATAGGCGAGATCCATGCAGATATAGGAATGCAAACACTTGATGCGAGGTTCCAGGTTGAAGAAGGCAAACTATCCTTCGAATACATACAAAAGAAATTAAAGAGGGGTCGTTTGAAGATCCTAATTGTCGATGATGAACCGGATATACCAGATCTTCTTCAGCTTTCGCTTGCAAGTCAACCTTATGATTTTGTAGTTGCATATAATGGGCAACAAGCCATCGAAGCCACATTGAAGGAGCGCCCGGATTTGATCCTTCTTGATATAATGATGCCTGATATGGATGGATATGAGGTGGTAGAACATCTCAAACAGAGTGCAACAGCCGCTACTATCCCAGTGATAATGATCTCTGCAAAGACTGCTGTAGAGGATAAGGTGCGCGGCATGGAACTCGGTATTGATGATTACATCGCAAAACCTTTTGACAAGCGTGAGGTCAATGCCAGGATTCGGATGGTCATGCGTCGATATGGTTGGGTTGAAGAAGAGTAATCAAGGCAAAGTTTTATATTTTATCAAAATACATAAAGCACACTATAAAAACATTCACACTCTTCAGTTCTCCGGAGCTATTTGGATGTGTCCTAAAGTAATGGTAGTAGACGATGAGCCAGACACCATTGATCTGTTAAAGCTGGTATTAGGATATGAGAAGATCGATGTTATAGGTGCTCATAGTGGTATTGAATGTTTGGAACTTATGGATACTGTCGATACTGATGCTATTCTACTAGATTTGATGATGCCTGAGATGAATGGCTGGGAAACCTTCCATAAAATAAAGGAAAAGGACCCTCAAATCCCTGTAGCAATAATTACAGTTAAAAATCAGGAATTTGACAAAATGCGTGGTATTCATGTATTAAAAGCAGATGATTACATTACAAAGCCATTCAGCAGGAAAGACCTGATTGAACGCACTCGCTGCCTCGTTGCTTTGCAAAAGAGGGCAATGAAATAAAAAAAGTGATATCTGTTATATCTTTTCACAGATGTAAGATGTAATACCTTTAGAGAAAAGATTGACCTTTCTATCTCCTTTAAGATTTCTTTCCAGCCTATTTCGAATATCCCAATATTTAGCAGGGTCTACTTCTGTCCTTAGCAGTACTTTGCCATATCCTCTTTTTTTCAGCTCTTTGTTGATGTTTTCAGGTATAAATTCTGCATTGAAAACGATTCTATATGTATTTTTTATCATAGGATGTTCTACAGCGTTATTTGATGTCAGCATCAAACGTTTGTCATCTATCTTGAATAGTTCTACATTTTGATTGTGCATTTCTGCAACAAGCTCTGGAAGCAATTCAGCTTTTATTACAGCGGGATCCGGTTCATACAGATACTTCCCAGGCTTGCTTGTACTGTTCATATCCGTTTCTTTGAGACTTTCAGATTTTGGATACAATTTCACTGCTCCGGGCAAAGCCATTGCAGATCTGCTGCAAGTCTTAAGCTTTCCAAAATACAGGTCCAACCGGTTCAATTCTCCATTAAGGGATAAATATTCTAATTCACAATCAAAGGGTATTCTTTCAGGAGGTAGCTGTGGAGGTGCTTCAAAAGCGAAATTACTTGTTTTTCCGCAATAAGCTGCCAATACGTTAGGTATGTGGGGAGTTAGATTATCTATATCCCTTTCTTTTTCTGCTGCTGCTCTTGCAGGATCCGAAAATACAATATCAACTTCAGGTATTTGATCTATCACATCTTGGGAGAGTGCGTCTCCACAAATGAACTCTACATTGTCCAGGCCAAAAAGTTTGCAGTTCTTCTTGGCAAGCTCAAGTTTAGTAGGGCTAATTTCGATAGCATAAACTATTTCACACTGTCTTGCAAAATATACTGTCTGCCCTCCAATACCGCAGCTTATATCTGCAAGACTGGAGCATTTAAGTCTCTTTGCCCTATATGCGGCTACTGGCCATGGTGTTGCAAATCTCAAACCATCTTCATCAGAATATAACTGCTTTTCAAAATTCTTTTTTCTTGTCAACTAGATCAAATCACTAAGGTGTGTCAATAGATTTAAAGCGATCCGTCTACGATGGAGTGAAAGTGCACATTTAGGTACAATATAATTATATATTATTGGCAATATACATATCTCCACTATAGTAGTCTGAATCCTGATTATAATATGGAATTCAAGTAAAATCAAAGGTCTATGATGGCAGGGCTTGGCGACAAGATCAAGAATCTCACTTCTCTTCTAAATAAAGGAGGGAAGAAGAAAACATCTAATTCTCCTTTCAGTGGCAACACTGATCCTTTTTCAAATGCTCCTCCTGGTCTTGGAGTTGTACCCGATCTTAAGGCTGGTATGCCTCCCGGTCTAGCAAGTCCGCCAGGCGTTTTCCCTCCAGGAATGCAAGCTCCATCGGAAAAAGCATCAGTTGACACTGCTGCACTTGAAGCCAGCAATAAGAAAATAAAAGAACTTGAAGGCAAGCTTGCAAAAACAGACGTCAGCCTCTCAATGGTGCAGAAAGAGAATGAAGAAATGAATAAAACAGTTACAAAGATGGATAAGAACATCCTTGAACTGTTGTCTTTATACGAGATCGTTTCAAATCAGGTGAACCCTTTTGTAGGTGATGATGCTGGTGGAAGAGCAACACTTGAGAGATTTGACAAAACTGAAAGAAGAATCAATGAAGTTGGCAATATGCTTGTAATGCTGAAGAACGATATAGATTCGTTCTCACAGCGTATAAGTTCTTCAGGGGCTGCAGACTCAGTTAGTGAAAAGATGCAGGACATGGAGACAAAGTTTGATGCTTTTGCAGATGCAATGGCAATGATGCATGAGACTATTAATACTATATCCGTAAAAACAGAGGAGCTTTCTGAAAAAAACGCTTTTATAGACGCTAGCATTCTGGAGCTGTCTGAAGTTATCAGTAAGCTTTCTCTTAAAGTTGAAGACATTGAAAAAAATGGAGCAAAGATTCAAAAATCTCCAGATCAAGTATTCAACTCTAAGGAACCCATTATTTCGGAAGAATCAAATTCGAATAATCAGGAGACACCAAAAGAAAATAATCCTTTGGTCAGACTGGATGCCCTACGCAAGGATCCTACAAGCGTTGTTGTTCTTCTTAATTGGATAGAGTTTCTTATGGAAAGAGTGGGCAGGAACAATTTGATGGATGCTCTTGATTATTATGTAGATATTGGCTGGATAAGCGATAATGTGCGCTCAGAGATAATGGCCTATGCAAGAGGAATTGACTATTACGTGGAGAAACCTACATGGCGCCTTCTCCCGGAAGACCACACTAAATCCTTGCTTTTCATTGAAAGACTATGTGGCCGCAAGATAGACAAGAACATGCTGAGCAGTATTGACAGAGAAATGTCAAAGGTCAAGCATGGGTTGGAGGAACTCTATGGGCTTTGAGACATCTGTAGTAGTTACCATTTTTTTAGTTTCTGCCATCCTCATAGCTACAATATCATATACAACTCTCAGTTCTTCCCAAGATCTGCTTTCAAGTTCAGTTGATGAGCATTATTCACTCCTTAACACGAAACTGCAAACTGATGTACAAATTGTTCAGTCGAATGCTATCATTCATAATTCTACTTACCAGCTATCTCTGGAGGTTCTCAACACAGGCAGTGAGACTTTGAGCTCTGATGAGTTAGATGTTCTCATTGATGGTGTTCATATGCCCTATTCAAGCGCAAGTGCTATCACTACATGGACTCCAGAAACTTATACAGTCTTAAATCTCTCTAATCTCTCTGGGTTTGGTGATCACAGAGTGAAAGTCGTGACTAAGAATGGGATTTGCGACTATTATTCTTATAGCATTTGAAGTCCCTTTTTAGGAATTAATATATAGTAATAATTATATATTAAGCATTATTCATTCGTATATTTGATTCTCTTGAGAGTTGACAGAACAGTGTTCAGTACAGAGCAATTAGGCAAGTTCTTTGCAGATCGAACAGGTGAAACTGCAATAACCCACATGATATTTTTCATAGCAGCAGTTGCCATATCAATGGGTGTTATCGTTGTTCTTTCTGTAAATGTACAGTCACTTACAGGAGCTACATATTCAGGAAGCAAAGTTTTGTCAGATCAGATCCGCACAGATATTACGATAATCAATGACCCTGAAATCATACCTTATGATAGTTACGAGAAACGCTACACTTTCTATGCAAAGAACACAGGAGACTCAGAGCTTAATACAGAGTTCATAACGATCATGGTGGACGGAATACTCATGGAGCCTTCAGCTGTTCAGAGTAATGTAATAGACGGGGATGTTATGTGGCGGCCAGGAGATGTACTGGTTGTCAATGTAACAATGTCATCAGCTCTCAGTACCGGGGATCATCGTGTAAAGATGGCCGCTGAGAATGGCAAGTCCGGGTCTATGAGCTTTAAAACATAAATGTGAGGTATATATTTGGCAGAAGTTTATTCTTTTAGCATTCCCCGGGATGAGTTTAATGACAAACTAGGTGGAGGTTTCCCCTCTGGTTCTTTTGTAGTAATAGAAGGGGGTAGCGGTGGAGGAAAAAGTACTATTACCCAGCGTTTGACATATGGCTTCATAGAGAACAAGATCAGTGTGACCCTTGTTTCTACACAGCTTACAACCAAGGGATTCATAAACCAGATGTACTCTCTCGATTATCCTATTGCTCCTTATCTTCTTAATGGTACACTGCTCTACATACCTGTGATTCCCCTTGTTCAGGCTGCTAAATCCCGTCTGGACTTTGTTGAAAGATTGATGAGTGCAGAAGAACTATTTGACAAAGACGTGATCATAATAGACACTATATCATCTCTTATCAAGTACAGTGCCAATATTGAAAAAAGCCTGGATCTCATTTCTTTTTTCAAGAAACTCAATGGAATCGGAAAAGTGATCATCCTAACTATAGAGCCTAGTCAGCTTAGTGAAGAAATTACCTCTATGTTCAGGTCAAGTTGTGATATCTATATCACACTTAAGTCAAGGCCCATGGCAAATGAGGTAAAGAGAACTGTTGTGGTCAATAAGTTCACAGGTGCCAAAGGACCTGTCGGACAGATGATAGGTTTCAGAATAGAACCCAAAGTTGGTTTGGTCGTGGAGATTGCATCTGTCTCATGACACTGGAGGTTGTATGAATGGATGCTGATTTTCAGAAAGCTGTACAAAGGAATCCTCATCTTGGAGAGTATGTAGAAAAATTCAAGAAAGAAAAAGGATCAGAGCCCCAGTTTGTGGTAAGTTTATCAAAAGATCTAGAAGGTGATAATGTTAATATCATCCTTCCTGTGGGAGATCCGATATTTATTCACATCTATGGTACCCCTGAAATGGGTGAAATAAAATATTATACAATAGAGCCTCGTCTTTCGGATAAGGAAAAGAAGAAGTATGATGCTATTATGAGCCTTATCCTGGAGAAATCTGCAAAGGAGCCTGTACCACAATCTGAGGCAGAGCTTAAAGAATTGATCTCAAAATTATTGAACAGCTCAGTCGATGTGGGCCCAGGAGGCGACATCGAAGATGAAAAGAAAGGATCAGGAGTTATTCAAAAGCTTATTCCTGTGAACAAGAAAGTATTACTTAATCAGCAGGAGTATAATAAGATCCTGTATTATATCGAAAGGAACATCATCGGATCAGGTCCAATAGAACCAATTATCAGAGACCCTTATCTTGAAGATATACACAGCATAGGTGTAAATAGCGTTTATATTGTCCACAAGATATTCGGAATGCTTCAGACAGATATCACTTTTGGAGATGATGCTGGGCTTGATAACTGGCTACGTAGTATGAGCGAGCGGATAGGTCGGCCTGTAAGCGACGCCCGTCCTATAGCCGATGGTGCTCTTCCCGATGGTTCACGTATCAACATCATCTATAGCCCGGATATCAGTCGCAGGGGCAGCAGTTTCACAATGCGTAAGTTTATGGAAGTTCCTGTAAGTATCGTTCAGCTTGTGAAATGGGGTGCACTTAGTGCTGAAATGGCAGCTTACATGTGGATATGTCTGGAGAATGGTCAAAGTGTTTTTTTCAGTGGTGAAACTGCAAGTGGGAAGACCACAATGCTCAATGCATGCCT
>DAKU01000177.1 GCA_002508425.1 Methanosarcinaceae archaeon UBA470
AATCAATTAAGTTTTTACCACTAAATAAATCACTTATTCCACGTTCCTTATTTACAATTTATTTAATTTAATTTTCAAATAGTTCCAAAACTATATATTTATCGAAATCAATCTTTATTTAATGGGGAACTTGACCGCCTGATGAAGAAAAGAGTTAAGTTAATGGTCTATTTTTTGTACATGGAAACAGAATGAGTTTGGGGGAAACATATGGTACTAATCAGACCCTTCACATCTAGTGACAATGATGCGTTGCTTAATATTGAAAAATTGAGTCCGCAAGGTAACGACAAACTAGCTATGGTGGCTGACCTATCTCCGGATATTACCATAAGATATGAGCTTTATGATAGCTGGGAGATAATGGTAGCAGAGGAACATGAACAGATTGTAGGTTATGTAGGCTGGACAGTTAAAAATGGACCTCTTAAACCATATATATATCTAATCGAAGTCATGGTAGACCCAGGTTTTCGAAGAAAAGATATAGGAACCCAGCTGATCAAAGAAGTAGAAAAATGTGCAAAGAATATCAATGCTTCCTATATCTATTGTTATATGTATGGACCAAGTGAACCTTCCATAAAATTTATGGAAAAAATGGGCTACATAAAGGAAAAAGAGATTACAATCTGTGAAATGTCTACCAGCAAGAAAGAGAGAACAAAAGGAAAATATGAACTCGAACACATTAACGAGTCAGATCTACCTAAAGCTGTAGAACTTATCAACCAATACTACGCTGGCAGGACACATTTCATGCCATTTACACCTAAAAGTTTTACAGATCGTATCAATGGGATATTGGGGTATGGACTTGAAAATTTCATGGTTGCAAAGGAAAATGGAAAGATAGTAGCTTGTGGAGGCTTCTGGGACACAGCAGTATTTGCAGAAATGGTCTATATCAAAGAACCACTAATGTGGAGGCTCATATCAAATGTGCAAGGAACCCTGCGACATCTCACACACATGACACTCGTACCTAAGGAGGGCAAGTACTTTAAATTCCGTAATATCGTTAATCATGCATTCAAACCAGGGTATGCAGATGCTATGGTGGATATTTTTGAACACTGCAGTTCCGTGATGTACGAAACAAGATGTGAGTTCTTTGGTACTTATATGGATCCGGCTGATCCTCTCCTTGAAGTGCTGAAGGAATTCAGACCTCACTTTGAAAAAGAGTATATATATGCAAAACCTATTACAGGGACACTTCCAGACTTCAGTAATTTCTATGTGGACTGCAGGGATACGATATTCTGAACTATAATTTTTATACCTTCTTTTTTTCTGTGTGCTAATAACCGCTTCAATAACCCGATCTTTTTCCCGTCATGAACTCAATCTCCAGTTTTATTATCAATGAACTTTTAAGAGAATCTACAGGATAATCAAAACCAACCCTTCCGGTATATTTGACCATTATAGCATTAAGAGCCTGCTTTTTCTCTTCTTCTTCGTCTATCAGAAATGCTGTGCTTTTTCCAAAAATGCTCATGTATCGAGTGCCACAGCTACAACTTTCTTCTTTCGATACTATTTCTACACCAATTTCTGTTTGAAATACAACTTTACTGTTCTTTTTCAAAATCTCTATCTTGTGGCCTTCTTTTGCAGAATGCATATAAAGAGAACCAGCAGAATAAGCATAGTTCATAGCAACTAAGTATGGTTCATTTCCATCGACCATAGCGAGCCTGATGATCTCCGCTTCGTTTAGAATTCTTTCAATCAGCTGATTGTCAAGTATTTCCTTATCTTTTCTTCTCATCATCTTTCTTTTACCATTATTTTTTAAATATTTATTTAATAGAATCCTCAGTTAACAATAAAAACTACCTAGTCCTTTTTCTTTTTAATGGAACGTGTAATAATACATGTGGATATGGATTATTTCTATGCTGCTATCGAGGAGCGGGAAAATCCCTCTCTTAAAGATAAGGCAGTAGTCGTGTGCATGTACTCAAACCGTGGGGAAGAAGGGGGAGCAGTAAGCACTTCTAACTATGTTGCCAGAAAAGCTGGTATACGGTCAGCCATGCCCTGCAGACAGGCTAAGGCACTTAAGTCTGACGCCGTTTTTCTTCCTGTGCGCAAGCAGTTCTATGAAGAAGTTTCTGCAAAAATCATGGACATACTGCACTCACATGCAGATGGTGAGGAAGCCTTTGAGAAAATAAGCATTGATGAGGCATTCCTAGAAATAACTCACAATTGCGACGGAGATTTTGAGAAGGCAAAGGATATTGGCATGCAGATAAAGCATGACATCCTAGAACAAGAAAAACTCACATGCTCAGTGGGCATCGGCCCTAACAAGCTTATTGCCAAAATGGCATCATCCTTCAAAAAACCAGATGGTTTGACAGGGGTTAATCCAGAAGATGTAACTGCTTTCTTAAGTCCCATGCCTGTAAAAAAGCTATGGGGTATAGGACAAGTTACAGAAGAGAAGCTCTTGCAGATGGGTATTGAGACCATTGGTCAGCTTGCTGATTATGATATCTTGGAACTCATATCAGTATTTGGCAAAAATCGGGGAACCTGGCTCAAAAAAGCTGCATCTGGTGTTGATGAGTCACCAGTTACTGAAAGAACAGCCACAGACCAGATAGGCAGAATGGCTTCTCTAAAAGAAGACACCAGAGAAGATAATATGATATTTTCCCTGATGGGAGAATTGGTGGATGATGTTATCAAAAAGACAGGGGAAAGAAAAGTGAGTTTTCGATCTGTAACTGTCACCGTGATCTTCTCCAACTTCAGGATGTCAACCAAAAGCCGTACACTTAATCATGCAGTTTCTGACAAAGGTATTTTACATGAAACTGCAAGAGAAATGATGTTGCAATTCCTTCACGAAAGCAATATGAATTTCCGTAGAATAGGGGTCAGGGTCGGAAACCTACAAAAGAACACAGGGCAAAAAAGCTTATTCGAATTCATGTGAGAT
>DAKU01000103.1 GCA_002508425.1 Methanosarcinaceae archaeon UBA470
GGGTATTTTATATTCATCTATTTTTGACAAGGAATGAAACGAAATCAGGACTAAGCCTAGTTTCTCTTACCAGTTTTTCAATGACATCATCATCTGGCATACCATTGTTACGGTACTGATCTATACGATCATAAATAGTCTGGGAAACCTCTGAATATTCATTAATGTCCTTGCGATGTCCCCATACATCTCCCTCTAACAATTCAATACCCTTCATTTTAAGGTACATCATTACAGAGTTAGATATAGTTCTCTTATAAGAAGCTGGAATGTGAAGCGCTTTAACTTCTGGGCATTTCATTATAAGCGACAAGATGTCTGTGTTGGATGGTCTGAATGCAAGATGAACTATCTCTTCATTTGGACTTAACGTGTTAATTTCATCTTTAGAACTGACAACTCTAATTTTCATGTATATTATACTCCTTTTACACAATGTCTAAAATATATCATATTCTATTTTGAGAATATCATAGCCACAACACAAAATATTTTGCCATCCCTTCCCTTTGTACACACATATTCTATTTATAGTTTTTTGAATATATTTCGTATCGGTAGTATAGTGTGTATATTATTTTTGATCTGAAAGTGTGGATTAGACTGAATTTCGTGCATAAATCCTATCAAAATCTCATTTTAGATGGTTTTAGCAGTATATCTGGTTCAAAATGGCATGGAAAATCTAGAGTAATTTTCATAAAAGCATCCCGATATCAAAAAAGCATTAATACTAAGAAGAAATAAGATACATTAGGCATGCAAGATTACGGAACCAAGGATCAGATCTACACTTTGCAAAACAACACGATTAAGCTTTTGCTATCTGCTCAAAAAGAGGCACGTGAAAAGCTTGATCAGATCTGCCAGGGTATAAAAGTTGAGGTTCCTGTAAGCCAGAGACAATCATTGTTCTTGTTCCCATTTGCGGATACAGTTAACCTTTCTGATTCCATCGATATAATGATCGATCGATTCATCAACCAAATAATTCTCCTTGAAAGTAGAGGAAATCCTGCTTTACCTGTAGATTTCGAGGATGTTTTCAATTTTGCTAAAAAACTACCTGTATACGATGCTTTCCAGGTTTCAGAGTATGTTTTGGATACTTACCTACAAAACAATAACAATGCTCTGAAACGTATAAAAGCAGATTGTCAAAAGCTTGTCCCCTTAAATGGAAGCAGGTTCGCTTCTGACCGAATAGAAGTGAAGAATGATACAATAATTCATCTAAAAGCATCAGGAAATCTGCAGGATTCAACAAAATGTGTTGAAAGTCTGTTGAAGATGGTCGATGTGGTCATCCATTCGGCGGAGCCACTCAAAGCCCAGTGTATTCAGATCAATCCCGGAGAATCTTATCTTACTGATGATATCAGGCTCTATTTCTTTAAGAACCGCAAGATTCGGTTAGTATTTAAAAAGCCGGAATATACCAGGAAATTTATTACTGTCCTGCAGGGTGCAGATTTCCAGGAAAACAATATCCATATCTCTGAAAAACAACAATTATCAATAGCCAGCTATTCTTCTGCCATATGAGATCTCTGGTGGTCAGTTGGACAGTGGACTTCAACTGAAATTCTAATTTTTTATATAGTCTGACCAAAACATGTATCACTTATTTTCAATAACTATAATTGATTCCTATGTCAGAAGATTCTATAAAAAGTAGTCGAAAAGAATGGATCGAAAACATAAAAAAAGAAAAGGGTATCGTACGTAATCCTACAGAAGACCATGATATAGGTCTAAAAACACTCCAAAATCCTGTAAGAAGAAAGATTTTATCTTTTCTCGCTGAGGCTGATAGGACTATTGAAGATGTGCAAAACAGCTTCAAAGTTAATAGAATGCAAGCTAAATTCCACCTTGACATGCTGGAAAATGCTCTGTATATAGAAAAAATAGATGTAAATGGAACTGAAACTTACCGTATTTCACCCAGGGGTGAAGCTTATTTGGAAAATGTTAAAAGCAGTAATGAGAAGGGACAAATCTGATTTAGAAAACACAAGTATGTGGCTAAATGAGCAGTAAAAGAAATTAGAGAGGACTTTCTTACAGGAAATATATAAAAGATAAACGGGTTGAGTTTATCCCTCAACCTAATTTATTTTCTGATACCCACTGCTGCTAGAATCCCTATTAGTCCAATAAAGATCTCGAATCCTGGGACTTTCATGGAACTCTGCACGACTTCTGTTCCCTGCTGAGATTCTGTAGTTTCTGTGGAATTTTGCCCATTTGCAGAAGTTGTATCTGGCACTGTAGCTAACGGCTTTTCCTGTACTGCTCCTGATGAAGTCTGATTCCCTTCAGAGGTTGCATTACCCGGACAAGCCGGTACTTCGATGGTAAACTTCTTCTTTAGGGTAAGTTTCAGGTCAGGGCTGGCGGTATCTTCGCTGTGCATATATATGTCGCCATATAGATCAAAGTCTTCATCAGCACTCAAAACTAGGTCCGTGTTACTTGCCATGACCAGTGCATCATCACCAGTATTGAGTACTGTGCCGGCTCCGCTTCCTGCATAGTTCACTCCGTTCATGATATCAGGCACTGTGAAACCTTCCACATCAAATGCACCGTAAGAATCACCATTATTGATCTTGGTAGTATCTCCTCTCAGGAACACATAGTTCAGCACCACAAGGTCACTATCTGAACCTTTAAAAGCTGAATCTACATAGCAATAGAATACCGGTTTATCGTCCTCATCCTTGTAGATATAGGTCTTTTCCTGCTTTGTCTGGTCCATATCTGTTGAGATTACATCTGTATCTACTGTTTCACCTTTCTTGCGAAGTTCAAGATACACCTTATTTCCTTCCACATCTATCTGCTGTACTACAAGAGACCAGCCACCTGCAAGCTGCCATTCTTCTCCTGTAGCCATATTTTTCTTATCATCGTTGTCCATGAGAATTTTAGCTATCTCATCAGGTCTGCAACCTTTTGAAAGATTGGATGGATCTAAAGGCATTGAAGTATGCTGTGCTCCGAAAAATCCCATTAGATAATATTTTTCCAGGTCACATCCATCGACAATAAATGTCTTTCCTTCGTCCAGATCAGCAATCTTTGTCTTTTTCAGCTGGGGCTTGCTTACATAATAAAGATCGCCGGAAGGTACCTCATCTCCAAGCCGGATAGTAGAAGAAGAATTCCATGTGTTGTGAATGTAGAACAATTCACTGGACAGGCCTGGCTTTATCTGATACCACAAGGTTGGGAAGCTATTTGCATCCCAGTAGAAATCACCTGCTGATATGGCCGGGTCTTTATTATCGTATACTGAACTTCTTATCTCGTAAGTCACATTTTCTGCACTCACTGGTAGCATAGTAATTGCGAAAATTAATATCGCCAATATACCAATCATTTTTTTCATTTTCTGCACTCCTTAAAAGGGAATAACATCAATTATTTTGTGATAATTTGCTTGAAACATGATCTTTTATTGCAACATTATGATGTAAAACACGGATATAAAATATGATAAATCTCCTAACCGATGTTACTTCAAATGGTCATAATTTGATTTATGATATATAAGATTATTCATATTAAATGCTGTTAAAAATAAGATTATTAGTATTATAAACTCATATAATTCTCTTTATTTTGATGCAAAAAATTAATTAAAATTACTAATTAGCTATTTTTTCATTTGATATCTTGAGCAGCGTATACTGCAGTGCGGTTGTTATTCTGAATAACCTTTGGTAAATAATCTCATTTTGAACCAAAAGTTCCCTTTTGAAGTGGTTTTAGTTTAAATCAATTAAATCTGTCCATTGTTAATAGTTGAATATATACTAATTTTATGTTGCATTTTTCGGATTTTATAATATATATAGTTTATTTAGTAATACTTTTATACATTAATGTATTACTATCTCCGTTAATAAAGGCTGAATAAGGAAATATAGGTGTTATGTAATGGAGAAAAAAAAGTTTTTAGCACGATTTTCTGTTTTTCTAACCTTTCTGATCTTAATGACAGCAGGTTGTATTGATCAGGACAGTGCACAGGCCGGAACATCGGCTGAGAACACTCCTGATGTATCACAGAAGGCGGATGTTGTTCACCTGAGCGGCGGAGATTATGGCTATCCTCAACCATTCACGATATATCCAAGAGGTCCCGGATCTTCAAAGGTTGGAATGATCTTTGACAGCCTTGTAGAAAGGGACGAGGTAGGCATAATCCCCTGGCTGGCCGAAAGCTGGAATGTCAGTTCAGATGGGAAAGAATATACATTTTATCTTCGTGAAGGCGTAAGCTGGAGCGATGGAGAAGCATTCACTGCAAGTGATGTAAAATTCACATTCGATTATGAGAAGGATCATATACCTGTTTCAGGTGGAATTGAGTCAGAAGTTGTGGATAATGTTCAGGTCGTGGACGATAATACTGTAAAATTCGTACTGACCCAGCCGGTTTCAACATTCATTTACAAACTTACAAGTTTCAAGATCATACCTGAGCATATCTACGAAAATGTCACAGACCCTTCTAGTTTCCTAGACACAGAAGCAGTCATCGGTACTGGCCCGTTCCTTCTGGATGAGTACAACAAAGAGCATGGGACATACCGGTTTGTAACAAACGAAAAATTCTGGGGTCCGGATACTGCCGTTGAAGCAGTGGAATTCATTCCGGTCAGTGATTCATTAGTATCTTTTGAACAGGGAGAAATAGATTTCACAGAAATATCACCTGACACTCTTGATCGCTTTACATCAGACCCAGACATCAGAATAGTCCAGCAGCCGGCATTCTGGGGCTATCAGTTCTATTTCAATATGAAAAAGTGTTTGGAGCTTAATGACAGCAAGGTAA
>DAKU01000175.1 GCA_002508425.1 Methanosarcinaceae archaeon UBA470
TACCTGCATCAATGATACTTTCTATAACCTCATTACTCACAGGTCTGTCAGCATAGTCCCTTACACTGCGTCTTGTTTTGATATTTGAGATCACCGGATCTTCTTCTATCATACTTTACCCTCCCTTTACATCTGTTCAAACTCTGAACGTGAGATTTGCACTAAGCTGTAAGGATCATCTACATCCTTGTGCACGTACAAACCACACCAGCAACGTTTCATTGCATCAAAATGAGCCCTGTGGAAAGGAATACATGGGCATACGATCTTCATATCAAGCTCTCGTTCCCCGGTCAGACCCTGACAGGGACAAAAGGGATGACCATGCTTTTTTTCAATGATTACTTCCTGTTCCAGGAGGAAATCCACAATCTCCTCATCAGGGCTGAACTTGTATCCCAGAGGATCTACAACCTTCCGGAACATCTCCTTGAGTCTTTGCTTTCTTTTATCCGCATCCATAGATGATCCTCGTCATGATTCAAGTAGCTTCATGTACTTTTGCGGATTATAGCCCACTACAACATCATCGCCGATTATCACGAAAGGGAAAGCTATGCCCTCTCCATGGGTAGAACATACTTCCCGTATCTTTTGCTGTTCTTCCTTACTGGCCTTATCGTAATCAATGAATTCAAAAGGAATGTTCTTCTCCGCAAAGAAACTCTTTGTTTTCTTGCACCACGGACAGGTACTCAGAGTATACATCATGATCTTCTTCATTGGGTTTCACCTTTCATTTTCAAATAGATATTACCATCAGACACTTTCAGTTCATAGACAGGAACCTTGAGTTCCTTTGCATCCAGAAACTCCCCACTGCGGATATCAAATCTCCAGTCATGGCATGGACATTTGATAACGTAACCTTCCAGTTCACCTTTAGATAACGGGCATTCCATATGCACACATTTATTTGAGATAGCAAATAATTCATTACTTTTTTTTATTAGTGCTATCTTCTGACCATCTATCACCAGAGCTTTCTTTTCACCATCTTTCAGCTCAGCCTCTTTAAACGCATATATCCATTTATCTTCAGACATTAGAAGCTCCTCATGAATTTAGAGTAGCACAGAGATCTTTCCTTCGGCTAATTCTATATCGTAGGTATCTACTTTAGGATCCGGGACATCGATATATTCACCTGTACCCACGTTCTCTCCGGTCCTGATGTCAAACCCCCAGTTGTGACAGCCACATTTCAGAACATACCCATTCAGAATTCCACTCTTGAGAGGACAAACCATGTGCGGACATGAATTACCAATTGCATAAACTTTGCCTTCTTTCCTGATAAAAAGAATCTGTTTACCTGCAACCTTTACCAACTTGATCTTTTCCTCTTCCAGATCATCTTCCATAGCAAAGACCCATGAAGACATAACTTGACTCCTGAAGTAGATCAAATATAAACAAACACTTTACCGTCTTCGATCTTGTTCTCATAGACCTTTAAGGCAATATCCCTGGAACCAAGATACTCTCCGTTCTTGATGTCATATCTCCAGCCATGACATGAACACCTCAGGGCGTGATCCTCAAGAGTACCAGCTGAAAGTGGACAACCCATATGCTTGCACCTATTGGACAGAGCATATATTTGACCTTCTTTCTTGATAAGAAGCACAGGCTTATCATTAATTTCCACAAGCTTCAGAGCATTCTCTTTAAGTTCATCTGCGTTAAGAGCAAAGACCCACGATGGCTCAAGCATTTTCTTTACCCCCATATAAGCACAGGGTTACAAAATTATAAATAACTGTCGTGGATTACCACAGAAGGATATGATTACAGCAAAAAACTGCAGAGAATTGATCTTTATTAGAATATCTGGTCCCTTTCAGGATACTTTATTGATATTCATACAACATCAACCGTACAATAAACAAAGCACATAGTTCTACATTTCAATGAAACTACTTTTTAAATTGGAGATCTTATTCTTATAAGAGATAGAATAAATCATTACTAAAATAGATAGCCACATATATAAATAAAGTTAATATATAATTATGTGATCTGTATGGTACAAAAAATAAATTTACTAATTATATCATTTATTTTACTTTCTTGTTTTGCTACACCAACTAATGCAGCAGAAGAAAATAATGAGAAAATCCCTGTCCTCATCAGCTTCAAAGGAAAAGCTGATCCAACTATTTTAGAGGCAAATGTGGAATCATTGGAATCTCAAGGAGGAAAAATCAAATACGAATATACGATTGTAAATGCGGTAGCTGCTGAGCTTCCTCAAAAAGCAATTGATGCCCTGTCAAAGAATCCAAATGTTGATTTCATTGAACCTGATTATGAAATTCATATAATGGAAGCCGATGGCCAGATCCAGGCAGATGAAATTCCCTGGGGGATTGCCAGAATAAATGCCATCAGCGCCCAATCTGCCGGATTCACCGGAAAAAGCATCAAGGTTGCAGTTTTAGATACAGGTATTGATTACACTCATCCTGATCTTAAAGCAAATTACATTGGAGGATATGATTTTGTGAATGTTGATGATTATCCGATGGATGACCATGGACACGGAACCCATGTCGCTGGAACTATAGCTGCTCTTAGCAATGGTGTTGGCGTGATCGGAGCAGCCCCGCAGGCACAATTATATGCCGTAAAGGTTGTTGGCAGTTCAGGTTCGGCTTCATATAGTAATCTAATAGCTGGAATCGAATGGGCAGTTAACAACAATGCCGATGTCATTACTATGAGCCTTGGGGGTACAGTATCTTCATCTACACTCCAGGATGCTTGTGATAATGCCTATAGCAAGGGAATCATTCTAGTGGGAGCTGCTGGCAATTCCGGTGGTAATGTAGTTTATCCTGCAGCCTACGACTCAGTAATAGCTGTTTCTGCAATTGATACAACTAACACAATAACTTCATGGTCATGTTACGGCTCTGAGATAGAACTCGCTGCACCTGGCGTGAGTATCAAATCTACTATCCCCGGAGGCTTTTACGAGTATATGAATGGTACAAGCATGGCCACTCCGCACGTTACAGGGGCTGTAGCCTTACTGCTAAGCAGTAAAGTCGCAAGTACCAGTTATGACCTCAACAAAAATGGAGAATGGGATCCGGCAGAAATTCGTTCAAGGCTTCAGAGTACAGCAACAGACCTCGGTGCCTCTGGAAAAGATGACTATTATGGATATGGTGTTGTGAATGCGTATGCAGCTGTTAAAGACCTTATACCAATTGATGATAATCTGCCGATTCCAAATGCAGGTGCGGATAAAACTGCAACGGTTGGGTCAACTGTAACCTTTAATGGCAGTGCTTCCACTGATGATAAAGGCATAGCATCTTACTCATGGGACTTCGATGTATCGGATGGGATAACATCTGAAGCTACCACCATGAGTGCTACGAAAACATATACTGCAGCAGGTACTTACACTGTGACTCTGACTGTTACAG
>DAKU01000098.1:0-125 GCA_002508425.1 Methanosarcinaceae archaeon UBA470
TCCACTGCACCTACAAGTCCCAGGAAAACAAAATCATTTTCGTATTCTCTTACATCTTCTGCTTCCCTGTAAGCCAAGGCAAGCACCCTTTCACCTGATTCTGCCATGGAGATGTGCTCATCCAT
>DAKU01000098.1:225-3443 GCA_002508425.1 Methanosarcinaceae archaeon UBA470
CGTAACCCTTGAGTTATTGCACAGGCCGGAAACTCTAATAAGAAGTTCGGATGGTTTTTGCTTTTCTTTGACATTGAGATAGCCTTCGCCTGTAAAGACCGAGTTCACAGTCATCTTGTTCTGGGTAAGCGTACCGGTCTTATCGGTGCAGATCACAGTAGTGGAACCCAGGGTCTCCACGGATTCGAGCTGTTTTATGAGGGCATTTCTTTTTGCCATTCTTCTGGAAGCAAGGCTCAGGGCAAGAGTGACTGTGGGCAGCAAGCCTTCCGGAACATTTGCCACAATTATACCGATAGCAAAAATAAGGTTCATCAGTAATGTATCCTGCACGAAGAACCCTACTAAGAAGAAAGATATACCCAAAAAAATAGCGATCGAAGAGATGATCCTTATAAAACTGTTTAGTTCCTTCCTTAAAGGAGTCTCTACCGATGAAGTGCGTTTAGTAAGGAGTGCCAGACGACCTATCTGAGTGTTTGCTCCTGTGCCGGAAATGATAGCTTTACCGTTCCCGGTCTGTACAAGCGTGCCGGAGAACACCATGTTCCTGCATTCAAGTATGTTGGGGTGGGTACACTCCAGAGAACGCAACTGGGGTTCAGCCTCTCCGGTTATGGGTGAATTATCTACTTTTAGGGAATTCACCTCTATGAGCCTCCCATCGGCAGGAACCTTGTCGCCTTCTTCAAGTAAGATCACATCCCCGACAACTATGTCTGAGGCAAGTATTTCTGCTATTTCATTGTTTCTGAGAACCCTGGCTTTCGGAGGTATCAACTGGCGAAAACTCGCCATGATCTTCTCCGCCTGATATTCCTGGATGAACGTGAAGGTACTGTTAAGGATTACTACAACAAGCAGTGCTATGCCAATGTAGATGTTTCCCTGGCCGGGAGAAAGCCACTCTGCAATAAAAGCAAGTAATGAACCAACTGTAAGCAAAATAGAAAAGAAATTCCAAAACTGTTTCAGGTACTTGCGCAGAAGACTTTCCTTGCCAATATCTTCCAGCACATTTGGCCCGTATTCACTCGTCCTTCGGACAGCTTCTTCCTGTTTCAGTCCTGTATCACTACTTTTCAAACGTTTGAACAATTCATCAAGGGATACCTGATGCTCATCACCCTTTACCTGTCCGAAAAGTTCCCCGGTTCTTACATCCATCTCTAAGAAGTATGGATATAGCTCTCTTAAAAAAGTATGTTTTCAAGCTGTTGATGATAGAGCAGTATATACGTTCCAGATCCCTGTTGTAACAAAATCTGCAGCCAATGCTGCAAGGAAAAGTCCCATTATCCTTGTGAATACCAGCATGCCGTTGTATCCTATGTGCTTATAGATACGTCTGGAGAACAGGAATATCATCAGGCACACAATGAATGTTAGCAATATGCTGACGATCACCAGGAACTTCTGCCCGATGGAATCAATACTTCCCATGAGCACAATGACGGTGGTGATAGTTCCAGGGCCTGTCAATAGCGGCAGTGCGATCGGGAATATCCATATATCAGAACGATCCTGTGACTGGCTGATCTCATTCTCAGTGATACTTTCTCCGGATACCTTGGCGAACATCATATCCAAAGCTACATGGAACAACAGTATGCCGCCTGCAATGCGAAGTGAATCAACATCAATGCCAAAAAGGTTCAGCATAATCTTACCAGTAACGGCAAAGAAGAGAGCTATAATACAGGCAAGGAGCACAGCTCTTTTTGCAAGGATGTTCTTCTCCTCAAAGGTCATGCGGCTGGTAAGAGATATGAAAGTGACAACTCCCCCAATGGGATTCACAATCACAAAGATTGAAATAAAAGTGTATGTGAGAAAGGCCAGGTCATCCATTTTTGATCTACATTGAAGTGTTGTTGCCGTCGTTCAAGCCGAAGTCCTCTGTACAGATAGTCACTTTAGATTGCCGCCTAACAGATAAAAGCCTTATTCTCACAACAAGAGCAATTAAAGGCCGAAGATAATTATTCTTCTTTTGAGAGAGCTTTTTTTACTATTTTCATTGCACAGAGATCTCCGCACATCGAACAGGCATCGCTGCCTGTGACACGGCTTTCCCTGATGCTGCGGGCCTTTTCTCCGTCAATGGCCAGCTTGTATTGCTCCTCCCAATCAAGCCTGTGGCGTGCGTGTGACATTTTGTCATCTATTGCACGTGCCCTTTCCCTTTGACCTTCTTTTGCAATGTCTGCTGCATGTGCCGCTATTTTTGTGACAATTGTTCCTTCCCGTATATCACTTATTGTTGGTAGTGCCAGGTGTTCCGAAGGTGTGGTCATGCACAGAAAATCTGCACCATACATGCCTGCAAGAGTTCCCCCAATAGCACCTGTAATATGGTCATAGCCAGGAGCTATATCAGTTACAAGAGGACCTAATAGGTACACAGGAGCATCTAAGCAGAGACTTTTCATGGTCTTTACACATGTTTCGATCTCATTTACCGGAACATGTCCCGGACCTTCCACAAAAGATTGTACATTCGCAGCACGTGCTCTTTTCACAAGTTCACCCAAAGTGACTATTTCAGTAAACATTGCTCCATCTGAAGCATCGTGAATACATCCTGGCCTCATCCCATCTCCAAGACTCACAGCCATATCGTGCTCATAGGCTATTTCCAGAAGGTAATCATACTCCGTATAAAATGGATTATCTTCCTGGTTATGCAACATCCATGCGAGGGTGAATGCTCCTCCACGGCTCACAACTTCAGTAATTCTCTCGCCTTTCTTTATCCTTTCCATGGAATTGAGGTTAACACCTGCGTGTACCGTTACAAAATCCACTCCATCCTTTGCATGCTTCCTGACAGCATTGAACATGTCATCGGACGTCATATCTACAACTGCTTTTTTAGATGAAGCTGCCTGGTATATAGGTACAGAACCTATAGGGATATGAACAGATTTCATTATCATGGAACGTATACTATCCAGATCCCCACCTGTAGAAAGGTCCATGAGAGCATCGGCACCGAACTTTTCTGCCGTTTTTGCTTTTTCGATTTCTTCTTCTATATGGATATAATCTCTGGAGGTACCAATATTCGCATTGATCTTAGTACTCATATACCTGCCAATCCCAACATGCCTTGAATCCCTTGCAGGGTTATCAGGTATGGCAATGATGCCTTTTGCCACACAGGAACGTACAAGGTCCGGATCAATACCTTCTGCTTTGGCTACTTCCTGTATCTG
>DAKU01000098.1:3472-5005 GCA_002508425.1 Methanosarcinaceae archaeon UBA470
GATGTAGATATTCTTATATACGTACTTGTGCACTTACTAATTGCCGCATGGTAAATTCGCGGCAAGGTCGCGGTGGTACGATGACCCAAAGTGTTGAAAAAAGTATATTAGTTTACGGTGTGGATCTTTACAGATTCCTGAAGGATATAAAGTTCGTCCTGTTATTCTATGTAATAGGCGATCTCCTGACCACCATATATGCTATAGAAACTGGTCTTGCATATGAAGGCAATCCTGTTGTATCCACATTTGCTTCTATGCATGGGCTCTATAGCATCGTACTGTTCAAGGTGTTCTTTATATTAGCACTGCTGGGAAGCTATGCTTATATCATTTGCTTCTCTGCAGGAAAACACAACGATCAAATCTTTGCATGGGATACACTTAGACACACCCTTGCAATAATGGGAGTATTGATAATACTCAACAACCTGCTTGTGATGGGGGGATATTCAAGTCCTGTCTATCTGGTCTTAAGCTACGCCTCCAGCCTTTTAAATTAAGGCTGGCTCCCAAATATTTTTCTTTTTTAACAATAACCAATAAAGTTAATGTAATGTCAGTTATAATGTATCGCGCACTATTCTAACCAGGTGCAAGATATATCATGACTGTTGTTGTATTTACCGAAAAGAACAAAGCTGCTTCACAGATAGCTAATATCCTTAGCGGGGGCAAGCCCGATAGAAAGCTTGTCGAAGGAGTTCCAGTTTATGTGTTCCGCAAGGATGGTAAAGAATGGCAGGTAATGGGCCTTTCCGGTCATATTATGGGCTATGATTTTCCACCTGAACTAAACGACTGGAAATCTGTTGACCCTGGAAAATTGATCGATACTGCACCTATCAAAACAGTGACAAAAAAGCCATTTGCAGATGCCATTATTTCCCTTTCGGGCAAAGCCGATAAAATAATACTTGCCTGCGATTTTGACCGAGAAGGAGAGAATATTGGTTTTGAAGCAAAGGAACTTGCATCCAGGGTTTCCAAAGCTCCTGTAAAAAGAGCGAGGTTCTCTTCATTATCAGCTTCTGAGATAACTAAAGCTTTTGATAATCCCGTTGAACCTGATACAGCCATGGCAATGTCTGCGGAGGCTCGCCAGATACTTGACCTTAAAATGGGTGCTGCCTTTACCCGCTATCTGACCCTGGCTGTAAGAGAAAAAGCACGCACCAAAGATATTCTTTCGATCGGACCGTGCCAGACACCTACATGTGGCTTCGTATACGAAAGGGAAAAAGCCATTAAGGAATTCAATCCGGAGGATTTTTGGAAAATAGAAGCACTTTTCCATGCAAATAACATGGATTTTAAAGGAGTGCACAGGGCGGGCAATATAAAAGACAAGACAAAAGCGGCTGAAATATTTAATCGTATACGGGCATGCAAGACTGGAATAGTGACAAAAAAGAGTGTCACTGAAGTAAAGACAAATGCACCGTATCCTCTTAACACTACTGAATTTCTCAAACGTGCATCCAAGTTCCTGAACATCAGCCCGGAGTCTGCTCTGGAGATAGCTGAACAGCT
>DAKU01000065.1 GCA_002508425.1 Methanosarcinaceae archaeon UBA470
TTTCTACAGAGCCGGTGTTTTGCAAGTTTATGAACAGCTTTTTTCCGATTCTTTGACCCTTTTTCTTTTCTGGAAACACTTCTCTGCAATTTCTTTAGTTGAATTAATGATCTTTTTAGTAACTTATGATTTTCATACTCTTCTCCTGTTGAAAGAACTGCAAATGTTTTAATACCTACATCAATTCCTATAGTTGTATTCTCGTCGAATTCAACAGGTTCTGGTTTTGGAACATAGTCATCTATCAGAATGCTTACATGATACCTTCCAGATGATGTCTTGGAAACCGTCAATGTCTTCAGAATATCGAACTTCCTGTTGAGTTTCTGGTCAAGGATAAGTTATCCGTTGACTTCTTTTGTAACAAGCCCATTCTCAATGGATTTCTTATCTAAAAAATCCCTGTGGAGAACGATCTTCATCCATCCAATCTTAGGCAGATAAATCTTTGAACTGGTTAAGTTTATCTGGTAATTCTGAGGAACCTGAAAAGAGAAGTTGTTCTTCTTCTTACTCTTCCTGGTAGGGAAATCTCCTCTACGCTCAACGAAATTCTTGAACCCCATCAGTAAATTTCGGTTAGCTTGCTGTAATGATTGAGAGTTAAGATAATTTAACCATGGATGAAGTTCTTTCAACAAAGTCAGATTATTGATCAGATCAACGAGTCCATACATATCTCAATACACTAAAGAAAGAGATTTGGTGGAAGAGAGCACTGATACCCCTAGAATCGCCTGGTTGGAACGCAACTAACAATAGAACCCCACCAGCTTTAGCAGTGGGAGTATGTCAGTGTCTCTCTATTAATAACATTCCCTTCCAACATTAGCGGAAGGGAAGGAATATCTGCAGGATTAGTACAGGTCTGGCAAAGTTTCATTTCTCAATCATATTATCACCTCACAAATATTTATTGGGTATAAAAAGGTGAGCTTTGAGCCCACCTCACATTTGTTCCACTACTTTGCAAGTTCTCAGAATCCATAGAGTATTTTATCCTTAGTTACAAGGACCCAGAATCCTTCATGCTTGTCTCCAATTCGCATGGTACTGAAATAAAGTTTGATCCGGGATAGATGGCAAGAGTTTCCGAAAACGTAGTATTTATTTCGAACACCTCATCCGCAGGACTATACATCATGTGCTCTTGCATGATACCTTTGAACAGGTTGAAAGCTTTTTTCTCCCCAGATGTTGCAGTTCCAAGATTGCATTTTGTTCGCAGATCGAACATCCTCTCAGGAGAAACATCGTCTTTTACCTTCAGAGTAACAGAATCGCCGGTGGATTTGTCTATGAAAGCATACACATAATTTTCCGGCTTTATATTGGTTTCATTTGTTCCTGTCGGTGCATTTACGATGTAGTCCTCTGTCAGGTTGCCCAAAATGTAAAGGAATGTATCTCTATGACCATCTGAGGGATGGGAACATATTATTTTGATATTTCCTCTTTCAGGGATTCCGGCCCATATCTGGTCATCTGATAAAGCTTCTAATGCAGACCTGTAGGCAGAAGCACCACAAAGACATACATGAATATCGTCAATAGATAGATTTAACGGCTTTCCACTATCGTATAAGGAGATATCCGGATAAGGCAGTGCAGAAGCTACGGTTACTTCTATCCAATCCCCTATATTTTTATGTGGCAGAAGTGATCTGTTACCTGCACTTGGATATTCATAATCCAGACCATCCAGCAAACCTGGAATTTTTGTGTCTGTGTAATATCCCTCACCAACAAAAATAGGAACTACTATTGGATGAGATGTTTCAGAAACGTTCTCCACTACTGACCTGGCCTTCATTAAATTGTATTCTGTATTTGAGGAATTTACATTAATAAAAGAATATTTGACATCTTCTATGTTTATTCCCATACTGTACTTCAAAATCAATTTCACTTTACTGGCAAGTGAGCTTGCACTCTGGTTCCAGCCTTCGAATCCATTATCTGTAGTGCCATGCAATACAAAGACAACCGTTTCATTTTTTGCATTCTCTGTTAGGCCAGATGCTTTATCAGCAAGTACCTGTGCAATAAAAGAATGGTCATCCATTGCATCAGCAAAAATAACTTCAGCTTCTGTGTCCACTTTAACTAAGCCTTCCTCCGGCGCTGTATCTTTCAAGCCGAGTATGTACTTGATCTCCTCAATATGTCCACTATTGGAGGACACAAACATGGGTATAGCCACGATTTTTGTGACCCCCTGTGCATCAAGTTTGTCAACTGCATCAGGAATTGTTTCGTTGGGAACCATTTCCAGGAATCCTATTTCTATCGGGTATGGAAGATTGACATTCGCTACTGTATCCCTTATGTCATCACACCAGCTTGCATCTGTGCTTCCGTGTGCAACTACCAGGACACCTACCTCTTCGTTTTCAGAAGCAAGAGATCCATATTCAGAAGTAGTAACCCCATATGACGCAAGTGACCAGCCATGTGCATCTCCAATTACCATGTGCTTTTTATTGCTGTTATCGGTTGGTACGATATCAATACTAAGTGAAGCAATAATTCCACCTTCATCGATATCTGATCCACCTATATGTCCTACAAATTCCCCTGTCTTTGTATAGACATTAGCACCGCTTCCACCATGATATGAAACATATACCAATCCAGTGTCCGGGTCTACATCCACTCCTACAGGAAAGAGCAACTCTTCCTCATAACCTGGAGTTTCGGACATGGCATGGGCCAGGGACTCAGAATAACGTGTAGCATTTTCGGGAAGAGGAGGAGCTTCAAATTCGCCAATCCAGCTACCGTCAACAGGGTCAAGCATAGCCACACGCCAGTACACCCCATCAACTACATAGAGAACATCTCCATCAGGATGCAGTACCATGCTACAGGGCAATGAGAATTCCTCAGGTCCGGCGGGGTCCTGTGACAGATCCCGAGTAGGTTCTGATTCTATAAATGAACCTGTGACCCATACTTCTTTGAAAGCCCACGGATCAGTTTCATACTCAAGTTTTGTTACCATAGCACTTCCACTTGTAAACCAGCCCTGCGGGGAACTGTCGGCAATATACACATAATGTGTACTATTTTCGGTGCTTGTAACCAGGCATGTTGGAACGTGAAGGTCCCTTGTACCATTTGCAATAGTTTGTCCACTGGTCGGATCCTGTGTTAGTGAGGTATTATAACTTGTAAGAGAGTATACCTCATTTCCCTCCATATCAAGCACATGCACACCTGATGACATCAATTCAAAATTTGCTCCACCAGGGTTCATCTGATTGTACCATATATGTCCTGCATCATCAATTGAAAGGGATGAGCCACCTGCGTTTTCGAGCGTGACCAGCTCTTTTAGTTCTGAACCATCTACGTTAGCTGTTAAGATAGAAGCTGGACTGCCATCAAAGGTTATGGGAAGCATATAAACCGTATCATTCACATGATCAAGTCCCCAAATGCTATGTAGTTCGATCTGTTCCGGGAACGATAAATTCATGTTTCCATTAATATCATAAACCAGAACCTGACCGGAATCGGACCACATCATGGATGCAGTTGCCATGTAAATATTACCCTGTTCATCCACGTCAATACCTGCTACCAGCATGCCCTTTGCAAGAAGATCTTCTGTATTGACGATCTGTCTATAGGCTGGAGCTGAATTGCAATTCATTACCGCAGAAGCGGGAGATAAACAATACTTTATAATTCCGTTGATACCACCCGTGAAACTGCTGACACTCACGTACAGCTCATTACCAATTGAATCGATATCTCCAGGAATAGTATTTTCCGGTAGTTCTAATTCAAAACCTGTTGCTGTCAGATCCAAGTTGTAGATCATTATCTTCGGATCACTGGGATCTGCCTCTGTCACATACACATATGATCCTACAACAGCAATACCAGCCGGAGCATTAAAAGTAATTGTAGCTGCTTCGGCTTGCAATTGGCCAACAGAATTGTATTTCAATATCCTGTAAGGGAGGTTTTCATCATGATGATTTGGACCGCATATTACGTATATGTTCCCATCGTTGTCCAATGCCACCTGACGGGGACCTATAGCAGTTCCATCTGCAGGCACGGACTGCACAGCAGCTGGAGTGCCATTTTCATCAACACTCCAGATAGACAGAACTTCAGGATTACCGGCAATATAGAGACATTCACCGTCAGCTCTTAGTCCCAAGGGCATCTCTATGTTCCCTGTAAGTTCTTCCCCTTGACTTCCGAAACGACCTATGAAGTTCCCATTCATGTCGAAAAGGTTCACACGACTTGTACCGCTGTCACTGACAACAAGCATATTTTTGAGCACCACCACATCACTTGGGCTTAGAAGTTGGCCCTGGCCCAAGGCGTCAGGTATTAGTTTATTTTCAAAATCCCAACTCAAAGTAGGTGTACTTGCACCTACTGACGTGCTTATTGTCGATAACATCAAAAGAACCATCAAAATAACTGTGATGGTCTTTGAGATCATATTTCTTTTACTACTCATATTTCATTCACATCCTCTTAGGATATGTTGAAGAGAAGGGCATTAGGTGTATGAGTAGTATACCCTATATAAGTTTGTTTTATTAAAATAATCTAAAAATATTAGCCTTTGCTAAAAGTCCAAAACTTACTGGAAAGTCCTAAAGATCACAAATTACAGACTGCGAGTAATAGTCTAAGGTAAAGATAGTTATAACTAAAATAACTAGGTATTACAAAAATATTAAATACAACCTAATACATATAGCACCTGCTATCAGGTAACACAAATCCTGCTGCATAAACATAAAAGGCTCCTACTGTAACGACAAAAGAACTTCCTTACAACATAATGTCGTCTCCGAGTGTTTCCTGATAGCATTCTTACATTAGAAAACAGAAAATATGGAGCATTGGTAGTTTGAAAGAATGTTTAATCGAGTCCACAAGTGAGAAATGTTTCTTTTTGTGTCCAATTTTACTAAGTTATGTAGATTACATGAATTAATATCGTCAATATGGTGTGGTACTCCATAAAAATCTATTGAACTGGTGGGAAAATGCTGTCAAGAAAAGCAGAAGATTACCTTAAAGCAATTCTAACAATCGAATCAGAAAAAGGATATGCCCGTATAAAAGACATAGCTACTGTCCTTGATGTAACAGCACCAAGCGTAACCGAGATGGCAAAAAAACTGGATAAAGAAGGTTATATTAAATATATTAAATATGAAAGTATAACACTTACTCCAAAAGGCTCCAATGTTGCAAAGGTAGCTAAAACCCGACACGATCTGCTTATGTTTTTCTTGCAGGACGTTATAAATGTCCCACAAAAAATCGCAGAAAAAGATGCTAGCACTTTAGAGAATAAGCTTCACGACATAACAATAGAACGGATCAGCAAATTTATTATCTCAAAAAAACAAGCACTTTAACTTCTGTACAATATCTACTATTAATTTTTTATTGAAATCCTGTGCAAAGTGATTAGCCGGCAGTTTCAAAAGTTAAACTATTGTATTTAGAAAAATTGAAACTCATCTAATAAGTATATTCTTTCGATTAATCCTTTTATTAATTTAGACTTTTCATTTATTTCCGATTCGATTACTTCAATAATATATGTTTCTGAGTCTTTGTTATAATAACCTAAATATGATCGCCACAGTTCCTGTTCAATTACATAAGAATGTGGAAAATTAAATTCTATTCGTAAAACGTTCTTTGTGACTAGAAACGTGATAAAACGCGAGCCATCCTTTAAAGACTCGGCTATTTTTGAGATGTATAATAACTATCACTGCCTTCCAAAAAATATCAATATTTGATCCAGTTAATTCAAGATTCCATATTGCCCTCTATTTTTGAACCATCATAATTGCAGCGTGTATTAATAATTCCCTGCAGAATAGGCTTATAATCCGCATCGTTATCGTCAACTGGATTTGGAACACGTTCAGTGTATCGAAATTCGTTCATTTTTATTTATTATTCAAATCCATTTTTACCACCATTTTCAATGGCCAGTCCTTTATTCTTAACAAAACAACCTATGCTTCTATCCTTCCGAAATTCATTACATGTTTCTGAGATTTTCGAGATGCTAGATAAGATAGTATGCACTACAATGGGTAAGTGTACCCATATTTATTTTATTTAAAAACTTTTTATTGTAATTATTCCAATATAGGACATTATATTCAAATTGTAATGGCAGTATACAATAACAAGTCCCTGTTTGGACAAACTATTTAGAGGATATACTACATTATTTTGTTGAGGAGAAATTTGGGATACACTTCTGCTAGATACATTAGGTAGAGAAGAGAAAGAGATAGCTAAAAGGTTCACCGACATAGAGAGATGCCTGATATCTAAGTAATAACCTGTGAACCTTTTAGATTTTGTTCATTCAAATAGCATATGATTTTTTTCATTTAAAATTTTCAAATTACTAATTTTAAGCGTCAATCACAAAATTTGGAATAATATTTAGTTTGAACTCTGGCAAGAATCCAGCAGTCCTTTTTAAAGTAGATAATATTTTGTATTATTAATAAATGTTTGCTTCAAAAACAAATATATAGTACATTAGATCTTATAGGTATAACTACATAATATAGC
>DAKU01000020.1 GCA_002508425.1 Methanosarcinaceae archaeon UBA470
AAGACACCTTTTAAGATAAAGGAACCTGCGAAACTCAGGACTTTTGCTGCAAGGCTTGGTGTTGATACATCAGGCACCGATAATGAAGTAGCTTTGAGATTATGTGACTTCGTGGAAGCTGATTTCAGAAACGAATACGGGAAACATAGTAAGATAGTAGAGATACTTGCACCTGAAGAGCGTAAGGAAACATGGAAAAAGCTGGGTATATTCCCCAATGGCATCCACAGTGAGATTATGAGGACAACGAGTTCATCGCTCACGAACGTGGATGGGGATTATGTGAGCCTTGCTCTCAAAGCCATGCGTTTAGGAGTAGCCATGGGTTATCAGAGCCAGATAGTAAATGAATACTGCCAGGACATTCTCTTCGGTTTGCCTAAGCCACACATGATGAGAGTGGACCTGGGAGTACTCGACCCTGAATATGTGAATGCACTTCCCAACGGGCATGAACCATTTTTGGGATTTGCCATGGTACAACTTGCCAGGGAAAAAGAATGGCAGGACAAAGCTCAAGCTGTCGGTGCAAAAGGACTGCGAATAATTGCCAACATTGAAACTGGTCAGGAAATGATACAAAGATGGGAAATGGACAATGTGTTCTTTGGTTTCACTGGCAACTGGATTATGCAAGAAGCGGTCATGGCCAGTGGATGTGTGGATGTGTTCGTAGCAGATATGAACTGCTCAATGCCTATAGATCCTATATACGCTGAAAAATATCATTTCAAGGTTGTACCAGTGAGCGACCTTGTTTCCTTTGAAGGGATTGATGAAAGAATTGATTATGTGCCAGAAAAAGCACGGGAACAGGCTGCTCAGCTGTTGCAGATGGCTGTAGACAACTTCAGTGATCGCAGGAAAACCGTATCACCTGTAACTGACCTTCCTATCACTGAATCTTTGGTGGGATTTTCTTCAGAATGTATAATTGAGGCAATGGGTGGCAGCATAACACCTCTTCTGGATGCCATTAAGAGTGGAACTATAAGAGGTATCGCGGGCCTTGTATCCTGTACAACCCTGAGGGATTCGGGACAGGATTGTCATAGTCTGGATATTGCAAAGGAACTTATTGCACGGGATGTACTGGTACTTTCTATGGGATGTGGCAATGCTGCCATGCAAGTGGGAGGTCTATGCAGCCCTAACGCAATGGAACTTGCAGGACCTGGACTCAAAAGATTGTGTAAAAAGCTTGGTATCCCCCCAGTACTCAGCTTTGGTACATGTACCGATACTGGAAGACTGGCAGATTTACTTGGTTCCATATCAGCAGCATTGGGAGGTGTACCTTTGCCCGACCTGCCAGTAGTAGCAACAGCACCTGAATATATGGAGCAAAAAGCTACCATTGATGCAGTCTATGCTCTTGCATTGGGTCTGTACACCCATGTTAATCCTGTGCCCACTATAACAGGTGCTCCACGGCTTGTGAAACTGCTCACCCAGGACTGTAAGGATGTAACTGGGGGGGTAATGAATGTGGAAACCGATGCAGTGAAAGCCGTAGATGCCATGATAGAGCATATTGAGAGTAATCGCAGAAAATTAGGCATCTGAGCACATTGACAAAAGTGGAAGTAGGAGTGTGAATTAAAATACGGGAGATGATGTGTGATAACGGGAAGGTAACAACACTCATCTCCTGTGTATACGAAAATCAAATGCAATAAAAGATTGGTAATTATAATTGATGATGAATTTCATCATCAGTAATTGCTGTCAAAAGTCTTTTTAGACTCGAAAATTATATGTACTGCCACTTTGCCTTATTATGAAATGCTTTTAAATTGTTTCCTTTTAGCAGGAAACATTGTCTTGGATGGATTCATCGAATAAATAATTGAAAGGTCTTAAAGGGATAATTATGGAAATCAACGGAGTCGAAATAGAGGACACTTTTGCAGAAGCTTTTCCTATCAAGATTAGTAGAGTATTGATAACAGCAGCCACAAAACGCTGGGCTGAAATTGCTGCTACTGAAGCAACAGGATTTGGTACTTCAGTTATCATGTGTCCTGCAGAAGCAGGCATCGAGAGATTTGCAACATGTGAAGAGACACCTGATGGTAGACCCGGTGTGTACATCCAGATATGCACTTTCAAATTCGACGCACTAGAACATCAGTTGTTAGAAAGGCTTGGTCAGTGTGTCCTGACTGCCCCAACTACTGCAGTTTTTAATGGGATGCCTGAAGCAGAAAAGCAGTTCAACGTAGGCTTTAAGCTCAAGTTCTTCGGTGATGGTATGGAATCACAAAAGGAGATCTCTGGCCGCAAGATGCACTGTATACCCCTGATGGAAGGCGATTTCCTTGTGGAAGAGAATATTGGTGCAGTTTCCGGTATTGCTGGTGGAAATTTCTTCATTTTTGGTGATAGTCAGATGAGCGCCTTGACAGCCGCAGAAGTTGCTGTTGATGCTATAAGGGAACTGGAAGGCACGATCACACCTTTCCCAGGCGGTATTGTTGCAAGCGGTTCTAAGTCCGGATCCAACAAGTATGCCAAATTCATGAAGGCTACAGCCAATGAAAGATATTGTCCTACTATCAGAGACAAAGTGCCTGACACTCAGATTCCAGCAGATGTGAAATCAGTGTATGAGATAGTCATCAATGGTGTCAATGAAGACGTCATTAAAAAGGCAATGACTGTTGGTATCAAGGCAGCAGTAACAGTTCCTGGTATTAAGAAGATTTCTGCCGGTAACTATGGCGGCAAACTTGGAAAATACCAGCTCAAGCTTCACGATCTCTTCTGAGACAGAAACTGAAGTCTTCTTTTTCTTTCCTTTTTTAATTTTAAAATATCAGAGACCTAGTACCCCTAGGCCTGCATGTAAAGCTGATTCAAGATAGTCTACCGGACTAATGTTTAGGAACTGGAATATAACATAAGCTCCCACTAAACTGCCTGCCATGGCACCCAGATTAGATAGGGCAGTCACAAAAAGGACCCTGAAAAAGTTATTTTTCATCATATCTTTCATTGATTCTGCATTCATGAGATTTTTCAGATCTTTTGTGGTAGGATTGCGATATTTTGCTTCTCTGAGTCCCGCATACCATCCAGCAGCCACAGCTGGATTAAGAGTGGTCATCCAAGCCACCAGGAAAGAGGTCAATACTGAATAAGGATGGCCTCGTGCCAATGCGGTGCCCAAGGCACTTAAGCCACCGGTAATAAGAAACCACCAGATGAACACCATGCCTAGGGATTTTAGAGGCACACCTGAAATCAGCAGTAACCCAAAAGCTGCCAGTGGGATCGCTAACATTATTATGCCAAAGACTTTCAAAAAACTAATTCTTTTTTTAGGGATTTCCTCGACAGACTGTGGACGTGGAAGAGTTTCCGGATGCAATAGATAGCTCTGGATGCCTGCCCTGTGACCTGCACCAACTACAGCAATGATCTTCTTTCCACCGCCGGATGCAAGCCTGATGAGATTTGAAGCCATGTAGGCATCCCTTTCATCTATAAGCACTTTTACAGCATTTGGAGAAGTGCCACGGAACTCTTCCACCAGCATCGTGACCATATCCTGATTGGTAATGGTGTTCATATCAATATCTTTGGTGCCACCAATACCTAATACAGCCGCTACCAGACCTGCAAGCATCTTCAATTTTTCTATGAAGCCCATCTTGCTCCAGAAACGCTGCAAAGTGACCTGTATATCCCTATCAATCAGTGCTATCCGTGCCCCGTGTACTTCAGCAGCGTCTATTGCTTTAATCATCTCGGCACCTGGCTGCACACCCATGTCATCAGCAAACTTTTTTTGCACATGGGCAAGGAGCATGTGTATCATATACTGATAGATCTTACCTTCTTTGAGTATATCCTTGATTGGAATTTCAGTATCAACAACTTTTCCTTTAAGGCTATCATACCGAGGTTTACATAGCTCTACGGCTACAATATCAGGTTTTTCCCTTTCTATAGCTTCATTAACCTCTGCAACACTTTTTTCAGATACATGAGCCGTACCAATTATAATAATCCTGGAAGACTCGATCTGCGAACTGTGCTCACCTGAAGGAGATGAGAGATCATAACAAACATGCTGGTTCCCGGCAGAGCATGTGTCAGTAATAACCGTGTTTGAACTAACAGAAGAATCCGAATTATAAACGGATATATCAGTAGAAGAAGAAGTACTGCTATTGGAAGCAGAAGCAGTTTTATCTTCCTCATTAAATAAGTTTTTCACAATATATACCTCATGGATAAGTTACTGGAATAGAACTATTAATTTTGAACTATTTTTTAGTTATTTATTATATTCAACCTTTTATAACTGCTCATTGGCCAACATCATTGCTCTCATAAGGTCTGTTCTAGAAAGAATGCCTACTACAGATCCATTAGAATCTACAACTAACACCCTTCCTATATTATTTGACATCATCAATTTAAAGGCCTCTGAAGCTTTATCGCTCATATTTAATGAAACCACGTCTGTGGTCATTATATCTCTTACCTGCAAGACAGCTCTGTCAAGAGGAGGAACTTTATGTACATCAGATAAAGTCACAATGCCTTTTAAAGAATTGTGTTCAATAACAGGATAACCCATGTGTCTCTCCTCAAACATAAAATGTAAGAGGGTATCAATTGTCATATCTGGAGGCACTGATGTAACATCTGGACTCATGACATCAGAAACTGTATATTTTTCAAGCGTTACTGTAACTGTAGTAGACCTATCTTCTTCGGAAGCTCCTATGTAAACAAAAAACGCTATTAATATGAGCCATGCGTTAGAGAAAAGCCCGATTATTCCCATGAGAATAGCAAAAATCTTGCCTATAGAAGCAGCATAGTGTGTAGCCTGTACGTAGTTCATCCTTTTAGCATACCATGCCCTGAGAACACGGCCGCCATCCATTGGAAAAGCTGGCAAGAGGTTAAAAAGACCAAGAACTATGTTTATGGAACTCAGGATATTGAACATCATGTAAATAGGCGTTGCTGCATAAGAGTTTATCATAGATGCAACCAGAAAATTGGATACAAAAATGGTGAAGCCGATAACAAGGCTTACAAGGGGACCTGCAAAAGCCATCTTGAGCTCTTGTGAAGGGTTTCTGGGAATTTCCTCCATGGAAGACACACCACCAATAAGCATCAGTGTTATGTCTTTTATTTCCACACCGTATCTTTGGGCTACATAAGAATGACCAAGTTCATGAAGAAGCACGCATAAGAATAGAAGAATGGTAGTTATTAGGGATAAAAAATAGTTCATCAGTGGAGTGGTCAGATCCTGAAAACCAAATGGAGCGGGATTTGTGGCAAAAACCAGGGAGAATACCGGCAGTATTAGCAAGAAGGTAATGTGTAATTTTATGGGAATGCCGAGAATTTTCCCTATTTGAAATGATGTTTTCATAGGTTATCTTGTGGTATATTAATATTTATTTTTATCTTATTAACATGTTGCCAGTTAATACTTTCACCCTGCTTGGTCTCCTTTTATATCTTCTGCAGGATTACTGTCTATTATGCGAGGAATTGATGAATACACGCCTTACAAGCTTCAAGGCCAGGTCTCATCAATTTCCAATATTTAATGCATCCCCTCAATGCTTAACCGGAACATGCCTTGGGTTTTAAATTCTGTATGAGAGATTTGATCCGTTAGTTTCTCAAGACATGTTACCGGTCCCGTCAGAATGTCTGAAATTTCCAGGTTTATTATTCTCAGAAAATTCAATTTGATTAAGTACAGATTTGAGGTCTCTAACAAAAGCTAAAATGTTTTCCTCTGTCATGTGGGGCATAATAACAAGCCTTATGGACAACGGTTGTTTGGTTACAGAAACCTGCCATCCAAATTGAGTGGCCAATTCCTTTCTTATTTTTTTTGGTTGAGAGACTGACAAAGCCAAAATATTCATGACAGGATCAATAACAGGCTGGAGCCCAATTTTTTTAACCTCTTGCAAAAGCAACTGAGTAAGCGACATGCATCTGTTAATTACCTGACTGTAACCCTCCCTTCCTAAATGCTTCATCACAGCATATGTCGCTGCTACTGAAGCTCCGCTACGGGTACCAGTAAGAGTACATTGGCTACTTATAGTAAGATAAGGAGTATCGACTCTAAGAAAATCCATCATTTTTTCTTCTCTAAAGAGTAAAGCTCCCGAAGGAATGGTACTCATGCCCATTTTATGTGGGTCTATTGCAATGGAAGTTACACCTGGAAGAGAAAAATCAAAAGGTCGATTTTTTTTGATAAAAGGAAGAACAAAACCTCCAAAAGCTGCATCAACATGCAAAAAAATGCCTTTCTCCACAGCAATTTTTGAGAGTTCTGATATGGGATCTACTTGACCAAATTCAGTAGATCCAGCAATACCAACAAGTCCAATCGTATTCTGATCTATAAGAGACGACACATCTTCAATATCAACAGTTAGATCAGAAAGCACCTGAGCTTTTCTTACTTCAATTTTAAGAATATCAGCTATTTTATCAAAAGAAAAATGAGCAGAAGTAGGCACCACAATATTAGGACTTTGAATGAATCTAGAAGCATTGCGCATAGCTCTTATAGCTTGAATATTAGATTCAGTTCCTCCTGTAGTGAGATAGCCATAAGGGTGAGAAAAACTTAATAAATTTCCGAGCATCTGTAAGACGCTTTGTTCAAGTTCATAAGTTCCCATGAAAAGACCATAATCACCCATATTTGATTCAATGAACAATTTATGTGCTTCAACTGCAATAGGGTGAGGATAAGTGCACATGGAACTAAGAACTTTTTCGTAACGAAGATCTTTTGATTTCGCTTGCATTAAACAAGATCTAACAT
The DNA here is from genome assembly GCA_002508425.1 of Methanosarcinaceae archaeon UBA470. Classification (GTDB taxonomy): domain Archaea; phylum Halobacteriota; class Methanosarcinia; order Methanosarcinales; family Methanosarcinaceae; genus Methanomethylovorans. Next base: position 6,836 of record DAKU01000020.1, read on the forward strand.
CATCCCAATTTTGTCCAGATTGCTGCATTTGCTGTTAGAATAACCGTTATGTTTAAATTTATTATGTTCGAAAATGTAATTCCGTTTAATTTAGAACGCTATTATTCTTGCTATCCTTGAACTACAAGGGAACCCCATTATTTCTACTGGAACTTTTAGTTTAATTTCGCTTGGTGTTTATGACATGATTTTAAAATCAAAAAAATCAACATTGTTTTTTCATTCAAAACAAAGGTTTAAATAGCATAAGTTGAATACTAACCATAGGCTTTTTTTTCATATAACTAAAAATTGTATCACCAATTTTTTTTCATGGACTCCAGTGGAAATAATAGGGTCTCTCTCTTTTATAAACCTTCCAGTGGAAATAAAGGGGTCTAGAAATTTGAACTTCCATTTGAAACGACGAACTAGATATATGCTATTATTTTTCAAATATTAATAGCGGTATTTGATACTGATTTTTTTACAGAACTATATTTTTATAAAATCTTGCAATGGAAACAAAGGGGTATTCACCATAACTATTAATAACCCTAATTTCCAATGTAGCAATTGGAAAAAGGATGAGATAAAGGATTCACTTGCTTACATAGATCTTCATTATTCAAAAGCGCTAAGTTCTAGGAGAGTTTACTTCTTCTCTTTTTGGCGCTTTATTATGCAAATATCTTAGATAACTTATTTAGGTTATTTCACGTTTGCATGTTGAGTCCAAGTTTTTCAGTGGTAGGATGGTAATCAAAATGCAAAACAAAGCTTTAGATGGTCTGTTTCAGGAATTACTTGCAACTGAACCTATTTTCAATAATAAGGAAGTTTTGAGGCCGACATATACTCCTGACACCTTAGTGCATAGAGATGAACAAATTAATAGTCTTGCAACTATACTGGTCTCTGCTCTGAGGGGTGACACTCCTTCTAACATTCTTATTTATGGTAAAACAGGCACTGGTAAAACAGCTGCTTCACGGCATGTAGGCAGAGAGCTGGAAAGAATAGGTGAACAACTCAATGTACAGTGTAGTGTGGTTTATGTCAACTGTGAAGTTATAGATACTCAATATAGATTGCTTGCTAATCTGGCAAGGCAGTTTGGAGAAGACGTTCCAATGACTGGTTGGCCTACTGATCAAGTCTTTTCAAAGTTCAAAGAAGCTGTAGATTCGAAAAAACAAGTTATTATTATTATTCTTGATGAAATAGATAAGCTCGTTAAAAAGGGAGATGATGTGCTTTATAATCTTTCCAGAGCAAATTCTGATCTCAAGCAGGCAAAAGTGAGCATGATCGGAGTTTCTAACGATCTTAAATTTACTGAGTTTTTGGATCCCCGGGTAAAAAGTTCTCTAGGAGAAGAAGAGATCATTTTCCCACCATATGATGCAGATCAGATAAGTGATATTTTGGTTGAAAGGGCAGAAATAGCCTATAAAAAAGGCGTTTTAGAGGAAACTGTTATTCCTTTATGTGCAGCTTTTGCAGCCCAGGAACATGGAGATGCAAGGCGTGCATTGGACCTTTTAAGAGTTGCAGGAGAACTTGCTGAGCGTGAAAAGAAACCGCATGTTCAGGAAGAACATGTCAGGCGAGCCCAAGATAAAATAGAGGTTGATCGAGTCATTGAAGTCGTTAAGACTCTTCCAACACAGTCGAAACTTGCACTTTGCTCTATCATAAACTTAAGGAACAATGGTTACAAGAACGTTACCACTGGAGAGGTATACAATGTCTACCGTCAGCTGTGTATAAACGTAGATATGGATATTCTGACCCAAAGACGTGTGACTGACCTTATGTCAGAACTCGATATGCTTGGTATTGTTAATGCTCTGGTAGTAAGTAAAGGCAGATATGGAAGAACAAAAGAAATAGTTTTGAGCGTTCCTGTATCCAGCACACAGCGTGTACTTTTTGAGGACTACAGACTTAAACCACTTGAAAACTTCAAACCTGTCATAACAACTCAAATGCACTTATGATGTTGTTTTCTGATAAAAAATATATCAGAAAGGCAACATCAGCCTTATCTTTCCTATATAGGGTATACGATACCTGGCAATTCCTATGATCCACTCTTCTTTTACTGGTGTTAAATAACTTATTTGTCCTTGCTGATCATAGACCATATTTGTTTTTTCATTGTCACCTTTGGTGATGTAACCATCATGAGGAGCTGCTGGTCCTCCTTCCCACATAGGCTCTCCTTCTTTTACAAAATGCATGGCTCTATGAATAATCGGTGTTACATCTTCTCTTCCATAAGGCCTGTATAATATAACATCCCCATTTTCCTTAAATGATACATAATCACTAGATGCATCTGCTTTCGTGATTACAGATGTTCTTTCTATGTTTTGTATAAAAATTATGTCTCCGATGTTCATGTGTGGTTCCATACTCCCGGATTCCACAGCGACCATTGGTGTCCACATACCAAATATTATGTATGAAATGGTTGAGAACGCTAACACCGCTGCTACCACAGATAGTATATCTCTAGCAAATGAAATGTAAAAATTATCGCTGTTTCGAAAAGTTCTAATGCCTTCCTTTAGATCCATTGTTTCACCGGATGCTTTTAGATAAGAATTACAATAGTTTCTTCCTTCCCATTACAACTATATAAGAACATAGCATATAGGCCACATTACTTTCCTTGGATTTCCCCGGGATTGAAAATTTGTGACAAAAATATTTTCTTACTCCTAAACCCGATCCTCTATGAATCAGATAGAAGTGATTACCGTTTTCCTGGCAGAAGGATATCAAATAAGCCCAAATGCTGTGGAATTGATATGTTGTCATTGCAATCCACATAGTCTTATGGATGACATCTTAAAAAATCTGGACCCTTCTGTATTAGTAGTAGATGTCGAACATATTAATGAATTCATTGAAAAAAATGATTTTCAAGAAAAATATGCAATCCCTGAAAAAAAATCATTGTCTGATAATGGTCATATCCTTCCTAAAATAGTTGCGCCAATTGATTCTGCTGTTAACTGTGTTCTTTCCAATAATCCTGTTGATATTTTAATGGATATCACAGATAATTCTACATGTGTAGGAGAATATATGGAATTTGTCCAGTTTTTTAGGAATCGATACAGCAGGTTAAGTGAGATGATCAGAGGCAGATTAAATTCCAGGCCCATAGAAAGCTTGAACAAATACCGTAACAAGAGCATAGGACGCCGTGAGGGCATGGATAAAGATATGAAAGAAGTTTCTATCATTGGCATGGTCTCAGATCTCAAAAGCACAAGTAATGGTCATAAGATGATACAACTTGAAGATACTACAGGTTCCATTTCAGTGTTGGTACGAATGGCTGATAAAGAGCTATTCGAACTGGCTAATCGTTTTGTACTGGATGAAGTGGTGGGTATTACAGGTGCTCTTACTAACGATGGCAAGTTGCTTATAGCTAAAAAGATCACTATTCCTGATTTGCCAAACACTTTGGGTCAAAGAAAAAGGTCATATGGCAAAGCTGTGTTAACTTCTGATGTTCATATAGGTAGCTCCACATTTTTGGAGGATGAATGGTATCGTTTTATTGATTTTCTAAAAGGTGATACTGACAATGAGGCAATGGCTGAATTGTCCAAAGAAGTCCGATACCTTGTTGTCGCCGGGGATTTGGTGGATGGAGTGGGTATCTATCCAGGACAGGAAATGGAATTGAAGATACAAGATATATATCAACAGTACAAAAAAGCTGCTGAATATTTTAGTGAGATACCCAAACACATCACAGTTATAATATCTCCGGGTAATCATGATGCTGTAAGACAGGCAGAGCCACAGCCCATGTTGCCAGAGAATATAAGGGCCGATTTTTCTGAAAATGTTACTTTCGTGGGAAACCCTTCGGTTGTTGATCTTGATGGTGTGAAGCTTATGATATATCATGGCAGGTCTATTGATGATCTGGTGGCATCTATTCCGGGAGTATCTTATCAGGAGCCCACAAAAGCTATGGTGGAAATGATGAAGCGCAGACATCTTTCTCCTATTTATGGTAGCAGAGTATCCATAGCTCCTGAAAAACAGGACCATTTCGTGATTGGACAGGTGCCAGACATACTACATTGCGGTCATGTGCATACAGTGGGCGTGGAATGGTATAAAAATGTCCTATTGGTGAACTCGGGTACATGGCAGTCCCAGACAGAGTTCCAGAAAAGAGTGAATGTCGTTCCCACTCCTGCACAGGTGCCTGTAGTGGATCTTAGTACTCTCAAAACTACTATTCTCAAGTTTGCAGAGTGATTTTGATATTTCTTTGAAGAGTATCTCTACACTTCCTTCAATATTTTATATCCAGGCTTTATTTACCAAAGTATATATACTCCAAATCTTAACTAAATCCCAAATGTCCTCTCAGAAATACAATTTACCAGATTTTACAGATCTTTCTTCTCTTCTCAAAAAGCAAGGTTATAGTCTTGCAGGGAATCACTCAGCTGTCAAGACATGTCTATGGCTTCGTAGGGCAATGAGAGATGAAGGTCAGTGTTATAAAGCTTCTTTTTACGGTATAAAATCACATAGATGTCTCCAGATGACTCCAACTCTCATGTGCAACCAGAGATGTTTGCATTGCTGGCGTCCGGTGGAGGTAGATGCGCCTGCGCCTTTGGAATGGGATTCTCCATCGGAAATAGTGGGGTCTTGTATACAATCTCAGAGGAAGTTAATATCAGGTTTTGGTGATTCTAATCGAAGGGAATTATGGTTAGAAGGCAATGAGCCCAAGCATGTAGCTATATCTCTGTCAGGCGAACCTACAATGTATCCTTATCTTGCGGAACTGGTTGAAGAATTCAAAAACCAGGGGTTGACAACTTTTGTTGTCAGTAATGGTACTAACCCTGAAATGATGCGGTGTATAAATCCTTCTCAACTTTATATGAGCCTGGATGCCCCAGATGAAGAAACATATAACAAAGTATGTCGTCCCAAATCGGTTCAATTGTGGAACAAGCTGAATACCTCCCTTGAAGTCTTGAAGAACAAAGATACAAGGACAGTTATACGCATCACCCTGATAAAAGGAGTAAACATGTTCCAGCCACAGGGTTATGCTGAACTCATAAAGAAAGCTGATCCCGACTATGTGGAGGTAAAGGCTTACATGCATCTGGGTTTCTCAAGGAACCGTCTTCCTAGGGAAGCAATGCCATCACATGAGGAAGTCCTGGATTTTTCCCGACAAATAGCAGACCACTTGGGTTATGCAGTTGCTGACGATGTTGAGATCAGCAGAGTAGTATTGCTATCAAGAGACGGTTTAATCTCTCATCTTGAATAGCATCTACTTGGCTTACAGCAATATCTTTAAAATACCTGTCATAATCTATATTTATATCAAGATCTACATAAAGCCAAATTATAAATTTAGATATTATCTCATCATTCAGTCTTACTATGGAGTATTAACACAATGACAGAACAATCTGCTCATAAGAAGTATGAATTCAAAAAGAAACTGGAGGAACTCAGGGTCAAGAAAGGTCGTGGGACAGAACTCATTTCTTTATATATTCCTCCTGACAAACAAATATTTGATATCACTTCCCAGCTCAAAGGAGAACATGGGCAAGCGGCAAACATTAAGTCCAAGATCACAAAGGATAATGTGCAGGGTGCTATAGAGTCCCTGCTTGCAAGGCTTAGATACGTGGAAGTTCCTGAAAATGGTATCGTTTTCTTCACCGGTGCTGTTGACATCGGTGCTAACAAGACAAATATGGAAACCACTACCGTTGAACCCCCTCAGCCAATAGTGACATACAGGTATCACTGCGATTCCAGTTTTTACCTTGAGCCTCTTGAAGAAATGCTTAAAGATTCAAAGACCTATGGATTGCTGGTTCTAGACAGACGTGAGGCAGCTGTGGGCTTGCTCGTGGGCAAACATATTGAGGCTCATAGGACATTAACTTCTACAGTACCTGGAAAACAGCGAAAAGGTGGTCAGAGTGCTCATAGATTCCAGCAGTTGAGGCTCATTGCTATCCACGAGTTCTACAAACGTATAGGAGATGCTGCAAGTGATGTATTCATGGCAGTGGATCCGAAGAATTTTGAAGGTATTCTCATAGGTGGTCCCTCTCCTACCAAGGAAGAATTCGAGTCAGGTGAGTTCCTGCACCACGAGATGAGGAAGAAGATACTTGGCCTTTTTGACGTTGCCTACACTGATGAATCCGGCCTTCCAGAACTCGTTAACGCAGCAAGTGAGAAGCTTTCAGATATCGATCTCATCGCAGAAAAAAAGCTCATCCAGCGTTTCTTTACAGAACTGGTTTCCGAATCAGGCAAAGCGGCTTATGGAGAAGAATCTATCAGGGCGAATCTCCTTATAGGTGCAGTGGAGGTCCTTATGATATCTGAGGATCTCAGAGCAGAAAGACTGACCATCCGATGTCCAAATGGTGACCACGAGGCAAAACTGACAAAAGCCTTCAAACCTGGAGAGGACTATTTTTCCCCAGGTCCTTGTCCTGTTTGTGGTTATTCCATGGAAGTTGTAGAAAAAGTAGATATCGTAGACGAACTTTCTGAAATGGCTGATCAGATGAACACCCAGGTGGAATTCATTTCAACTGATTTTGATGAAGGTTCACAACTTATGAACGCTTTTGGCGGTCTGGTTGCTATATTAAGGTTCAGCACGGGTGTATAAAGCGGGTGTTGTCCATGTATCTGAATTTCAGAAGACAAGTTGAAACATTATTAAATGAAACTATTTCCCAGCTTGGAATTGAAGCTGCAGATCTTGACCTTGAGCCATCCAAGCATGCAGATATGGCCTCAAAAGTTGCTTTTAGGATCGCATCAAGGGAAAAGAAGAATCCAAAGGAACTGGCGGAAACCATAGTTAAAAACGCTAATGTCAACAAGTTTCCCTTGATCGGTGAAATGAGGGCTATGGGTCCTTATATCAATATAAACACTTCCAGAAACTACATTGAAGAAACATTTTCAAAAATAAGGTCTGAAGGTACATCGTTCGGAGGAGGTTTCTGTGAAGGTAAGATCCTCCTTGAACATACTTCTGCAAATCCCAATGGTCCCTTACATGTGGGTCATATCAGGAACTCAGTCATTGGTGACACTCTAGTCCGCATTCTCAGAAAAGCTGGTTATAATGTTGAGACCCAGTACTATGTGAACGATATGGGACGCCAGATAGCTATTGTCTCCTGGGCGCTTTCACATTTTGATTTTGATACATCAAAAAAATCAGACCATTCCATAGCAGATGTTTATATTAAGGCTAACGTCAAGCTTGGGGAAGAACCTGAAAAAATAGCAGAGATCGATAAGCTTATGCAGCTTGTGGAAAAAGGAGATGATGCTACAATAAAGAGCTTCAATGAAGCTGTTTCCCTTGCACTTGATGGTATAAAAGAAACTCTTTTGCGCATGAACATATACCATGACAGTTTCCCTTACGAATCAACTTTTGTAAGGTCCGGTGCTGTTACAAGGATAATTGAGGAGATCAAAGCCACTGGTCATACAAAGGTCGATGATGGTGCCCTTATGTTGGATCTGGAGGATTACGGTTTTGAGAAGAAACTGGTGGTGCAGAGATCAGATGGTACTTCTCTATATAGTACAAGGGATCTGGCATACCATGAGTGGAAAGGTGAACGAGCTGACCGTATGATTGATATTCTGGGGGCTGACCACAAACTTATTTCAGGTCAGTTAAAGGCAACTCTCAATCTTCTGGGAAAACCTGAACCAGAAGTGGTCATATTTGAGTTCGTTTCTTTGCCGGAAGGTTCCATGAGTACTAGGAGAGGCAAGTTCATTTCCGCAGATGAGTTGTTGGATCAGGTGGAAGAACAGGCTTTTGTGGAAGTTGATATGCGCAGGCCAGAGATGCCCGTGGATTTCAAACAAAAAGTATCCAGGATGGTAGGCATTGGTGCTGTGAGATATGATGTTATTAGAGTATCACCGGAGAAATCTACGGTTTTCAACTGGAAAGAAGCCCTTGATTTCGAAAAACAAGGTGCACCGTTCATCCAGTACTCACATGCCAGAGCATGCAGTATACTAAAGAAGGCTCAGGAAGAAGGAGTATGGAACGAGTCTTTTGATATGGATCCTTCACTGCTTGTAGAGGATACGGAAGTAGAATTAATAAAAAAGATGGCTGCCTTTGACAGCATCATAGAGCAGTCTGCAAGAGAGCTAAAACCACATACTTTGGCCATTTACGCCAGAGAGCTTGCAGAATCCTTCAATCAGTTCTACCGTTTCGTTCCCGTGATAAATATCGATGACGAAAAACTGAGAGTTACAAGACTTGGACTCGTGAACTGTGCACGCATTACATTAGCCATTTCATTAGAGACCCTGGGCATAGATGCTCCAGAGTCTATGTGAAATTTTTACAATGCATAGGACACACTGCTTTCTTTCAGACTTTGCAGCGTAATATTGAAAAGCAGCAGCAGATTTCCCTCAAGGAAAAACACAGCACTGTTGCTGCGATCCTTTTTTGATGCAAATAGCACAGTGAATTCCAAATTGCTCTCTGCTGCAATCTGCACATTACGATAAGGATCTTCAGATGCAGCAGTCTCTCCCCACACAATTCTTTCAAGATTTCTTATATCCAGGTACTTTTCTATCCAGCTTATGAGGGCATCTGTATACTTTTCTGACAACCCCATATTGTTAATCACACAAGAAGCGTGTTCTTTGTTATCCATGCATATTGCAGCAGAGCATGCCACATTATCACCCCTGATCCGATGGATAATTCCCTACCATCTTATCTGGCATGATACTATTTATATTTATTATGCTATTTATATTTATAGAGTAGATCTAATTCATGATACATGATAGTTTCAAATCGTCATTTCATGTTTCCCTGATTAATGCGTAAACTATTTAATTTAGAATCTCTCAAATTTGAGTAAGGGAATCTTTTAATCAAGATTTTTGTTTCAGATCTTGAAATCCGAGGGAGGGGATAATATGTCATCATATGTAAAAACACAGGAGCAGGACTGGAAAAAGATCCTAACTCCTCAACAGTATTATGTGCTGCGGGAAAAGGGAACTGAACCTGCTTTTAGTGGAAAATTTCACCAAAATAAAAAGAAAGGTATCTATCTGTGTGCTGCTTGTGGACAGGAACTATTCGATTCAAAGACAAAGTTCGACTCTGGCACTGGCTGGCCAAGTTTCTGGGCTCCTATATCTGAAGACAAGGTGGTCAGAAAATCTGATAATAGTTATGCAATGCAGAGGACAGAAGTGCTTTGCAGCAGGTGTGGTAGCCATCTTGGACATGTTTTCAATGATGGTCCTGCACCAACAGGCGACAGATTTTGTATGAATTCAATCTCGTTGGATTTTGAGGAAGGAGTATGACATTAGAGTGCCTTCTACTTCCAGGAGAGAATATGGAAAGCGATTACACCAGATTCCATGCTCATAAAGGTCATGTTAACAATGTAACTTTTCTGGATGCTGGAAGAAAAGCATTATCTTCTGGCATGGACGGATTCATGAAACTCTGGTCGGTGCCTTCTTGGGAATTGATAAGAGAGTTTAAAGGCCATACTAAAAGTGTGAACAGTATTTCATTTTCCCGTAATCTGAATATCATCGCCACAGGTTCATCTGATAATACTATCAGGCTTTGGTCTTATCCTGAAAGTCTTCCTTTGAAAGTTATCATAGGACATAGCAATATTGTCTCATCTGTATGCATTTCACCAGATGGGAAATTGCTTGCTTCAGGTTCTTATGATGGAACTGTACGTTTATGGGCACTGCCAGATGGTAAAGAATTTTTAGTCTTGGAAGGAAGTCCGGATGCTATTTCATATGTTCTTTTTACTCCCGATGGCAGAAAAGTTCTAGGTGGAGGTATAGGTGGTGATATATATGTCTGGTCATCGTTTGATGGCAGACTTGAACAGACACTGATGGGCCATGATATTGCCCTTATGTCCATGGTACTGACACCCGATAGAAAGTACCTCATTAGTGCGGGATATGAGCGAAAGTTGCGCATTTGGTCACTGAACGAGCTTAAAGAAGAGCGTTCTGTAGAACTTGATGGTACAGGTCATTTTCCTCTTGCAGTTTCTTCCAATGGAAAAACATTTGCAGTGGGTATGGATTATGATATTGTCCTGTATGATTTTGATTCGGGAAAAACTGTATCAAACATTCCTCTTATGGTTAAAGGCGTATACAGTATGGCTTTCTCGCCCAACGGGCGTTATCTTGTTGCTGCAACAGCGGATGGCAGGCTGAACATGTGGGACTTGGAAAAATGATAAATGCTTAAGGCATTTATTGTATTCTTTTTCTGGACACTACTATTCCAACTAAAATAATATATATCTTATTGCAATTTATAGATTAATATGCAATCAGGATATTTTCTAACTAATTATTTGTTGGGATATGTTCTAGTTGTTAATATTATATCATTCAGCCTTATGGGCCTGGATAAAAAGAAGGCCACTCGTAAGAAATACAGAATACCTGAAAAACAGCTATTCTTATGGGTGATTATGGGAGGAAGTTTAGGTGGTGTTTTGGGGATGAAAATATTCAGACATAAAACAAAGCATCCACAATTTAGATATGGTTTTCCCCTTATCCTTCTAATCCATTTAGTGTTGATAAGTATGTTTTGGACAGGGATTTTACCTGGCCTTTAAAATGGAAATAAAGGTTTTTTAGAAACCCAATCTTTCCATTTCTTTTAGTATCTTTGGGCTGAAATCAGTAAAATGTTGTATTCCACCTGTCCAGGCTGCTATCATCATGGCATCTTTTATCTCTTGTGAACTTGCCTCGAACTTTTTAAGTTTCTCCAGAATTTTGAGTGCACTTTCTATGTTGAGTTTGGAACATGCGATAGTGAAGACTAAAAGATGTTTCTGCTTCATTGTAAGTCCATTTTCTCGCTCCTTCCACACGGCTTTATAGTATCCTGCAAGAGCTTCCCCAAACTCTTCATCTATCTGAGTGGCATAGGCCACAGACCTTGGTCCAAATCCTTTGACATCCTTTGCTTGTTGTATCTCTTTATTCATGCTCATCAATAAAGATTCTCTGGGAAATGATTTAATTTTATGCATCCTGGTGTATGGGTATGACCGAGGAAATTAAAGAGAAGGGTGTATATTGTCTAATCTTCAAGAACCAACAATGTAAGGTTAGGATTGGAAGTCTTGGAGATATCAATTTTAAGGCAGGATATTATATTTATGTGGGTTCTGC
>DAKU01000063.1 GCA_002508425.1 Methanosarcinaceae archaeon UBA470
GTTTGGAAAGAAATACCTTTTGCTTTACTTGCTGTTCTTGTTCTGACAACCATGTCAAACAAAATAATGCTGGCCAATGATTCAGAAAATATCCTTACGAGAGCAGATGGGATAATATTGCTTTTTTTCTTTTCAATGTTTCTTTATTATATATTTGAAACTATCAGAAATAGCACAAATGGATCATCTGATAATATTAAGGAACATTCCATCACAAAAATTTCATTTATGCTGATCGCCGGATTAATCTTTTTAGTGATAGGAGGAAAATTGACTGTGGATGGTGCTGTGTCAATTGCAAGGCAAATGGGAATAAGCGAGTTCCTCATATCTTCAACAATCGTTGCTGCAGGGACATCACTTCCAGAGTTAGTTACATCGGTTGCGGCAGCACTCAAAAAGGAGATGGACATCTCTGTTGGAAATATTCTCGGCTCAAATATTTTCAATATATTTTTCATCATGGGAGTTTCTGCAACAATATCTCCTCTAACGGTACCAATTGGTATCAACGTAGACTTAATTGTTCTAGCAATTGCAACATTGTTGTTCTTTGTCTTCATGTTTGCCGGAGGGAAACATAAATTTGAAAGGTGGAAAGCCCTAATTTTCTTGGCAATTTATGTAGGATATACTCTTTTTATCATAAACAGGGGATAAGTTTTGAAAGGTCCTGGGTGCTTAAATCCAGACCTTTTCCCTAACATAAGCATTAAAAAGAAATGGTCTATTAGCGTTAGAATTCTTCGGATATGTAGAAGCTATTATTATCAGTAGCATTAGCCTGAAAGGATTGTTATAGGGTGATATGCAGCCTTAGTTCCCATAATTTAAGCGCATAGTCTTTTTCCCTTTTTCTCCCCCCCCTTCAATTCATGCGCCTTGCGCATGGATTTGTCTTTCTTCTCTGTTACTCCTCCAAACATTTAAAAACTATTATGCGCTTATATTATAAGCATATATGAAATCCGCACTGCGTATCAAGAAAATAAATGGAATTGAATACTGGTATGAAGATATTCCATACTATGACGCTGAAAAGAAACAGATTCGACATCGTTCCAAATACCTTGGGAGAAACATAAATGGTAAACCGGTCAGAATTAGGGATGCGATCAACTCTAAAGAAGAAACGTTTTTACCTTCTAACAAACCTCTAAATGCTTACAACTATGGGGAGCTTCTTCCTCTACAGAAGATCATAGAAGAACTCAGGATCGGAGAGTATCTAGGTGACCTGTTCAATGAAAAGGATAGGAATATGATACTTGCAATGTCACTAAACCGTATAACTCGTCCTACAGCTATGTATAATCTTAAAACGTGGTATGAGAATTCAATCCTTTCACTTGAGTGGCCTGATCTGCCCTTGAAAAGTCAAACCATCAGCAACTTACTTGCTAAAGTGGGAGATGGTGACATTCCGTCCACGTTTATAAGCAAAATGCTCCGTAGCCTTGGAACAAAACGTACACTGGTGTACGATCTCACCAGTTTCTCAAGTTACTCTCAACTGATAAATCTTCTCGAATACGGATACAATAGAGATGATCCCAATCTTCCATAATTGAATCTCTCCATGATCGTTGATAAGGAAAAAGGTATTCCGGTGATGTATGACATCTATCCGGGAAGTATTGTTGATGTTACAACCCTTAAAAATACTATCAAAAAAGTAGAAGCTTACGGCATGAATGATTATACTTTGGTGATGGACAGAGGTTTTTTCAGTACAGGCAATATTGAGGAGCTGCTTCATGAAGATATCCTGTTTATTATGCCTGCCACCATGATGCTCAAAAGCGTCAAGGAGCTTATGAGTTCGACACAAAAGGACATTGAAAGCCTGGAATACCTTCATAAGTTCAACAAGAAACCCATATTTGTAAAACCGATTGTACTTGAACACGGAGTATTTAAGCTCAATGGATACTGTTTCTACGATTCAAAAAGAGAGCTGGAGGAGAAAGGTACCTTTTATTCACGTCTCTATGATGTGAAGGAACACCTGGAAAAAACAGAAATTCCAAGGTGGAGGAAAGCAGAAGAGGTGTTCAAAGAGAGAGCAAGGGACATGGCAAGTTTCTATTCATGGGAAATGATTGATAACCGTTTTAGGATCAGTATCAAGAAAAATGCTGTATCCCAGAGGATAAACAGGATGGGGAAGTTTCTCCTGTTTTACAATGGAGAACGTGACTGGTTGGATTGCCTGACAGTGTACAGAGAAAGAGATGTTGTTGAAAAAGGATTCAAGGCGATGAAGAAGGATATTCAATCACTTCCGCTTAACACAAATAAGGATTCGACAACCAAAGGATTCATTTTCGTCTGCTTCATCGGGCTAATGATCAGAATGAGGTTACTGAAGATGGTGAAGGAAACAGGAATCATCGAGGACTATACAGTAGAAAGTTTACTCTTAGAGCTGGAAAAGATTAGGATAATAAAAATGCAGAATGGAGAAGTGATAGTTACAGAACTCACTCGGAAACAAAAAGAGATTCTTGATAAAATGAATTTATGCGCTTAAAAAGGCGGAAGTCAGGATGCAGACACTTTTCTTAAAATGCCAATTTAATTAGTTCCTTGAAAAGAGAGTTTTTCTACTGAGCCAATTTATTATTTATTTGCATTTCTTGTTCGGGATTATGCTGTTTTGATGGAACAGAATAATATTCTGCGCCATTACGATATGTTTAAATAGAAATATTGTGTTTTACAATTGCCAATTCACAATTGTGAATTAACTGATACGCTGAGATGGCGGAACGGCTACGTAATGGACTGCAGATCCATTTCATCCCGGTTCGAATCCGGGTCTCAGCTTTGGTTTAATCGATCAGTGGCAGTTAATCAGATGATAAGTATGGATATACGCACACAAAAAACATTTGAGGCTTTATTTGCCCTTGAAGATATCAGGGAAACACTCAGGCAGAGGCTTCCTAATATCACAGGTTCGGAAGATGAACGTATTATCCGTGAAGGTGTTAACAAAGTCAGGAATATACTGGATGATCTTGAAGCCGGTACAGGCACTCCGCAGGTCAGGAAAATAGCTGGGAGCATTGATATACGGTCCCGTGAGGAAAATTACATCAATATTCAGCCTATCCAGGCAGCCGGAAGGCTCACCCCGGAAGCACGCAAGGCACTCATAGCCTATGGCGACGGTTATTCCACCTGTGATGCTTGCCGCAAACCCTTCAGGCTTGACAAGATAAGCAATCCGCCTATAGCTCCATTCCATGAACAGCTTGCCAGTTTCCTGAACATGGATGCTGCACGTGTAGTGCCTGGTGCTAGGCGTGGCTTTCAGGCAGTTGCATCCACACTGGTAGGTAAAGGCGATCCGGTGATAGTTTCAGCTCTGGCCCATTACACTGAGTTTTTGGCAGTTGAAGAAGCAGGAGGAATAGTAAGAGAAGTCCCTCTCAACGAGCAAAATCTTGTGACCGCAGATGCCACTGCAGAGAAAATAGAGGCTGTCAGGCGAGAAACAGGCAAACTGCCAGTGTTGGTGATGATGGATCACTTCGATTATCAGTATGCCAACGAGCATGATGTGAAAAGTATAGCAAAAGTTGCCCATCAGTACGACATTCCCTTCCTATACAACGGGGCATATACCGTAGGCGTCATGCCAGTTGATGGAAAGGAGATTGGTGCTGATTTCGTAGTAGGGTCAGGCCATAAAAGCATGGCATCACCTGCACCATCTGGTGTGCTGGCAACCACCAGTGAATGGGCTCCCAGGATATTCCGTACCACTCAGATGGTGGGCGATATCACTCAACGCAAGTTCGGTGTAAAGGAGGTTGAGATGCTCGGCTGTACGTTGATGGGTTCGACATTGCTGGGTATGATGGCATCTTTCCCTGTTGTAAAGGAGAGAGTGAACCACTGGGAAGAAGAAGTAAAAAAATCAAATTACTTCATCGATGGATTGCTCTCCATCGAAGGTAGCAAAGTAGCTTCCGAATACCCTCGTAAGCATACTCTCTCCAAAGTTGATACCACTAACAGCTTTGATACGGTCGCTCAACATCATAAACGCAGGGGATTCTTCCTTTCGGATGAACTTTCGGGCAGGGGCATAATCGGAGAATTTGCTGGAGCCACACGGATATGGAAACTGAACACGTACGGACTTTCCTGGGAAAAGATCCGTTATCTTACGGACACCTTTCAGGATATAGCTGATAAATACGAAATTCAAGTAAAAAGGGGTTAATTATGACAACACAAAATTACAGGTTAGGAACACTTGCACTTCATGCCGGACAGAAACCAGATCCGACAACAGGAGCACGTGCTGTACCAATATATCAGACTACATCTTATGTATTCCGGGACAGTGATCACGCTGCTAATCTTTTCGCTCTCAAGGAACTCGGTAACATCTATACTCGCATCATGAACCCAACAACGGATGTGTTAGAACAACGCATTGCAGCCATTGAGGGCGGTACAGGTGCACTTGCTGTTGCATCCGGTTCAGCGGCTATAACCTACGCCCTGCTAGCTATTACACAGCCGGGTGATGAGATTATATCCGGTAATAATCTCTACGGAGGCACATACGAACTTCTCAACTACACTTTCCCTAAACT
>DAKU01000011.1 GCA_002508425.1 Methanosarcinaceae archaeon UBA470
TTTGCTGTGGCTCCTATCAACGATAAGGAAGCCCAGCATATGATCTCATCTATCAAAACATATCCACTTATAGCAGGTGTAAGGGGTGAAACGCCTTCAGACATCAAAGCCATAATTGATACTTTGCTTAAAGTGTCACAGCTTGTGATGGACTTCCCTCACCTGATGGAATTCGAGATAAATCCTCTCATGGTCATGCCCGAAGGTAAAGGCTGCCTTGCAATGGATATCAGGATGACATTAAGACAGGAATGAGAAGTGGTATTAGATGATAGATTATCTTTATTAGAAATAATCAATTAGTTACTATTAAGGAGTGTTAGGAGGGAGATTATGGCTTCAATATTGGTAAGCTCATCGGAACAGTACTCAGGAAAAAGCTCTCTGTGTCTGGGTTTTGGCATTATTCTTAAAGAGAGGGGTTACAAGATCGGATACATGAAGCCCATTGGCAATCTGCTTATAGATGTCAATGGATCACTTACAGATGAGGATGCCGAAGGAATAAGAAAGTTACTGGGATTACAGGACGATCTAAGTTCCATTACTCCAATTTTGCTTACGGAGAACCTTACGGATGATGCTCTAATGGGTGTGGAGAAAGGCCTCGATTTGAGATTAAAGGAAGCTTATGAAAAAATATCAAAGGGCAAGGATGTGGTCCTGCTGGAAGGAGCAGGGGGCATCGGCGGCGGAGCAATGTACAATCTCTCAGACCCGGAGATAGCTACAAAGCTTGATACCAAGATGCTGCTTATCACAAGATATGATTCTGAAAGAGCTGTTGACCGTATCCTCTGCGATCTGCGTATAATCCAGAACACAGAGATCCTTGCAGGCATAATACTTAATGAGGTGCCTGTGGGTAAACTTAAAACAGTTTCTCATCTGGTAGTACCTTTCTTGGAGAAAAAAGGCATAAAAGTGTTTGGCTACATCCCCGAAGATGATATGCTGCGCTCTGTATCAGTATCAGAAATGGTCGAAGACCTTAATGCAGAAGTACTGGTGGGTGCAAGCCACCTGGAAGACCTGGTGGAGCATTACCTTGTAGGTGCTATGGAGGTAGGTTCTGCCATAAAGTATTTTAGGCGTATGCCTAACGCAGCTGTGATCACTGGTGGTGATCGCTCAGATATACAGATGGCTGCTATTGAGGCTAAAGTAAAGTGCCTGGTGCTCACAGGCAACCTACGCCCCAGTGGTGCAGTGCTGGGAAGCGCGGAGGAGGCTAATATTCCCGTGATCCTTGTCAGGGGTGACACCATGAGCACCATCGAAAAGATGGAGCACCTCATTGGCCATGCACGTATAAAGCAGGAAGCTAAAATAAAAAGGATCGTGGAGCTCATCAAGAAGTACGTAGATGTTGATGGGCTGATCGCGGAAATGGGACTTACTAAATAAGTCCATTTTCCACTTTTATTATGGATTTTCGATTTCTTTTGTCCTCTGCCTGAGTATTTCTACAATATCAGGATTCTGTAGCGTTGTGACATCACCAGTGTTCCTGTCATTGACAATGGCCTTGAGCACACGGCGCATTATTTTCCCGCTTCTTGTTTTAGGCAAATCGTCTGTGAATATCACCTGCTTTGGCCTTGCAAAGGGACCGATGTTCATTGCCACATGGTCGATTAGTTCTTTCCTTAGTTTTCCAGTGGCTACTATGCCTGAGCGAAGAATAACATAGCAATAGATCACTTCTCCCTTGAGTTCATCCAGCTTTCCCACAACTGCCGATTCTGCAACAGCAGGATGTGATACCAGTACGCTTTCCACTTCTGCAGTACCAATAAGGTGTGCAGCTATCTTGATACTATCATCGACACGCCCAATTATCCAGAAATAGCCATCTTCATCCTGTTTGGCACCGTCCCCTGCAAAATATGTTTTTCCATCCCATTTGCTCCAATATGTTTCCTTGAAACGTTCACTATCGTTGAAGATGGTGCGCACCATACTAGGCCAGGGTCTCTTGATGGCGAGGAGGCCATCCGTTCCTCGGGGTACTTCATTGCCTGTTTCATCAAGCACGATTGCTTCTATTCCTGGGAAGGGTCTTGTGGCGCTACCGGGTTTGAGTGTGGTAATTCCAGGCAGGGGGGTTATGAGTACCATGCCTGTTTCTGTCTGCCACCATGTATCGACTATGGGGCATTTCTTTAGTCCTATGTTTTCATGATACCACACCCAGGCTCCGGGATTGATGGCTTCTCCTACACTTCCCAGCAGGCGCAGCGTGGATAGGTCATGCTTCTTTGGCCATTCAGCACCCCATTTCATGAAAGTCCTGATGGCCGTAGGTGCAGTATACAGTATGGTCACTTTATGCCTTTCTATGAGGTCCCACCATCTGTCCTTTTCTGGAAAATCAGGTGCACCTTCGTACATCAGCAGTGTGGCACCGTTGGAAAGAGGTCCGTACACAACATAGGAATGTCCTGTTATCCAACCACAATCAGCGGTACACCAGTAGACGTCATCTTCTTTCAGGTCGAATATCCACTTAGTAGTGACATGTGTGCCCACCATATAGCCGCCTGTAGTATGCACAATACCCTTAGGCTTGCCAGTGGTACCACTGGTGTACATCAGAAAGAGCATGTCCTCTGCATCCATAGGTTCAGCTTCGCATACAGTGCTTTCGCTTTTCATTATCTCGTGCCACCACACATCTCTTTCAGAGTGCATCTCCACCTCAATGCTGGTTTGCTTTACAACTATCACCTTTTCGATGCACTGGCACATCTGTGCATCCCTGTCTATCTTCTTTTTCTGTTCCACCACACTACCTCTACGGTAATATCCATCACATGTAATGATGAACCTGCTATTGGAGTGTCCTGTCCTTGTGAACAGGGCTTCACCAGAGAATGCTGCGAAAACTACATTGTGGGGTGCACCTATCCTTGCACATGCCAGCATAGAGATCACGACTTCAGGTATCATGGGCAGGTAAATGGTCACAACATCTCCTTTTCTGACGCCCAGTTTTTTCAGAGCATTGGCAAAGCGGCAGGTCTCATCCAGAAGTTGCTTGTATGTATATGTCCTGACATCTCCCATTTCCCCTTCCCAGATGATGGCTGTTTTGTCAGCTCTTTTTTCCATATGCACATCCAGGCAGTTGTAGCAGGCATTTAGTTTCCCTCCCACGAACCATTGTGCGTGGGGTGGTTGCCAGTCAAGTACTTTGTCCCACTTTCTGAACCAGTGGATGTCATGAGCAAGCTTGTCCCAGAATCCTTCCAGATCCTGTGCTGCTTTCTGATACACACCAAGATCATTGATATTTGCGTTCCTTACAAAATCCCGCGAAGGTGTAAACTCTTCGCTCATGCGGTTTTCTTTGTTTGTGTTTACTCCCATTTTCCACACCACAAAGTTGTTGTTCCTATTTTTTTATTGGGTCCGATGACTGAAATAGTTTGCTGTGACAGCAAAATAGGCATGAAGTAAGTAAAAAGAGAAACAAAAGAGAAATAAAAAAGTTAAGCAGAAATGATCTTATTTCATCTTTTCAAGCACATCGCACATTTTATTGATGGTATCAACAGCCGTTTGCATACCCTCTGTGTCTTCAAGAGCAGGTTTTTGCAGGATGCCGCCGAAATGTCCTCCGTCTCCGACAACTATCATCCCATGTATGTGCATCCAGTCATGGATAGTCTGGATAGTCTTCTCCTGTCCGCCGTTACGTGAACCTCCCACTGCTAAAGCTGCACCTACTTTATTCTTTAACTGGAACCCCTGCCTCCTGTGCAGTACGCTGCGGTCAAACAATGCTTTGACCTGAGCTGTAACTGAACCAAAATACACGGGTGATGACACGATTATTGCATCTGCGTCTTTCAGTTTCTGGTACACCTGTTGCATATCATCATCAATAACGCACATTTCCTCATTCCTGCAGATCCCGCATGCAGTGCATGGAGCTATCTTTGACGATGATATGAGCACACTATCAACCTCAAAGCCTCTTTTTTTTGCGATCCCAAGAACTTTTTCTATCAGTTTGTCGTTGTTGCCACCCTTAACGGGGCTTGCGGAGATGCCTAATATCTTCATATAAATCATGCATGTGAAATACGACTGCATTTATTATCTTTTGCTTTTGATGCAACGCTGGTTCCAATGTGTCAGAAGGAACACATAAATATAAGAACAAATCCAATTATAATTCTACTTCGATGTTTCAGACGTAGGTGTCGAAATATTCTTACTTTATATTAACTATTGATAGCGGTGATTGAATTTTGTCAGCTAAGGAAATCCTCACTATAGATGATTTTGATGTGAAAGGTAAAACAGTGCTGGTAAGAGTGGACATTAACACTCCTATGGACCCAGAGGGAAACATCCTGGATGATATGCGCATCAAAAGCCATATCCCCACGTTGGTTGACCTGCATGAGGCCAAGATCGTGTTGCTGGCTCACCAGAGCAGGCCTGGCAAAAAGGACTTCACTACTATGAAGGCACATGCTGCCCGGATGTCTCAATATCTGGGACGTGAAGTAAAATACGTGGATGATATTTTTGGTACATGTGCGAAGAACAGTATCTCTGCTATGAAAAATGGTGATGTCGTACTGCTGGAGAACGTCAGGTTCTATTCAGAAGAGTCAATGGAAAGAACTGTAGCAGAACATGCAAAATCACATCTGGTCAAAAAGCTTCTACCACATTTGGATATTTTTCTCAATGATGCTTTTGCCGTATCTCACAGAGCTCATCTTTCCATATTAGGATTCACTGAAGCTCTCCCTACCGGAGCAGGGAGAGTTATGGAAAAAGAGATAATTTCTCTGGACAGGGGGATAAAGGGCGGTGCACGTCCGTGTATCTTTGTGCTGGGTGGTGCGAAGGTGGACGATTCCCTGAAAGTTGCAGAGCACGTTCTCATTAATGGAGGTGCTGACAGAGTCCTTGTTACCGGTGTGGTTGCAAATGTAATGCTTGCAGCATCGGGTGTTGATATTGGTAAGGTCAATATGGATTTCATAGAATCTCAGGGTTATACCGAACAGATTGAAAAGGCAAGGAAAGTGCTTGAAAAATTCAATGGAAAGGTTGGTCTTCCTATAGATGTAGCTCTGAACGAGAATGGTAAACGTTTAGAAGTGCAGGTGGGAGAACTTCCCAACGGCAACATGCCTATTTATGATATTGGCCTTGAGACTATTGTAGCTTTTTCCAAAGAGATCAAGAATGCAAAGACTGTGGTCCTCAATGGACCTGCGGGGCTTTCCGAAATGGCTGAATTTGCCCTGGGTACGCATGAGATCATTAAAGCTGCGATCCATTCTGAATATTCCATAGCTGGCGGCGGCCATATCTCGGCTGAGATCCGCAACCTGGGTTTTGAGAACAAGTTCTCTCACCTGAGCACAGGCGGTGGTGCATGTATAGATTATCTTGCAGGAGAGAAATTGCCAGGTGTCGTGGCACTGAAGGAAGCTGCGGCTATACATAAGCTTCACAAGTAATATCCTTAAGCGATACTAAAAAAGGGGTGGGTATCATATTAACAGAAAATGAGGGGAAAATAGCTGTAAAGCTTGCGAGAGATACCATTGAGACATATCTCAAAAGTGGCAGGACGATAGATGGCTCTGAGACAGTGCTCCCATCGGTGTTCAATGAAAATAGAGGGGTATTTGTCACTCTTACAAAGGACGAATTGCTCCGAGGTTGCATTGGCCACCCATATCCTGACTCTTCTCTTAAATATGCCATCACTGATTCTGCAATATCGGCAGCTTTCCGTGACCCGCGCTTTCCACCACTTCATACTGATGAGATGAAGCGGATCGTTGTGGAAGTAACTATCCTTACTCCTCCAAAAAGGATCGAAGCTTCTCCTAAGGAGCTTCCAGGTAAGATCGAGATTGGAAGGCATGGGCTTATTGTGAAAAAAGGATATCATCAGGGTCTTCTCCTGCCTCAGGTTGCCCCTGAGAACGACATGGATGAAATCGATTTTCTTAGCCACACCTGCCTCAAAGCTGGCCTTGAATATGATGCCTGGCTTATGGGAGCTGAAGTATACTCTTTTGAGGGGCAGATATTTGCTGAAAAAGAACCTAATGGTGAAGTTGTTGAGAAGCATTTTGATAAGAATGCTTCGAAAAAGTAGAATAAGATCAAATCCATTTCAAGCATATCTTTTCAGTGAAGAGATCAGTCCCTTAACATCTTTCTCCAGGGCGTCCAGTGACACCTCTATCATAAGATTGACATTCCCTTCAGGACCGAATGTTCTGAAATCTGTTCGTAGGCCCATAATTTTCTTTCCTTTTGCATATGCATATCCTATTTCCCAGGCTGTGCCAGAGTCTGCGTCACTGCCTCCATCCAGAACGGCTACAACGATATCACAATTATCTATGGCTTTGACATCCATCTCAAAAATGTTTTTCTGTCTTACTTCAAGCCGCGTTTCTATGTCATCATTGCCATCTTCCTGTGGCAGGAATACGGAGAAACCATTTTCTACAAGCTTGTCACGTAGATATACATTGAAATTCCTTTCAGCGTATGAAAACAGAGGACCTGCAAGATAAATGTTCTTTTTATTGACCATAAGATCATCCTTAATAAGAAGAATCCTTATCTTAGGTGGTCTTTATAGATAAGCATAACCAGGCAGGTCAATGGACAATTTCTATCCTAACTCCTCGTAAACTATAGTCTAAATATCTATTATTTTCATTTGTATCTACTGCATATTTTATATAGTACCTAACTCTATTGCTCTATTTTAATAGTTAGGACGATAGCGCAACTAAAAAGGTCCTGTCGCCTGTTTAGTTGTGACTT
The DNA here is from genome assembly GCA_002508425.1 of Methanosarcinaceae archaeon UBA470. Classification (GTDB taxonomy): domain Archaea; phylum Halobacteriota; class Methanosarcinia; order Methanosarcinales; family Methanosarcinaceae; genus Methanomethylovorans. The sequence goes on from DAKU01000011.1 coordinate 6,826, forward strand.
GGTGGTATGAGT
>DAKU01000100.1:0-21215 GCA_002508425.1 Methanosarcinaceae archaeon UBA470
CCATGAGAGGAAAGCCCGAATATATGGCCTTTGAGACCATAGTACCCGCAAGCCTGCCCGTAGTGACAAGCGCACACCTGGAAATATCTATGCCCTCAAGCAATGCTTTCCCCACCGCTTTGTCCACAGAACAGGAGCGTCCTATATCCTCACAGAACACAAGAATCTTACCTGAGGTATCACATACCAGTGATGAGTGAGCGCCACCGGTCTTTTTCCAGGCATTGCCCCATTCTTTCAGTTTCCCCACTGCATTGAATACGACCTGTGGACTGAAAAACACATCCTTAGGCAATAAAGGACGGCTCTTGGGAGTAAAAAGTGTCGTACCACACCTCTCCACACGCCCGAGGTTAAACAGCTGAGAAGTATCGAGATCAATCTTACAATCAATCCTTTTAGGAACTATATCAATAGAAAGTATATTCTGGAGATCATCTCTGCCGATGAAGCCTTCACATACCATGAATCCAACTGCAAGCTCCTCAAGTTCCCTAGGACTTGCATAAAAAGTAGTGAGGTGGACATCATTAATGAAAAGGTCAAATACCTCTTCAATAATAACATCCGCTTCTATTTTTTTTCTCTGGTCGCCGGAGATCTCGGTGCACGCTATAGTAGTATAGAGAGAAGAAGGAACAATACCTTCATCCCTCATGGATTCCTCCTTAACAGAAGAACTATTTGCGTGCTGGTTCTCTCTCATGCTTCCTTGAGTTTCTTAACTCTGTCGAAAAGCTGTTTCAGGGTGTCTTCATTGCTCTTTGTGTAAGGGAATGGAGATTCCGTGAAAGGCTGGAAGTAGACTGGAACATCGTCTAGCCTGTAGAAGGTACCATCACATTCCATAGCATCGATAACACCTGGCAACACTACTTCAGAAACAGTGACAGTTGGGCAGGGTGCAATGTCAATACATATCGTCGGTATCTGTGCCATATATTCTGCAGTTTCTGCAGGAATGTGATCCACAAGGTCAGCACTCATCACCAGTGTAGCATCCGTGTCCTTTTCGCGCAGCAGGTCCACGCAGGTGTACTCGCCGGGATTGTATCTCGGGTAGCCTCTTGAGAAATCCAAACCAAAAGGATAGCCATAGAGATAAGATGCAAGCTGGTTGAAACCCGCTACGTTGCAGTGCCCTCTCAGTGCCCCTAGGACACACTTGGTATAATTGTTCATTTCCTTTACGAGGTTCAGTGCAATCTCGATGTTCCTGTGCTTTCCGTACGATGAAGATACACCAAGACCTACATAGATGGACACGAAATTTGACTCCTTCATCATTGTGACAACCTGTTCCATGACTTCAATAGGAATACCGGTTATCTCTTCAGCTGAAGGATGAGGCTTCTTACCATTGACGATAGTAAACAATGCACTCAGCAGCTCATAGTCAGTATTAGGATTAAGCTGCACATGCAAATCAGATGCCTCGGTTGTTGGAGTCTTTCTGGGGTCTACCGTAACGACAGTACGGTCGAACCTGCCCTTCTTAGTCCAGTAACCTCTTGGAAAAACACCATATCTGGACATGTGCCTGGGCATGGATTCCAAAGGATTTGTTCCCCAATAGATGATCATATCAGCCCTATTCTTTGACTGTCCTGCTGTAGCTCCTGACCTGCCTGCTTCCTGTATACCCATTGCTGTAGGTCCATGACAGATAGTGGCATTAGAGTCAACTGCCGCACCAAGATATTCTCCCATGTGCAAACCAACCTCTTGAGCCTCGATGGATGTTTCACTACCCATAAAGAAAAAGGGCCTTCTGGATTTTACCAGGATCTGAGCAGCCCTATCCAGAGCTTCATCCCATGTTGCAGGCCTCAGCTTGCCATTCTCTCTTACCAGGGGTTCTCTTATCCTATGATGGCTCACAACTTCCTGGAATTTGGCATTACCCATCTTACAGGCGTTCTGGACATCAATAGTATCACCCTTAAAATCCACAACGATATCATCACATGATGCACCGCATACCGGACATATAATATTCCTTGCAACCATTTTATTCACCTCCCATGTACAACTTGAGAACAACATCTTCCGCACTAAGCACTTCACCTTCAGAAGGCTCTATGGTCACAAGACTCCCTTTGTACAAAGGTGAACCCGTGGAGAAGGTAGATGGCTCAACTACCACATTGCACCATATGGCCCTTGGCATGAAAACTTGGCCGCACCTCATGTCGTTGGTACATTTGGTGTATACTACAACTGAACGCTGCCCATCCCTTCTTATAACCTTTACCTTCTCAGGGAATCCCAATGCTGCATAATCCATTTCATTAAGCCAGCAGACAGCACATTCCTTTATGTATGCGTCAGTATATTTGCTACCGCCTTTGGCAAGCCTTCCTTCATCGATGGTACTTCCACTATTAAGCAATGCTTCAATGCACACCATTTTACAGACCTCCGTTGAACTCACTTGATACATACATTGTGCCTTTTACTTTCTGGGGCATTGCATAGTCGCCTGCAAACTTCTTGTACTCACCTGGACATTCGATGTCGCCGAACTTGAGATCTTTTTCTACGACCTGGTATTGGAATCCCGGAGTGAACCTGGAAATGTGGCCTCCCACAACAATTATACCATTGGTCATCTCAGCACCCACGGTCCTGAAGGCATTTCCCTTTACAACGATGAGACCACCATTTGCACGGATACCGCAGAAATTGTCAACGTTACCGTTGATGATGATTTCTCCACCGCTAATCCCGCCGCCGATCTGGTTCATTGCATTACCATCAATGACAATACGACCACCGGTCATGCCATGCCAGCTGCCACGATATGCACATCCTACGTGATCCTTGGTGTTACCTTTGATATGAAGCAGACCGCCTTTCATTTCCATACCTGCCCAGGACTCTGCATCACCCTCAACAACAATCTCACCTCCGGCCATCTCTGAACCAACGTGCATTCCTGCATCGCCTTTTATGATTACCTTTCCAGCGGTCATCTGCTGTCCGATCCTCTTAACTCTTGGAACATCACCATCGACAATGATAGTAGTTTCCTGTGCAGAGCTTCCTCCGTTGCCCTGTACGTCAAAGAAATTGGAAAGAGGAAATTCCCTTGGACCCTGCCATACAATCAGTGCACCTATCTCTTTTGCACTCTTGCCGGCAAAATTGTCAGGATTTATGACCTCTGCTTCCACCATTATATCAATCTCATTTTTTGGTCTAAGTGTAACTTCTGCCATTGACTCACCTCAACGGATTCACGGTCATTGGAGTTGGATTTGCAAGGTACCTTTCAGGCGTCGGGTAGTTAGAGAAGCCTAAGGTGTAGTACTTGAACCACTCCTTTACATCTTCAAGCATGTGTTTTTCATCAGCATCTGGGACATTGATGTCGGCGTAATATGTCCTCTTCTCAGGTATTGCCACGATCTCACCCTGACGGGCAACGACCTCTCCATCCTTAATGGTGTATTCTGAGTTCTGCAAGTTCCTGATCAAGGTCTCATAGTCATTCACATCGAGCTTTGTCGGATCAATGTTGTAAATGCACACATCACCATCAGCTCCCACACCAAGAGTTCCTTTCCTGTATGCCATACCAATGGTCCTTGCAGGGTTGGCACGGGTGAGGATCGCAAGATCGTAAAGGGACATTTCCCTCTCCTCGCCGCCAATACCGCTCCTGTCCTGAGCCCATTTATGACATTCTTTCATGGTATCCTGCCTGGACTTAGCAGACATAAGCCATGCCATAACCAGCGGATACTTTATGAAAGGACCACCATTAGGGCTATCAGTAGTCATAATGGACTTCCAGGGATCCTTTACGTACAATAGTACTTCCAGACCCATTGCCCACTGCACACTGTGTACCGCGTTGGTCTTAAGATATGTGAATGGGAGTATACCTGAACCGCATTCGCACTCAACATCTGTGTTGGACCACTTGTTACCAGTCAGTACACTTAGGTCATGGATGGAAGGCCCATCGCCGGTCATGCAAGTTGCTTCACCGAATGGTACACAGCCACTGTCCATGACAACATGATCTACACTGTTAACATAGTCAGTTATACCCTTCACACCGGATTCGAAATCTCTCCATGAAGTTCCACCGAATGCATTAAACTGGCAGTGCGTTAGATAAACGGACTCATGCCTCTTTGCATTCATCTTTGTTTCTGCCCATTCCACATCCACATTGGGTTTAGCCTTCACATTACTTGGTATTTTAAGAGATTCCTTTGTGGTTTCCCAGCAGCCCGGATGGCCTAGATTGTTGGCGTGCAGATGCAGCGGCATTGCGAAACCAAGATACTCATTGATTTCTGTAAGGTTCTTGATGATTTCCGTTGGCGTGACCTCAAAGTGGATGTTAGCCTGGTCCAGAGAGTGAACATTTTCTCCCCAACCCCAGTTCTCTACACCAGCTGGGTTCACACATTTTATACCGTATGTCTTGTGGGTCTTCATCATCCAGGCTACATATGCTGCTGCCTTTTCGAAGTCTCCTTCCTTCATATATCTCATAAGGAACCAGTTGTTCCCCAATACAAGGTACCCACCCATATCCAACATGGGTGTTGAGCGCATCTCTTCATGAGTATGGCGAGCTTCCATAGGTGGCACAGCTGCTTCGAACACAGTAGTGTACCCCATCTTGGAATACTCATATCCCCCAAGATAAACAGTAGGAACAGTGTAACCGGATCCAGAATGCGTGATTGGAGTTTTCTTCATGTAACTCTTGTAGTGATCTTCTGGCCTCATCATTCTACCAGCATTGACCTTCGCACCGGCAACATGTGAGTGAGAATCTACACCACCAGCCATGATAGTCATACCGCTTGCATCTATGACCTTTGCATTATCCATCTCGGTGGCAGAAAGCTCCCTTACAACCTTTCCATCTCTGATGAAAACATCCATCCTCTCTCCTTTAACTTCATTTAGAGGATCGAACACATAACCATTTTTAATTGCAATAGTTCCAGCCATATCTAACACTCCCTTCTCTCGAACCAAATGGCATTCACAGGACAGATCATGATACAAGCACCATCTGAGCCACATACGTCCTGGTTAACCACCTTGACGGTACCGTTCCTCACCTCAAGAATCTTCTTGCTCTCTACTTCATTAAGATATCCTGCAGCAAGGTTCTTGTTGGCCTGAGCATTCACTGGGCACATAATAACACAGTTGCCACAACCAAGACAAGCATCCTCATCTGTCATCAGCACAGAAGTAAGCGTGGGCCTAGGTGCCTTGACATTGAGCAACTTTTTCTCGAGGATAGTTTTCTTATCCACTTCGGGAACAATCTGGGTCTTAGTTACAGTAATAGCATTTACTGGGCAAGCCATATCACATGCCCCACAGTAGATACATGCATCAGCACGCTGAGCTACCTTATCCACTCTCTCCCCGGCTTCCCACTCCGGATTGAAAAGAGCATTGCATGGGCATGTATCAACACATGAGCGACAAGCTGTACAGGTTTCCTCATTTCTTACCCATGTTCCAGCAAACGGCTTCTGCACAGTGATAGCATTTACGGGACATACTGAAGCACACCAGCCACAGTGCACACAACAATCGTTATTGATCTTGGTCTCACCATCGACTTTCGCACTGCCGTCTGATGCCAGCCACTGCCTTACCTCAATGCACCCCTGCGGGCATATCTGTTCGCACAATCCACAATGTACACAACTTTCACTCACAGTTGTTGGTTTCAGGGAAAAGCTTACGTAGGTGTTGTCATTGATAGATTTCCCACCTTGCCTCATATCCAATGCGCCGGTGGGACAGGTTTTGGCACATATGCCACACATGATACAACCTGATGGATCGTTTTCCAGATAGTCCTTGTCTATAAGACCTCTGGCAACAGCCCCCACGGAACCGATAGTAATGATTCCTTTAGGACATGCCATGACGCAGGTTCCACAGCCTATGCACTTCTGCGGAAGGTACATAAGTTGCTTGTCGTCCTTTGTTCCAAACACTACTTCATTCATCTGATCTACTCCGTAATCCTGCCTATAGTATGCATTGATAATAGTAAACCCAATGCAATAAGAATCGCCTCCTCTGAAGGCATCATTCCAAACATTCATGTTCTGAAACCGACAAGCCATTACAATTTTTGGAACCAGGCAATGTGCCTGAAAGTCTCTGGCTGGTAACAGCACAGAATGCATACGATCTATCTAAGAACGCACGCTTTAACTGTTGATGCCAATAGTAGAATATGAGATTGCTTCATTCTGAGCACATTTTTCTTCTACCAGAGGATTGTTACTATAAGTTACATGTATGTGTTATAAAATTATTGTTCTACACACACGGGCGGCATGAATTAACACGATTGAAGGTTACAAATCAATGTATTTTTGACCATAGTTTAAATATCATAATGAATACTTAGTTCCAAAAATAAGACATTGCAGGAAAAAACTGGTTCAAAGGAAAGGATTCAATGAGTTATACGGGACATGCATATGCCCTGGGTGCGGGCACAGTAGTAAATGCGATAGCTACCTGGAAAGGTTCGGCTTTTGCAGTGGACCTGAAAACATTTGCCGATATAGAACTTTATGATGGCAAAGGAGACATCGCAGGTACAATCGAGGGCATACCTGATGCTGATACACGGCTGATAAAGAGAACTGTAGAACTGGTACTACAATATTTCAATGTAGACATGCATGGTTCTGTTAAGACTAAAAGTGAAATTCCTCTTGCCAGTGGTTTAAAGAGCAGCAGTGCGGCAGCTAATGCCACAGTCCTTGCCACGTTGGATGCCTTAGGTGAAGAAATGGACCCACTTAATGCAGTAAAAATTGGAGTACAAGCTGCTTTGGATGTAGGTGTTAGCATAACCGGTGCCTTTGACGATGCATGTGCGTCCTTTTTTGGTGGGATAGTGGTTACAGATAATAAATTAAAAGAACTGGAACACAGAGAAGAAATAGAAAAAGACGTACTTATATTTGCACCTGACAAAAAGTCTTTTAGTGCGACAACCAACGTAGCAAGGTCACGATCAATTGCACCGTGGGTAGATATGGCATACAAGCTGGCCTTAGAGGGAAACTATGAAGAGGCAATGACCCTTAATGGATTCCTCTATTGTGGTGCTCTGGGTTTTGAGACAGAACCAATGATGTTGGCCCTGGAGGCAGGAGTAAAAGGAGTTACGCTTTCGGGCACAGGACCTTCTTATGTGGCACTTGTGGATACTGCTTCCGGGTCAAAACTAAAAGAAAGCTGGTCTCAGCTTGGGATAAGCGGAAGCCTGATAAGCACTAAGATATATAATAAAAAAGCAAAAAAACTCGCCGGCTGTGATCACAAATGAGTTCCATAGAAGAAGTACGTGCTGAGATCCAACAGATAGACAGGGATATTGTTGGCCTCATTAAGAAACGCACAGAACTTGCAGAAAAAGTACTTGAGTCGAAGATACAGACAGGTCTGGCGATCAACGACGAGACCCAGAATAAGGTAGTCCTTGAAAGAGCAGTGGATAATGCCATAGAATTTAATCTCGATACAAATCCTGTGAAATCGATATTTAAAATACTCATTGAAATGAGCATAGAAAGACAGCAGGAACTTAGCGGAAAGGGCAAGTTTCCCTGAGGAAGTATAATAATGATAGATATAGCAGTAATAATGGGATCAGAATCGGACCGTGCCATAACGAACCGTGTAACAAGTATACTGGATGATAGTAAGTATACTTATGATGTGCAGGTGATTTCAGCACATCGCAATCCAGATACCCTTGATGAATATATTGCAGGAAGCAGTGCCAAGGTATTTATTGCAATTGCAGGGTTATCTGCCGCATTACCGGGAGTTATTGCGTCAAAAACTAAAAAGCCGGTAATAGGAGTGCCAGTGAGTGCAAAAATGATGGGACTTGACGCATTATTATCAATTGCTCAGATGCCGCCTGGTGTGCCCGTAGCAAGTGTAGGTATTGATAACGGCGCAAATGCCGCACATCTTGCCATTAGAATACTTGACCTGCATTAAAGCAGGCAAAGGTCACACATTATTGAAAATTATCCTTGCTTGCTAAGCTTGAAAATACATTCCTCATCGCCATTGCCCATTGTTGAAAGCACTTCAATATCCATTTCATCACCTATTCTTTCAGCCAATCTTGCAAAAGCTCCTCTTGTCAGATTGCACAGAATTGGATTCAACTGTGCTTCCTGAGCCCCCCAAGGACATTTGGTTCCCTTTAAGTAAAAAGAGGCTTTATCTTCTGGAGCAGGTGTGAATTCAAAGCTGCCTCCAAGCTGGTTCATCAACAGGCAACATACCTCTCCAAGAGGATTATTTTTAGTTTTAAGATCTTCATCTATTAGATTTTCTAACATTGATTCCACTACCATATGTGTTATCTGATGAATGATCATGTTTTTCTGTTCCAATGGTACGGTTTTGAAAAGAGTTGGAATTATCCTTGTCAGCACAGACCTGACGCGGTTCTGCATCTGAAGTTTGTCCTTTTCCTGTTGTAAACTGTTGTGCAGGTGTTTAATTCGAAGAAGAGACCTTATTCTTGCAGTCAGTTCCACTTTGTCTACTGGTTTTATAAGGAAATCATCAGCTCCAGCCTCTACACCCTTTATTCGGTCTTCCCTGTTAGAGAGAGCTGTTACCATAACTATAGGTAAGAATTTAGTAACTTCAGCAGCCTTAATGAGCTTGCATACCTCATAACCGTCCATTTCAGGCATCATTATATCTAGCAGCACAATGTCCGGTTTTTCTTCATTCACCTTTGTAAGTGCTTCTTTGCCATTTGATGCAGAAACAGAAACATATTCAGAGCCCAAATATGCCTGAAGGAGTTCCACATTCATGGGCTCATCATCTACTATAAGCACTTTAGATTTTGGTTCATTTGGCATATTACCTACCCCTTATAAATCGATGCTGCTGCCACATATATATTTTCATTTAAACACTAATAAACCCATGTCCTGAAAGAAGCTGTGTATCCTCCCTTGAAATGGTTATACTGCGCGATGCAACAACCGCATATTGCAGTTCACCCGATACATTGCCTCCTTAACCCACATCTACAAGCTTACCCTTTGAACTTTTCAGTTCTATACCTGAGGCTGTGATATCGAATAAGATAAAGTCCAATGATATTGATGTACTACGCATTTTTGGGATACTTAGGAAGCGTTCCATTTTTCCGGTATATGGGTTCTCCTTAATGAACAATTTTATAGCTCCATGGGTAGAATAATCAGCTATCTGATGAGTTAACTGATACGCAGCATCATCCATTACATACACTACAGTGACTTGCTTAGAAGCTAGCACACGGTTAAGAGTATCAAACTTGTCTCTGAACTGCTTAATGTCCAAACCAAAGGCAAGTACTCCAAGATTATCCACAACCACTACCTCTGTACCATCAGGAATCAGTTTTATCACATCTACAAGATCCATCTCACCAATGTTAAAACCTACTTGATCATGCCTGAATGACCTGTCAAGCTTACACTCCTCGATAAGATCGATCTCGGTGTTATTGAACCCATCTACAAGATGCGCTGCCCTGGCTACAACTCCTGTTCTTATTTCCAGCACCTGTTTAATAGTGAGCAGACCTTTTTCCAAAAAGGGTTCCAGTTTCAAACCAAGCATTCCAGCCTGTTCAAGTAAATCTTCTGGAGATTCTTCGGTTGCTATGAGTACACACTTCTTACCATCCGAACAGGATTGGTACAACAGATGGAGACCAAATATAGTCTTACCGGTACCCGGAACACCTGTTAAAAGTATCCCTTTTCCACGCGGGTAGCCTCCACCTATTTTTTTATCAAGATTTGCTATACCTGTGGGGACGCGTTCCATAGTATCACCGAAGTTCATTAAGACATATTATATAATCCTGTTATTATAATTGTAAGTATATATACCTGCTCGTCCTTGATAAAAAAAGATATTTTTAAACATACGTAGTGTAGAGTAATCCCTATTAAAACTTGGACTAAGCTTTATAAAAGCATGCCCTGGATAATATTTAAAGTAAGATGATGCATATATTTACAGCTTGCACTATTTTATCCACAAGATATAGTACCATAAAAACCACATGATTAACATAGTAAAATTTGCTGGGAGGAGAAAATGGACCATGATATAAACATAAGAGTGGGGGGGGAAGCCGGCCAAGGCATACAAACGATAGGACTTGCATTGGCCCAGACCTTTCAGAAAAGTGGCTTATACGTTTTTTCAACGCAGTATTATTTATCGCGAGTGCGCGGAGGGCATAATTATTTCCAGATAAGAGTAAGTGATAGTCCAATCAAAGCAATTTCCGATAGGTTGGACCTGTTGATAGCACTGGACAGTGCATCAGTTGAAAAGCACATGGAGGAGCTCAATGATGGAGTAGTGCTGCTTGACAGAGAAGAAGTGAAAATTACAAATGATAACAGACAGATATTCAATGTACCATTCCAAAAGATAGCAAAAGACATAGGCGGTAGCAAACTGTATGCAAGCACTGTAGCTACAGGAGCTGTACTGGGCCTGCTTTGCTGTAATCTGAAAGTTCTGGAAGATATTCTAAAGGATACTTTTGCAAAAAAAGGAGAAGACATAATCAACATCAACATAAAAGCTGCAAGAGCTGGTTATGAATATGCTCAGGAAAACTATTCTGCAAAATGCAAATACTCTTTTGAAAAAGTCGAACAAAAAACAAAGACGATGCTCATAGATGGAAACGATGCCGTGGGGCTTGGTGCGCTTGCAGCAGGCGTGCAATTCCTCGCCTCGTATCCCATGACGCCTTCTACGGGAGTTATGAACTATATAGCTGCACATGCAGATAAGTTCAATGTTGTAGTGGAACAGGCAGAAGATGAGATTAGTGCTCTGAACATGGTATTGGGAGCCTCTTTTGCTGGTGCCAGAGCCATGACTACCACATCAGGAGGAGGATTTTGCCTTATGGCTGAGGCCTTGGGACTTGCGGGCATGACCGAAACACCTGCAGTCATATTCCTTGGCCAACGCCCGGGACCTGCCACCGGGCTGCCTACAATGACCGAACAGGGTGACCTTTTGTTCGCATTGCATGCTGCACAAGGAGAGTTCCCGCGGTGTATACTTGCCCCAAAAACCCCTGATGACGCATTTTACCTCACAGCAAAGGCTTTTAACCTGGCTGACAAGTACCAGATACCCGTATTCATCATGAGTGATCAGTACCTTGCAGATTCACAGTTCACATGTGAGCGGTTCGATGCTTCAAAGATCACAATTGATAGACATCTGTTGTCTGATGACGAACTTGGATCTATGGAAACATACAAACGCTATACTATTACTCCTGATGGCATTTCACCCCGTGCCCTTCCTGGCCAGAGTAAACATGTTGTCGTTGCAGATAGTGACGAACATAATGAAGAGGGACATATTGACCAGACAGCTGATAACCGCATCAGCATGATGGAAAAAAGGATGAGGAAATTAAATGGACTTACGAAAGAAATGGAAGCACCTGAAGTATATGGACCTCATGAAGCAGATGTTACACTTGTTGGATGGGGATCATCATATAGCCCCCTTACAGAAACAGTGGATCTCCTGAACAAAGAAGGACAAAGTCTGAACCTCATACATTTCAACCATATATTCCCAATGAACAAGGAAGCCATAAGGAGTATAATACTGAAAAAAGGAACTACCGTGTGTGTGGAAAGTAATGCGACTGGCCAATTTGCAAAGATATTGAAAACAGAGGCCGATATACCTGTTGATATGAACTTGCTGAGGTATGACGGTATGCCCTTCACTTCTGGATACTTAATACGTGCCCTGCGAGAAAAGAAGGTGATCTGATGGTTACAATGGATGACTATCTTGACATCGAAACGGAATGGTGTCCTGGATGCGGGAACTTTGCAATCCTGAAAGCTATCAAGAAAGCACTGGTGAACCTCGGAAAGGAACCAAATGAAGTTCTTATTGTATCTGGCATAGGACAGGCAGGTAAGCTTCCCCATTATATGAAATGTAATACTTTTAACGGACTGCATGGAAGAACATTGCCACCAGCTACTGGAGCAAAAATAGCCAACCATGAATTGACAGTTCTCACTGTAGGCGGTGACGGGGATGCCTACGGAGAAGGAGGAAATCATATTATTCATGCTATCAGGCGTAACCCGAACATAACTACTATAGTAAATGATAACCAGATATATGGCCTTACCAAAGGCCAGGCATCTCCTACAAGCGAACTTGGTATGAAGACCAAGATTCAGACCCACGGAGTGGTTAATACACCACTTAATCCTCTCGCTCTTGCAATCTCCCTGGATTGTTCCTTTGTGGCAAGAGGATATGCAGGAAATATCGAACATCTGACAGGTATTCTGGAAGAAGCGATTAATCATCAGGGCTTCGCATTAGTAGATATCCTGCAACCCTGCGTATCTTTTAATAAACTCAACACATTCAAGTGGTATGCAGAAAGAGTGTATAGGCTTGATGAAGAAGGATATGTGCCTGATGACCGGATAACTGCTTTTAAGAGATCTCTGGAATGGGGAGATAAGATTCCCATCGGCATATTTTACAAGAAAGAAAAAACTACTCTTGAAGACGGGTTTAGTGCACTTAAAGAGGGAACGCTAATAAGCAGGGCAAAGGATCATGCTCTAGTAGATGAATTGATAGATTCCTTTATGTGACCTATAAAGGTCACTTTACACATTTCTCATCGATTTTTGCTCTTTAAAGTGCCCTTCAATACTACCAGCTCCTCAAAAAAGCACTTTTCTCTCGCCACTACCTCTGCTTCAAAACCAACTTCTTGCATCCAGGATATTGTCTGCTCTACACCAGTGAGCGAAGAAATAAGAAGCAATACGATTCCAGTTGGACAGAGATAAAGTCCAACATTTTCAAGGAACCTGCGAAGGGAATCTGTGCCGTCGACACCGCCGTCAAAAGCATAGTTAAGCCAACCGGGGACCTTATCCTCTTCTAAAGTAGGAAGATAAGGAGGATTGAAAATGATCATATCAAAATACTGAACGGGCTTGAAAGCAGAGAACATATCCGCTCTAATGGTCGGAACGCCATTAACAGATGCGCATTTCACAGCATGTGGATTTATGTCTGTTGCAAGGAGATCCACATCCATATTAGCTTGTATTACCGCAGAAACAAAACCTGTGCCGGCGCCTATTTCCAGTATTTTTATGCCCCTATTTACAAAAACAAGAGCTGCATCCGCAAGTAGAAAAGAGTCTTCAGCAGGCTCATAAACATCATCTACAAATTCCACACAGGCATTTCTGTAGGTGAGGCAGGGCATCATGCCTCCTGCTGCAGTGCAAGTATCATATTGGATAAAGCAGCAAGTTGTGCCGGATCCAGGTTCTCAGGCCTTAATGTCATCATATCCTCCGGCAGTTTGGAAACAACCTTTTTGACATCCCGTATGCCTAGCATGTGATTGCTTTCTATAATGGCATTCTTTATTTTCTTTCTTCTTTTAGTAAAAATAGCCGTAACAAAATTTAGGAAAAAGTCTCTGTCGGTTACAGGGAAAGGAGCAGGACGAGGACAGATCTTTACTACCGCAGACTCTACTTGAGGCGGAGGGGAAAAAACGCCTTTTGGAACCTTCATTATAATTGAAGCATCCGCAAAGTATGCAGTGTTAACTGTTAATCTGCTATAGTCTCCTGACCCAGACTTTGCAACCATGCGCTGGGCGAACTCATATTGATACATGAGTATGCCTAACCTGAAATCATGCTTGAATAGCTTGAATGTGATTTCTGAAGAAATAGAGTATGGAAGATTTGCAACCACTTTATCGAAAGGAGGTAATGCTACCTCCAGCACGTCACCATGTATGAGCTGTAGCTTTTCTTGATCTTTGAACCGATCTTCCAATACGGCTACAAGCTTCGGATCAAGTTCTATTGCTATTACTTTATTTGCAAGAGGCAATAAACGCTCTGTAAGATTGCCTATACCAGCACCAATTTCCAGAACAGTCTCGCCTGGAACAATATGCGCAGATTCAACTATCCTATCCAGGATCCCCTCATCCACAAGAAAGTGCTGATCATGCTGCCCTCCATGTATGCCATAATGGCGCAGTATACTATGGACCAAGGATCGATTCACCCTTTATTCCTGCTTAGTACGGCGCAGAGGTATGGTGAAAAGCCTGTATTTGATATTATCATCCTTGAGCTCATCGATTATACGGTTAGATATGATTTTCTCAGGAGAATGCAGGCCTCCAATCCTTCCATGGAGTTCCTTAAGACTGGTAAACATGCCTTTTTTGCGTTCATCAATGATAGCCCACATGAGTTTCTTTCCAATGCCCGGAAGTAATTCCAACATGTGTAACCGATTGGTGATCGGATGCGCATCGTTAAAGAAATCCACAAAACGCTGCTCATCAAGAAGCACCATTTGTTCAAGTATATATGGAAGTTCTAGTTGAGACCCATGACTTAGCTCATTGAAACTGATCCTGTGCTTGACATGGTCGATGATATCACGATCACCTTCACCAATGTAAACCCTTGACTGAATCTGAGGCACTGAGTTCTCTTTTGGCACTAGTTCCATGAGAACAAAGTGTTTTTCCCCTACAGCCTGAACGATAGGCTTTTTCTGATAGGACGGCTTGGAATCCACACTACTGCCATAAGGCAGGTAATCTATGATCCATGCATAATCCTCTCGATCAGGTGATTTTCCCCTCGTCATCATACTAAACACTTCCGTGAAACTAACCGCTAATGATTGCGTACAAAATCAAAATAGAAATGAGATTTTCAAATATAAATCTATTCTACTGCCTCACTCACAAGGTCCAATATCGAATCCAGCTCGGATTCGGAAAGTGTGTACCTCTCCTTTGCGTACAGGGTCCTAAGCTCATCCCTGCTCTGAGGAGCGAGATCAGCTATCCTTACAGCGATCTCAGGTTTCATCTTTTCCAGCTCCATGAGCTTGTTAACGAGTTCCCTTGACTTCTGGGCGCTCATCCGTGAGAACATCTCTGCATGGTTTATAGCCTTACGTAGCTCATACCGGAGCTCTTCCTCTTTACTTAGGCGCTCCTCCATGATCTCATTGAGCATCTCCTTGACCTCTGAGATTGTCAGAAGTTCTTCACTTAGAATGTTCTTTACTATCATCTAAATACACTCTTAATGTATCTTACAGTATGTGGAACTCTATATCGATAAACATATACTTATTCTCACTCATCAAGATATATCTATCGATAATAAGCTAAACCATTGCTAGTGGAGGTATAAAATACCATCACTTTTGGGGTTTCAGATGCTGTGGAAGAGAAATTACCTCTTTCATAGAGTTTCCGTCCCTCACCTGCAATAAATAAGCTCTTCCCCTCTGGCCAAGTACTTTGCCTGTGCTTCCCTGGAATTTGGGGTTTGGCATTCCTTTTTGGACGCTTGGATCTATATCAATGTGTACCATCTGTCCGTTATTGAATTCCTGAATGGCCTTACTTACAGGGGAAATTCCTCTTTCCCTTATGGTCTTCTTCAATTTGTACCTTGTACAGTGTCTCTCACCATGTGACATAATTCTTCTCCGTTGTATATATTGTGATTAATGGATAATAGTTCAAATATCAACATTTACTACATCAAGTTCCATAACGGTTGCCTGTTTACCTAGCATCCCGGTAAGACTCGGAACAGTCCGTCCTTCATCACCGGATACAAGCTCCTTGACATAGAGACCGCCTTCGCACCTGACCCTCACCATCGCATGGTCTGCTTCCAATCCTAAAAGTTCTATGGTATGCACATACCTTTTTCGGATTAGATCAGCCCTTCTGTGAGATACACGCTGGGGCGTTCTTTGCTGAATCTCTGCACCTGAAAGACTTTCCAGTGCTGATAGTAATTCTTCCTTTGAAACTGGGTCAGTGAATGTAACTTTAAGGTTATATACTTTATCCGCATGAGCTGATTTTAGCTTCTCTACCATATCCTTTGATACGATCTGCAACCCATGCACTTCCACCTTACCGGAGGCATGAGAATTAATTGCCTCTTGAAGCTGTTTCAGATTAATAGTACGAACTTTCGGATTAATAGCCTCCACCACAAAAGGTCTGCCACTGCCGAGCATAAGAGCATCAATATCTTCCCTTCCCGCACCGTGGAATGCAGTATCAGCTGCATACGCTACAGCGATAACATCTTTTTTAATCAGCTCGTCTACAGATTCCGGGTATTGCTTACCTGTAAAACCACATCTTTCGCATCCCCTTCCTTTACAATTGCGACATGGCCATCTTGTTTGTGGAATCCCCCTTACAAGCTTCTTGTAGCGACCCTGGATGTAAAGAGATTTGATCTGTAGACTTAGGGTTTCAGAAGCAAGGTCAAGCATCACAACTATCTCGGGCTGCTCGAACTCAACAGCTTTGCCTGTTTTGGAGGCAATAAGCTTCCCCACTTCCCTGTTCATTTCAGTCTTTAACTGTTCAGCATGAGCAATACCGCATTCACTCCAGAGGATCTCCTCATTCTCACTAAGAAGACCACTTACTTTGGTACCTACAAGGAAACTGGAATACTCGAAACCATCAAGTGCAGCAACAGCAAGATCTGCCCATTTTTCCAGATCATTGAACAAACCAAGGCATACCCAGCAACGCTCGTCCTCTGCGCTCACGCCTAGCACCTTACGTGCATAACTACAACTGGGAACAAGTTCCCGAAGAAGAGAATCATCTCCTTCCTCTTTATGAATACGGTGCCCTTCCATGGCAAGGGCCACCTTAAGACTATTGCCTCTCTGGGCATTGGTAAGGCCAGTAGACAACTTTGCGAACTGCCTTCCCATGCAATGGTCACAGATCGGCCCTTCATGGATTATCATCTTAGCGGTATCGAATATGCTCATCTGATCACTCTGAATTTATGTCCTGGTCTTCTAATGGCAAACCAGCATAAAACTGTTATCTTTCTATCTGGCTTGTTGTAAGCCTATCAAGCTCATTATGTATAAGGATGATACAATGATCTGCATGTAATGAAAGCGGCCCTAAGGAGATAGTACCCGCAGACATTTCAAGTACAAGACTTTCTTCATCTTCCGTAAGCCCAAGATGGTCACCAAGGACAAAAACACTATCTTTTGTCTCTTCAGCCATATGCCTTATATCTTTACCATCTTCCCTTAAATAGAATATTTTGCGACCGTCCCTGGCAAATTCGTCCAGCAGGGTCTGCATGCCAGCTTCACGCACCCATACACCTGGTGTTGAGCGGGTTTCGAGGGAAGAAATGTTGTCTAATTCCAGAGCCTTTTTAATTAAGGCTCCTGCACTTCTTTCATCCGGGTTCAGATAGCGTAGTTTTTCTCCATTGAAACGTATAAGCCTAGGAGAGTTCGGCTCACCTAGAAGTAGCAGGTGGGCCTGTACGTCCCTTCTCAGGTCATGAGATAGAAAAAACACCGAGTTGATACACCTACAGAGGATATCCATCCTTCCTGCAGAACCAGGCATATCATTAAGTGAAAAGCCACCCGTGGTTACAGCTTTATGTCCAATTATAATAAAATCCTGCATGTTCTCATCCATTTAAAAGAATTAACTTTTTCTATATGTGTTTTTTACGGAAAATAGATTAAATATAAACTATTACTATTGTATATCGCCGCTACTGGAGTATAGCCTTGCGATTATAACTGCTTTATGGGCCACTTCTTCAGCGTTTTTACCAAATAGTCGTACCATAGGTTCCTTACCAACACTACCTTTATCATATATGATATCAGGCACTTTTTTCAAGGCAGTTGAATTAAAATTCCCAATTGCAAAGGACACACCCCAATCCATATTATTGACCTGCTCTGGTTCATCACACCTGTCAAAAGAAGAGATCGTAAGCCCCATTTCTCTGCATATACACAGTACTTTTTCTGAGTAACTTAGATTGATAGCAGCCCTTATAGAAGGATCAAATTTCATAGCTGCAAGAACCATTCTTGCCACATGACTGCTGCCCCCAAATTCCACATTACCTGCAATATAGGGCATACATTTTACACGTACGATCCGTCCGCTGACACCAACTACATCTGTTAATGTAGATGCTTCGGAAATTGCCATGGCAATATTGCAACCCACTTCTGCAATGAGTTTCCCGAATTCATTACAAGATACCAGAATATTGGCGGCTGAAATAGTATTTTGAAGAGTTTCATAACGTTGGGCATTTCTAAGAGTTGAACCCAATTGGTTCACAGGACCCATTCCACGACCTACTTTTGCACTGCTGACAATAGCCATTTCTACAAAGGATTTGGCAAGCATGGCAGCTTCGACGATAGAATACCCCCTTGACAAAAATGCAGTTATAGACGCAGCATAGGTGCATCCAGA
Organism: Methanosarcinaceae archaeon UBA470; assembly: GCA_002508425.1. Lineage (GTDB taxonomy): Archaea > Halobacteriota > Methanosarcinia > Methanosarcinales > Methanosarcinaceae > Methanomethylovorans. The sequence goes on from DAKU01000100.1 coordinate 18,455, forward strand.
CCCATGGGTGCCTCCTTCCAGGAACTTGCCTGGTAGTACAGTGAATGTATCTGAAGCAGATTCATATACCACATCAGATGCATCCAGATGGCCACCAGTGACAATGACTGCTTCGACACCTGACTCTGCAATTAATTTGGCCGCTTTTTTTGCATCATTCACATCTTTAATATCAATACCTGAGAGCGTACGTGCTTCATAGATGTTGGGAGTTACGACCTTACTAAAGGAAAGTAACTTCTCTTTAAGTACCCTTACTGCATCTTTACGCAACAGATCACCACCAGCTTCAGCTGCCATCACTGGATCTACCACAAGAGATAATCCCTGGGATCTTGCTTCTTTTGACACAACTTCAATAATCTCAGCAGAGGAGAGCATACCTGTCTTTGCCCATTTAACATCCATGTCAGAACATACAGCATTTATCTGAGCACTAATCACAAAAGGAGGTAGATCGTAGATACTAAGTACACCCGTGGTATTTTGTGCAGTGACAGAAGTTATCGCACAAGTGCCATGTACTCCTAAAGCTGCAAAGGTCTTGATATCGGCTTCAATACCTGCACCGCCACCTGAGTCTGAACCTGCTATAGTTAGTACCACGGGAGTAATAGACATTATGTTCACCATTATGTATTTTTTCACAAAAAACTGAAGGGATAGGATATGGCAAGAGATATGGACAATGTCCTAAATACATTATGGTCAACAGCCACCTATGCCCTATAAATTAGATCAACAATATAATAACGCTATGTTCGATAGTTTTATATCTGACTATACACAATGGAGACCAATATAATGCTATCATTCCGTTGATACATATCATTTAGGACTACTTTGATTTATTTAGATGAGGCGGCTTTAAATGGGAAACAGACCTCTTGATATACTAAACAATGCTTTGAACACACCTGTTATTGTGAGATTGAAAGGCGCCCGCGAGTTCAGAGGAAATTTGCAGGGCTACGACGTACATATGAACCTTGTTCTCGAGGAAGCTGAAGAGCTGAGAGAGGGCGAGACCAGAAAACTCGGTACTGTAATAATAAGGGGTGACAACGTAGTATACGTATCCCCGTAACATATTTAACCTATGATACTATCTGAGGTTCACTTGATACACGGTCAACTTATAGATAGTACTTGTCGCGATAATTAATAGAGAGACGAAAAAGTTCAACAAGGTGAAGATAAATGTCAAAAGGTACTCCCTCAATGGGAAAAAGGCAAAAGCGCACACATGTTACATGCAGGCGCTGCGGTAGCGTATCACTTAATATCCATACAAAGCAGTGTACTGCATGCGGTTTTGGAAGGACACCACGCATGAGAAGTTACAAATGGGAACGTAAGTGCAAATTCTAAAAATAATACTATTCTCTCTTTTAGGGGTATAGATGAAAGAGGAATGTGGCGTAGTGGGCGTTGTGATGCAGAACCATGCATCTACAGACAACCCCACCGCTCTCCAAATATACTATGCCCTTTATGCCTTGCAACACAGAGGGCAAGAATCGACTGGAATTACAGTACATGATGGATTGCATATTAAATCCATTAAGGGTATGGGATTGGTACCCGAAGTATATGTAAAGAAAGACCTGATAGAACTTAAAGGCAATGTAGGCGTAGGTCACGTAAGGTATTCTACTACCGGAGACTCAAAAATTGAGAACTGCCAGCCCCTTATAGTGAATTATAAGAGTGGAACTATAGCAATAGCCCATAATGGAAACCTTGCAAACTACAGCGTCTTGCGGGATGAGTTAGAATTAGAAGGTCGAATATTTATCACTAGTTCTGATACAGAAATAATTGCACACCTTCTGGTAAAAGAACTGTTGCGCCATGACCCCATCCAGTCAATTTCCAATGTGATAAAAAGGCTTGTAGGATCCTATTCTCTTGCTATTCTCATCGATGATCAGTTGTATGCAGTTCGCGATCCACTTGGATTTAAACCGTTATGCATAGGAAAGCTTGAGGGAGGATACATTGTTGCATCAGAAAGCGTTGCAGTAGACACCCTCAATGGAAAGCTGATCAGAGAAGTGGAACCCGGAGAGTTGATAGTCTTCAAAGAAGATATATTTGAGAGTTATCAGCTGGTTCAGGAAAAGTATCATGCACATTGTGTGTTTGAATATGTTTACTTTGCACGGCCGGATTCTATTATCAATGGCAAGCTTGTCTATAATGTCCGTGAGAAGATAGGTAGAGAACTTGCACGTGAACATCCTGTCAAAGCAGATATTGTGTCACCAGTGCCGGACTCGGGGATCACTTCAGCCATCGGATATTCATACGAGGCTAATATAAAATATAGAGAAGGACTTATGAAAAACCGATATATCGGCAGGACATTTATCCTTCCTGGCCAAGCAATGCGCGAAACTGCTGTACGCCTTAAGATGAATACAATCTCTGACAATATAAAGGACCAGAGGATTGTCCTTATTGACGACAGCATAGTACGCGGAACTACATCTAGACGTATTATCGATATGGTAAGGCGTGCAGGTGCAAAAGAGATACACGCACGCATTGGCAGCCCACCCATAGTAGCTCCTTGTTATTTTGGTATAGATATGGGTACTAGAAGTGAGTTGATAGCAGCCCATAAAACAATAGCAGGAGTAGAGGCTGTAATTAATGCCGACTCACTTGGATATTTAAGCATAGAAGGATTAGTACGTGCAATAGGCATTGAAAAAGAGAATCTGTGCCTAGCATGCCTGACAAGCGAATATCCATT
>DAKU01000100.1:21317-22267 GCA_002508425.1 Methanosarcinaceae archaeon UBA470
GGGGCCGGGATCGAGAGTCGAACTCGAATCGTAGCCTCCACAGGGCCACAGGATAACCGCTACCCCACCCCGGCTCGAAGTAGGTATCACGTGTTGTTAACACGAGCACCCTATACATGTATCTCTCTTACATAAACTTTTCCTTCCTGAAGTCTTGACAAAAGACTAACAATATGCGTCTTTAGACCCAGGTTTCGTAGATATGAATCAAGACCGCAATATATCCAAAGCAATACTAGCCACTTTTTTACCAGACAGCATCATACCTCCGAAAATGGGTCCCATCCTGGGAGAACCTGAAACTGCAGTAGCAGCCATACCAGCTACCAAAAGACCTGGATAAACTTCACCAGTGGCATCCACGACCATGCGCTCGCCTACCTCAGCCCACATTGGCTTTTCCCCAACCACAGACTTTCCCTTGAACTTTGATCCTGGCACTTTACGCTGTACAGTGTTACACACGATAGAATCATGACCAGTCCCATCGACCACAAGCTTCGCACGAACAGCAAGTGGATCCACAGCCAATCTACCCATTGACACAGGAGCCCAATTTATGACCAGACCACACACTCTGTCATCCTCGCGGATCATGACATCTTCCACCTCAACAAGGTTGAATATCTGAGCACCTGCATCAATAGCCCCTGAAATCAATTTCCCCACAGCTTCTATGGAATTTGCAATATAGTAACCATCCTGATATTCCTTATGATTGATACCAAAATCTTCCAAGAGATATCGGGCCTCTTCCTGCACCACGATTCTGGGGAACATCATCCCTCCACCCCACATACCTCCTCCGATTGATAATTTCTTCTCGAAAAGCACGGTCTTTATTCCATTCTCAGCAAGGTACCTGGCAGCCACTAGATTTGCAGGGCCGCCACCAACTAATGCTACATCCACATCAGTATATTCTAAGAAAACCTTAAAGTACTCCTCAA
>DAKU01000169.1:0-922 GCA_002508425.1 Methanosarcinaceae archaeon UBA470
CTTTCGATGGCAGTGGATCTAGTGATGACAAGGGTATAGCATCTTATTCATGGGACTTTGATGTATCAAATGGCATTACCTCTGAAGCTACTGGAGTAACAGCCACTCATACATATACATCTGCGGGAACCTACACTGTTACTCTGACCGTCACGGACACTGCCGGACAGAAAGATACCGATACTTTAAAAGTAATTGTAAGCGGTAGTGCAGCCTCGGTAACATATTCTCCTCTTTATGATAACAGACTGCGTGAGTCATCACCAAATACTGTACTTTCCACTTCGACTTATCTTGATATAGGAAGGAGCACGTCCCTTTGCAGAGACGTAATGCTGTTTGATCTGAGCGGATACAATGCGACTGATAAGATATCCAAAGCGACACTTTCACTTTACTGGTACTATCCTGCAAATAAGACACGTAATTCTGATACTGTAGTTGAAATATATAGGCCATTTGAATGGAATCCTAATTATGTAAGCTGGAATTATCGTGCTTCTGGCACTGTTTGGAGTACCACCGGTGGAAACTGGTATGATAAAAATAATGATTCACCGGGTAGCATACCATATGCTTCTATAACTTTCAAGGCAAGCACAGTGCCTGACAACCACTACTATGATTTTGATGTTACTCAGCTTGTGCAGGAATACATAAATGGTACCTATGAAAACACTGGTTTCTTCCTCAAGGCAAAAACAGAGGGTGAGAACTATATTGCATTCTACAGTTCAGAGTGGTCTACCGATGCACAGAAGCCGAAATTAACAATAAACTCTGCCTCAGATTCAGATTCAACAGATGCCGCTCCTGTTGCTCATGCTGGTCCAGATCAGAATGCTACAGTTGGTTCAGTTGTTACTTTTAATGGCAGTGGTTCTACTGATGACGTAAGTATCACCAGTTATTCCTGGGATTT
>DAKU01000169.1:956-3270 GCA_002508425.1 Methanosarcinaceae archaeon UBA470
ACAGATAACAAAGGTCAGACTTCAAATGATAGTTTAACTGTGTTTGTTAGTGCACCTGTTTCTCCGGATACTGTTCCTGTTGCTCATGCTGGTCCAGATCAGAATGCTACAGTTGATTCAGTTGTTACTTTTAATGGCAGTGATTCTACTGATGACGTAGGCATCACCAGTTATTCCTGGGATTTCAATGCAGCTGATGGTATTACTTCTGAAGCTAGCAATATGACAGCTACCCATGTCTATGCATCTGCAGGAAATTATACTGTAACACTTACAGTTACAGATAACAAAGGTCAGACTTCAACTGATACTTTAACTGTATTTGTTAGTGCACCTGTTTCTCCTGATGATGTTCCTGTTGCTGATGCCGGTGCAGATCAAAATGCAACAGTAGGTTCAGTTGTTACTTTTAATGGCAGTGATTCTACTGATGACGTAGGCATCACCAGTTATTCCTGGGATTTCAATGCAGTTGATGGTATTACTTCTGAAGCTAGCAATATGACAGCTACCCATGTCTATGCATCTGCCGGAAATTATACTGTAACACTTACAGTTACAGATAACAAAGGTCAGACTTCAACTGATAGTTTAACTGTGTTTGTCAGTGCACCTATTTCTCCTGATGCTGTTCCTGTTGATCTTTCTGATTCCGACCAGAATGCAACAGTAGGTTCAGTAACTTATTCTCCGATTTATGACAATGGAATGCGTGCATCATCTCCAAATAGTGTGCTTTCCACTACAACTTATCTTGATATAGGAAAGAGCACATCTATTTGCAGGGATGTAATGCTGTTCGATCTCAGTAGTTACGATACAACGGATACTATATCCAAGGCAACTCTTTCACTCTATTGGTACTATCCTGAGGGTGCAACATGTACTTCAGATACTGTAGTTGAAGTATACAGGCCGGTCGAATGGGGTCCTAACTATGTGAGCTGGAACTATCGTAATTCAAGTACTAATTGGAGCACTGCCGGAGGAAACTGGTATGATATGAAAGGAGTTGCTCAGGGTAGTGACCCGTATGCAACTCTTACCTTCCCTGCCAGTACTGTGCCCAATAACAAGTACTATGATTTTGATGTTACTCAGCTTGTGCAGGAATACATAAATGGTACCTATGAAAACACTGGTTTCTTCCTCAAAGCACAGACTGAGAGCGGGAATTATATTGCCTTCTACAGTTTGGAATATTCAAATGCTTCCATGAGACCGAAACTGACAGTGGCACTCTAACGAGAAAATAGAAGAAGTATGGCTAAATTACTTATCTCTTTACTTCTTTTGTTATAGAAGTCTATAGTTGCCAATATATTAATAGGCTATATAGTCAAATGTCTGCTGAATATATTCTAACGTGTAGACGTTTTCTTTAAATAAGATGCAACGAATACGGAAATTTTAGATAAGGTTTGTAAATAGTGTAGAGGAATTATCGTGTTAAAACATATCGTAATGTGGAAGCTAAGAGATCTTGCAGAAGGAAAAACAAAGGTTGAGAACGCTAAAATGATGAAACTCATGCTTGAAGGCTTGAAAGAAAAAATAGCTGAGATCGATCATATAGAAGTTGGAATGAATGTAATAGCTTCGGAAGCTGCTTTTGATGTGGTGTTGTATTCCGAGTTCAAGGATCAGAAAGCACTGGAAACCTATCAAAAACACCCAGAACACGTCAAAGTTGCTAGTTTTGTGGGAAAGATCAAGGAAGAAAGAGTGGTTGTGGATTACATTATTTGATCCCAAAGCAAATGAACTTTTTTTTGTAAGGGGTTATGTGTCGGTAATTAAATCCGTTTCATAATACTTATATACTTTAGAAATTACTGTGCTAATAGATGTTGTTTGTATATTTCTATAGGTTGTAGTGGAATACACTATTTATTGAATAGATTTTGTCATAACGGTGAATATACAAAATGCCAAGGCTGGAAAAAGATAAAGAAAAAGATGGTCCTGTTGATGATAGTATGGAAGATTCAAATATTCAATCCTCGGTTAATTTCTCATTGTTCAAACATCCCATGAAAGACTGGGAAATTGTGGCCATCCCGATCCTTGCTATCATCATTGCGGAGTTATTGCTTTACATGGGCAAACAGGAAGCTGGCATATTGTTACATGTGATGATTCCACTGGGTCTTGCCATATCTACCATGTGGATGCGTGAATCTAATGTGACTTTCTGTCTGGAGGCGCTGGCACTACTTCCAGTACTTAGGCTTGTCAATATTTCCATGCCTGTGTTCCTGCCTACGAGGCTGTACTTGTACATTTTCATATATGCACCTTTGATAATCCCGGT
>DAKU01000008.1 GCA_002508425.1 Methanosarcinaceae archaeon UBA470
ATCCTTAATGGCGCAAAGGCCGAGGGTAAGTTGCAGATGTCCCGCTTCGAAATAAATGCACTTGCAGACGCAGAGAAGGCAATCAATGCACTCACTGACGAGTCCGACAAGTTCATGAGCGACATGCTCGCACTGTACAAGTCCGAAGTAAAAGTATTCAAGCCAGAAGCGAACTACAAGTTCTAAACTTGAGTTCCTTTCTTTTTTCTTTTTTTTGTTAACTTTACTTTATAGCCGGTACTTTATTATATTAAAAAAAAGTTTGTTTTGAATAATTTTGTTAATTATTCTGTCTCTTAGGGTAACCTACAGCCATTATTATAATTCTCGTTTCAAGGGGAGAATGTTTCCAGTCCTCTGGAGAAAACGATTGCTGAGAGAACTCTATTTCCATATTGTGCTTGCTTACTCCACAATCATCCATATATTCATTTACAATTTTAGTCCCAAGTGTTTTTGCATATTTAAGAGCTTCATTATAAGTTTCCAGTTTGTGTCTTCCCAAAGGAGAAAACACTAAGTAGTTCCTATCAGGTTCAGATACTGAGAAGGGCCTTATAAAAATTTCAACTCTCTTTATCCCTTTCCCAAATAGAGCGCCCACAGCATTACCAACCGCCGCATGCTCCGGAACATGAATGTCCGCATCTATTATCTTAGACAACTCGTCTTTAAAGGAAGCGACAGGTCCTCCGATCATTACTACCGGCATATCCAACTTGAAACGAGCTGGGAAATAGCCATTAACTATCTGCTCTATACCTTTTCTTTCAACACCCTTAAGCAGGAATGCCATCAAATCAAATGCAATACTATGTGCCATCTTTTCTTTCACAGCAAGTGCAAATCCCAGCTCATCATTTTTGGTAAAGCGAGATAACTGGCTTGCTCCTATCAAAGATCCTTGCACATTCCAGCGTGTATATTCGCCAAGTATATGCAGTGCATCGGTAGGTGTAAAACCAATTGGCTGTATCAGCCTTTTACTTATAAGGCTATCAAGTATGACTGAAGAAGGGTATCTGCGAGAAGATGATGCGATCTCCTCAAGAGTCAACGGTTCATTCCCTATGGCTGCCAGCACTTCCGTTTCGAACTCATCAAGTTCTATTGGATCAAATCCAGTCCTCACGTACATCCTTGCTGGCTGGATGTTCATATCCAGTGAACTACGGGAGGGTATTAAGCATTTTTTCAGTTTTTCAATGAACATGGGGTACCTTTCTGCGGCCAGGCATAGAGGCATGACTCTTCTGGGACCGATGAAGATATGCTTATCTTTTACCCATACCTGACTATCCCCACCAAGTGCAGATGTTTCCATCCTTGTTGCTCTTACTCTGGTCTTCCAGCCTCCCACAACAGCACCAGTATCCGTGAGTTCCGGCACACCTTTTACAATGCTTGAAACATCAGTGCTCGTTCCGCCCACATCAACTACTGCACATGTTTCCAAGCCGCATAAATAAGATGCTCCGACAAGACTTGCCGCAGGGCCTGAAAAGATGGATTCAATCGGTTTTTTCAATGCTTCATTTATGCCGATCACAGTTCCATCGCATTTCAGCATTATCAGCCTTGCATTCATTTCCCTTCTTTTTATCTCGCTGATCATAGAACTTATAAAACTGCGGCAAATGGGCAAAAGTTGGGCGTTAAGTGCGGCAGTGACAGCTCTTTCATAAGCACCAAGGTCCTGGGATAACTCGTGCCCACATACAACTGGTAATCCAGTGGCATCATTCACGATGTCCCTAATGGCCAGTTCATGCTCAGGATTGCGAATACTAAAAAAAGATGATACTGCAAATGCAGATACTGATCCCTTTACTCTCAAAGCAAAATCTCTTACCGCAGCGATATCAAGAGATATGGTTTCTTCGCCATCGAAAGAATGGCCCCCCGATACTACTGTGTAATGCTTTGCAGGATATGTCCCTTTTGTCGGATGGTCACCTACTAGTATTAGAGCTACTGGACTTCCTGTTCCTTCGAGCACAGTGTTAGTTGCAAGTGTGGTTGAGACAGAAACAAGGCTTACTTTGTCCAGATTCTCAGCTCGAAGGCCATCTATGGCATCACGAATTCCTCTTATAAGATCAGGGTATGTAGTAAGAGCCTTACTTGTGGCAACTATCAAACCATCCGTATCCCTTACAAGAACTGCATCAGTATACGTTCCTCCGGCATCTATTCCAAGGCTGAATTTCATGATAGGACTCCTATCTCTTATGATGGATTACATGGAAAATATGTGAAAACCATATTGCTTTCCCAGCAATAAAAAAGTTTTCAAAAAAGAAGAGTATGTGGTCATGAAGACCACAATAACTAAAGAAAGATTTTACTTGTAGTATGCGTCTCTTGCAGCGACCATTGCCTTAAGGTTGGCAACAGGGGTGTCTGGTGCAATACCGCATCCTGGTGCAAGTATGTCCACGCCTGCTTTAAGAGCGGTTGTGGCTGCCTCAGTTACTTTTTCTGGTGTGCCTGAGAGCAGAACGAATGGGCTTGACACGTTACCGCAAATGCTTACTTTGCCTGCAACCTTTGCCTTTGCGCCAGCCATATCCTTTACCTTCTCTTCGATACTGATGGATGCAAAACCACAGTCTGCCATGTCGGGGATGATTGCAGTTACATCGCCGCAGATGTGGAGGATCATTGGAACCTTTACTCCTGCTGCGAATTTCTGGAGCATTGGCTTGAGGTCTGCCTTAAATGAATCTGGTGACATAAGGTCAGGGGAGCATACTGGATCTGGTACACTAATCACATCTGCACCGGCATCTGCCAGAGCATTTGCATATGCAATACATGCATCAGTTGCAAAGTTCATTATAGTGTTGTATGAAGCCTTGTCCTTTATGGACCATTTCATGAACCTCTTGACACCGCAGAGGTCTGATGCAAGGGTGATTGGTCCTTCCATACCTGCGATCACTGGGATCTTTCCGTCTGCTTTCTCCTTGAGGATCTTCATTGCTTCAAGTACAGCAGGGATTCTTCCCTGTGCAAGGAGGTTCTCAGGCATCTTGATGTTTGCAACACTGTCTGGGTATGGGTGAGCTGTAACAGATGGCTGTCTGTTCTTTGTACCCATGTTGACCTCACAGCCCATTGCCTGTGCAAGAACTGTAAGACAGTATGGTGCCCTTACACCCTCAAGACCACATACTTCGTGTGAAGCGTATGCGAGTTCTGCCATGAGCTTTGCATCGCTGTGTGCAGCTGGCCATGCAGCTCCTGTCTTGTCCATGAGCTCGACAATAGCGGTCTGTGTAACAGACAGAACTGGGACCTTGTCGACTTCCTCACATTTCAATGCTTTTAAAAACCTTTCCTTCATGTTTAAGTCGCTCATAATTAATCCTTCTCTCCAATTAAAGAGTTAGTCACCTGAATTTGCAATACATCAAATATAAAACTATTGGGAATAGTGCTTTATAGTGGG
>DAKU01000070.1 GCA_002508425.1 Methanosarcinaceae archaeon UBA470
AATTGGGGTAGTAATTGGGGTAGTACTCTCCTGATCCAAAACGTCTGCACGCATGTGGGCCGGATTGGCCTGGAAAGTCAGCATGAGACCTGCCATGCCGAAATCATATTCTGGTGGCTGTATGCCGTGCTCTCTGCATTCTACCCATTCAACATGCTGGTTCTCTTTCATACCAATCGAATCCTCCCTGTGAGCAGTTCCTGCATCATACCCTGCTTGATCTGGCGAGTCTTGACAAGCTTTTCTTCTAATGTAGTGATCTCTGCATCCATATCTGAGAGGATAGTGGCGATGGCAGTTTGTTCTGCTTTATTTGGGAGTGGTAGCTTGAAGATTGCTGCTGTTGTTGTGTTAAGAACCTGTTGAGCCCCACCAACCAAATAGCTGTCAATCTGCCGCTTGCCAAATTTCGAGTTAATGACCATAGATAAAAACTTTGAATCAACATTTTTTGGTGATGGCCGGACAACCACAAGACTTGCTGCATTTGCTTCTCCAAGTTCATATGGGATAACACATGCTGTTCCAGGATAGCCTACACGAACCATCACCACATCCCCCAACTGTAATGCAGATTTCTTCCACATCTTGTGTGTATTATCTGAAATAAATTTTGTTTCAGACAAATCTAGTTTGTTTTCTAGTACATTCTGACCACGCAGAAGCGGAATACCCTGATTCGTGAACAAGTGTGCCATTGAACCAACAAATCCTACAGTAATCTTGTCGGCGACTTCAGCAATTGTCACAATATTCCAGTCTTCTGGAATCAACCCCACCTCAGTATGTTTGTAACCTCTTTTAATCTCAAACCCCGGCAGCCTCCTCTTCCCTGTCAGCAATTCCTGCATGGCACCCTGCTTGATCTGGCGTTTCTTGGCGATGAGCTGCTCCAGGGATTCTATGAGGACATCCGTATCGGAGAGTGCTGTGGCAATGGCTTCTTGTTCTGCTATAGATGGAATAACCACGTATATTGAATAGAAATCGTTATGATTAAGATCGGGAATCGTACTCGTTCCTGCTTTAATCAATATCTGTCGTTGTGTTTGTTCCAGTCTCAGAAAATTAACAAGATGCTCTTTTGTAATCAGCTTCTTGTTGTAGTTAATCTTAAAGAAATTATTATGAAAAACACCTTCTACATCTGTTATCACAATTCCAGTATTTCCAGTCCTAGTCATTAGAACATCATCCCGATTACAACAAACAACAGGGGAATAACTATCAATGAATTCAACTTCTTTTCCTTCATTGAGGTACTGAATTGTAATGTATACTTTAGAAGAAGGAGAGGAAATCTTTAGGCGATTACTGATAGCTATTTGCAGACCTTGATTCACCGTACAAATATCACCAGCTGGTCGAACTCCTCAATCCTCCGGTATCACTCCCACCTCAGTCTGCTTGTATCCGGCCGGGATGCCATCAGCAACATACTCAGTACTCATGTCCCAGTCTCCTCTTCTGTTTCTGAAACCCACATCTCACGATAAGAATTAACATAAAATGCCGTTGCTTCCGGGTCGATGTCCCAATAGTACCTGCAAAGTTGACGATATAGTTGCAGGGCGGGACCATAGCCACAGAAATCAAGCAGACAGTCAAGAGTGTGCTCAATATGGGAAACATCGCGGTTATTTGTCAGGATGATGTTGTTGACGATGGGTGTATATTGCCGTACTGCCTGACGATTGAGTTCCTGAATCTGACCGGCGATGTCGGTGACAGATCCTAGCAGGATGCCGTAGTCGCTCATGGATATTCCTCCTTGCTGGCCTGTATTTTAATCAAGTCGAATTCGATGGGATTGGCTTGGAATTTGGGCAATTGGTCAGTGGGCTGCTGACTGGTTCCATCCAGCAAGGATTGCGCAGACATCGTCTGCGGAATTTGCGACTGAAAAACAGCATCATTTCCAGCACTCATAAATTAAACCCCATTCTCTCCAGATGTTGGTTCACCTTTGCTTCCAGTTCTGCCACACGTTCGGTCATCTGAGGCATTGGGGTTTCATAGCGTTCAGCAAGTTCCTTCACACGCTGGGTGAGGGATTGGCTGATACGGTCCATTTCGCCATGTATGGCAGTATCCAGCGCAGTGAGCCATTTGTCATCCACCACCAGTGTCTTGATGTCATCCTCTGTGAGTTTGGGATAGTAAGCGTAGGCCTTGGCATCAAGTGAATTTTCAGCATCTTTGAGATGCTTCTTCAGGTCGACTTCCTCATTGGCAAGTTTCAGCCAGTCATTGAGCACGGCAGTTTCTTCCTGTGTTTCCCTGTCGCCTTTGATCTCCTTCAGGCGAGCTGTGACGTTAGCCTTGTTCACCTTATCAAGTTCGGAGAAAGCGCCTTCATCACCACCGTTCTCCTCTTCTATCTCTGTCATCCGGGCAGTGACACTTTCCAGCTCAGCAGTAAGCTTATCCACAGTCTCCTGCTCTTTGGCGAAGAAACGAGCTACGATGAGAGATTTTGGAACAAGGTCGCAGGTCCAGCCCTTGTCCTTCTCTTTACCTTTCTTGTCCTTCTCGATGATACGATAGGTCTTAGCTTTCCATCCCTCATCTGCAATGAGGTAACAGTCATCCTGCATCGTTGTTTCCCAGTAGTCCATCAGGTGCTGATACACATCATATTGGCTGATGAGCGGCTTATCTGCGTAGTGGGCAAGCAGGTCTTCGGATAACCTGGCTATGACCTCTTTCGGATGGCTGTCGGTCTGCAATTGCCGAAGCATAACAGAAGATCTCTCTCGCCAGACTGCGAAATGTGCATTCATGCCAGAGATAAAAGCAGCGAACTCAGGGTGCTCATAGATGGTGGGTTTAATAGCAGCTTTATCAACAGCAAGGTTCAGATATCCAGGCCTGTTCCCTTTGAACAATGTCTGCCGAAGCTCTGGACAGACATCCCAATAACGCTGCAATGCATCCACATCAGCAACAGGAATACCACCATGCAGATGGCCTTCGATATCCTGCAGGTCCTCAGCCTGCTGGCTGTCTATGTAGCGTGGAAGGTTAAGATTGAACTCGTTCTTCTCTATCTCCTCAAAACTGACCATCCGCGAGTATTTCGGAATCTCTGCCTGCCTTGTAAAAACGTCCACAATCTTATGGATATCCTGGGCTCGCAGGCGGTTCTTGGGACCGTCCTTCATAAAACCCGCACTGGCATCTATCATGAAGATACCTTTGCGGTTCTGAGCTTCCTCCTTATCAATAACAATGATACATGCAGGGATGCCGGTACCGTAGAAAAGGTTGGCTGGCAGACCAATGATGCTCTTGATGTATCCTTTACGTATCAGATTACGGCGAATATCCGCCTCTGCATTCCCACGGAACAGCACACCATGTGGCAGAATGCAGGCACCTTTACCCGTGCTCTTAAGAGAACGGACAATGTGTAGCAGATAAGCATAATCTCCCTGCTTGGCAGGTGGAACTCCAAAGGGCTTGAAACGCTCATGAGGATCTTTCAGCGGGTCCAGACCAGTACTCCAGCGCTTGTCACTGAAAGGAGGATTGGCGACCACATAATCAAAGATCTTGAGAATCCCTCCCTCTACAGACTGAGGGTTGGCAAGGGTATTTCCCTGCCATATAAGAGCTTCGGGATTGTTATGCAGGATCATGTTCATGCGGGCCAGACCGGATGTGGCAGCATCCTTCTCCTGACCATACAGAGTTATCTTAGTCCTTGCCTCATCTGCTACCTTCAAGAGCAGAGAGCCTGAACCACATGTGGGATCATAGGCCGTGGTGGAGCTCGTGGTATTGGCCTGACGTATTCCAAGTATTTGTGCTATAATGCGGCTGACCTCGGCAGGGGTATAGAACTGGCCTTTGCTCTTACCGCTTTCAGTAGCGAAGTGGCGCATAAGGTACTCGTAAGCATCACCAAGGATATCGTCGCCTTCAGCACGGTTCTTTGAGAAATCAAGGGCTGGGTTCTCGAAGATGGCGATGAGGTTGGTAAGCCTATCTACCTGCTCCTTACCACTGCCAAGCTTGGTAGCATCGTGAAAATCAGGCATGTCGGACAGCTTGTTGGCATTAACCAGAGGACCAATGATTTTCTTGTTGATCTGATCTCCGATATCCGGTTTGCCTTTAAGTGTGACCATATCCTTGAAGCTCGCACCCTCTGGAATAGTAATCGGGGCAAAGGGAATTCCAGCGTATTTATCACTGACGTACTTGATGAACAGCAGCACCAGCACATAGTCTTTGTACTGGCTGGCATCCATTCCGCCGCGCAGTTCATCACAACTGGACCAAAGAGAAGAATAAAGTTCGGATTTTTTCAAGGCCATTATCTATACCACCGATGACACGCAATACTTAGATGAAGATGTGAGTTACATATTGTTTTTCGTTATGGTTCATGCATTTTCATCTGTAATCACATATAGTAGCTACCAAACTATTACAGTTAAAAGTAATAAACGTGTTCCACTTTTCTATGATGCTCTGAGAAGGTACCATATCAATAATATCCACAGCGAGTGCTCATGTAGTGTGACCAGTAATCAGGCGATACACCATACAAGGGAAAAAGATCAACAGAACCTTGCCAGAAAGACATATAATTTATGAGAATTAAATAAAAATTAAAGAAGTTTAAGATCCTTGGTTATTTTATCCAGATCCTGGGCCCTTGCAGGACCAATACCCAATACGGTTACTGTTCCTGGTTCGACTTCTGTAAGACCTGCATCAGCGATCAGAGCAGTGGGAAATCCCTCTCTTCTGGCCTTTTCCTTATATTCGAAAAGGTCTTTTAGTGCTGGAACCCGTAAAACCACTTTTTTCTGTCCGCCCTCTTTCCAGTTGTCCAAAGCGGACTTTGAAGCCCAGCTGCTGGCAGATACAGCTGCATGTGCAACTTGTACTGCAAGCTTGCCTTTTGAAAGTTTCAGATCATCTCTCACAATAATACATTGTTTATATTCATCCATTAACTAAGCCTCATATAGAACATAAATTTGTAGATCATAATTTTATAGATCATAGTTTTGATGGTATATAATCCAGAATGTGTCCGGCAACATTAATTCCACATGAGTTATATATACCTGCCCCGGAAGGAGTGCCATTCACCTCAAGCACCATAGTTCCATCTGGCCCCTCTATGAGGTCCACTCCTGCAAATACAGTACCTACAGCTTCTGCAGCTTTAGCACATATCTCTTCCTGGGAAGATGTAAGTCTGCATGGTGCGGATGCGCCACCTTGACTTAGGTTGTTTATCCAATGACCTTGCTGTGCAGATCGATATATGGAACCCAGTACTTTTCCATTCACTACAAAAGCACGGATGTCCCTTCCCTGGTTTTCTATGAATTCCTGAATATACAACATGCCCCACTGCTCGATCATTTGTGTTATCTGATCTTCCCAGGGAATTTGTGAGACGGAACCATTGGGTTCTATCATTTTTCTATCTTTGACCCTGATTATTCCTTTTCCTTTGTAGCCAAAGACGGGTTTTACAACTGCGTCCTTGAGGTCACTTATTATTTCAATGGCTTTATCCCTGTCCTGTACAGAAAATGTAGCCGGTACCGGAAGACCTGCTTTTGCGAGCAGATATGTTGTATGATATTTATTTGCAGCATTCCTGATGGCTTCAGGACTGTTGAGGATAAGAGTGCCTTGCATTTCCAGTTGTCGCAGGACATCGAACCTGAAAGAAACGCCTTCCATAGGCCCGGCACCGACATCTCTAACCACAAGTGCATCAAGAGTTGGAAGAATTAAACCCTCACTGGATATAATTACATCTTCATTGATGGCAACATCCGTATTTCTTAGGTCAATGACATAGGTTTCAAAGCCTCTATCTGCTGCAGCTTGCAGAAGTGCGGCAGCAGTCCAATCATTCGGATCCGTGACAGCAATTCCAAGTCTCATTAAGGGGTATAAGGAAACTATACGTATTAAAGTACTCACTAAGTATACTGTATTGGTATTGTGGGGATACGCCATTATAGATGTGATCGCTCAGAACTTTGAGGGCATCTGAACAAAATTCTCTGACATACAGCCGTTTAATATGGAGCTAAAAATAGAGATATCAATAGTTTAAGAGACAAATACCATTGATATTACATAGTATATTTGATTTTGTTCGCTTGAATCCCCGCTTGAATATAAAGAATTTCTATAGACCTATATATTTATTTCCTTTTATAAAATTCAATAAGCCCTGCAACTCCAACTATTATTAAGACTACAGGAAACCAGGGGATATTGATTGTTAATATCTTCAACTCATTTATTAACCACAATATACCGGTAACCAATATTATCACCGGGATCGTGGGAAAAGTTTCTTTCTTAGGACTCTTTTCACTCTCTATTAAATCACCCCATATCTAAATACGAATCTATCATTATTTAACGTTTCCAAAAATGTAGATATATAGGAACTGGCAGTATAATTCAGTACAGTGATGGTGGTTACATGTTCAATATTAAGTTTTGCTCGATTAGCAGTATGCTTTTGAAAGGAGGAGCCGTAAATGAAAAAAGCATTGATTGACGTGTTATTTGCTTCAGATCAGAGAAAGGAGGTTCTTCTATTGTTGCAGGAAGAACCAAAAGAAACGGAAAATCTCCTCACGTCCCTGAAAACAACAAGAAATGAATTACTTCCACAGATAAAGCTCTTGGAAAAACATCATCTTGTTTCTCACTATGAAGACACCTACGAATTGACAGCTATCGGGAAAGTAATAGTTGATGAAATAGTTCCTTTATTAGAGAAAATTGATGTTTTAGATACGGATATTGATTACTGGGGAACTCGTAAACTTGATTTTATTCCACCTCATCTTTTTAAAAGTCTACTGGAGCTTAAGGAATGCCAGATAATAAATCCGTATACTCAAAGTATATATGCTCGCCCTCTAGAGATATATGGGACAGATGATAAGTTCCAAGAGACTTCGAAGAATTGCAATAATTTTTATGCAGTCTCTGCATTTTTTCATCCGAATTTCATCAACATGTTTACAGAGATGCTTCATGGCAAGGTAAAAATAAATGTAATAGTTACTGCGAATGTGGTTGACATTATCAGAAATCAATACCAAGCTGAATACATAGAAATCATAAAAAGTAAATTGTTTAATTTGTTTGTTTACCCCAAAAAGATAGACTTCGTATCTTTTGCATATAACGAATACTACTTACTCATGCGCTTGCTGACTAATGAAGGAAACTACGATTATAAGTACATTCTAAGTTCCAACCAAAGTACGCTCGAATGGGGAAAAGAACTCTTCGGATATTACCTAAAAGATTCTGTGCCAGTGGCGAGGATTTAATGATTCTGAGTTATTTTTTATTATTTTTACCGCGATTGCCGAATTTACTATGGAAATACAGGATGCATAATGTATCAGACAAGAGATACTGAGTATTTAATATAATGAATGAAAGGACATTGGATTCTCTAAGGATACATTGCATTATATGAAGCAGAATGCTAAAGTTGATAAGTTATTTACTTTGAATGCTCATGTGAGAGAACGGGCGAAGATGAGGAAAACGTACAGAACAGTACAAGTAAATAAAATAAGTTTATTTGCATAATAGATATAAACTAGTTAGTATAATTTGTTTTGAACGTTGGTGCCTAAACACTTAATATTAAGTTTTGCGAGATGGGCATTATTTTACTTTTTAAGAGGTAGTGCAAATGAAAAAAGCATTGATTGATGTGTTATTTGCTTCAGATAAAAGAAAGCAGGTTCTTGTATTGTTGCAGGAAGAACCAAAAGAAATGAAAACTCTCCTCACGTCCCTGGAAACAACAAGGAAGGAATTAGTTCCGCAGATGAAGATATTGGAAAAGCATCATCTTGTTTCTCATTATGAAGACACCTACGAATTGACAGCTATCGGGAAACTAATAGTTGATGAAATAGTTCCTTTATTAGAAAAAATTGGGGTGTTAGATACGGATATTGATTACTGGGGAACTCGTAAACTTGATTTTATTCCGCCTCATCTTTTTAAAAGAATACTGGAATTTAAGGATTGTCAGATAATAAATCCTTACACTCAAAGTATATATGCTCGACCTCGAGAGCTATATGGAGCATATGATCTATCCAAAGAGGCTTCCACTAGAGGGAAGATATTTTTTGCAGTCACGACATTTTTTTATGACAACTTTGCTCAGGTGTTTACTGAGATGCTTCAAGGTCAGGTAAAGATAAATATAATTGTTACCCCCGATATACTTAACAGAATCCAAACTCATGACAGAGATGAATATGTAGAAATTGTTAAAGACGAATTGTTTAATTTGTTTGTCTACCCCAAAAAAATAGAATTTGTATCTTTTGGATTTAATGAATTCTACTTACTCATGCGTTTACTAGATGGTAAGGGAGAATACGATTATAAGTACATGCTATGTTCTAACCAAAATGCACTTGAGTGGGGAAAAGAACTCTTCGAATACTACTTGAAAGATTCTATACCAGTGGAGGAAATTTAATGATTCAGAGTCATTTTTTACTATA
>DAKU01000140.1 GCA_002508425.1 Methanosarcinaceae archaeon UBA470
TCGATAATCACAAAGTCCGGGTTGTAAGATTTGTGCAACTCTATCAATGTGTTTTTCATACTGATCTTTAATGTACAGCAGATACAGCCGTTAGTGATCTCTTTTGTATCTAGTCCATATTTACTTATCAGGTCTCCATCTATTCCTATTTCTCCGATCTCGTTGACTATGATCGCAACAGTATGGCCTTTCTCAGCAAGAAACTTTCCAAGGTTTATAACAGTGGTTGTTTTCCCGCTTCCTAAAAATCCTCCAATTACAATGGCATCCATTTTACATTCCACCTACCGATCAGGTGTAACATTGTATTATCTTCAAGTATATAAATGTACTCAAAAAGTTGGCATGGTGCCAAATATTCTCCTTATTTTTTGGTATATATTACAATCAAAAAGTGCACCTATCTATTTGACTTTATTGCTATCTCTAGCTTTATAGGTTCTAATAGAATTTTCCATTATTTGGTATAAATTATTTGTTGTTTGCTCTTTTCATCAATCTATTTACAAGTCATCTCCCGTTAAGCCATCTTAAACAATTTTAATTAAATATTCGCTATCTATTGTCTCTTTTTTTTTGTTTATATTCCGGTTTTGTCTTCTTCTCTCGTCTTCAACTATTTTGTTTATTTGCTACTGTAATCAAGTTTTCTTTCATGCAATAAAGTTGGTATATATACAACAATTTGTGTAACATAGATGTTTAATGACTAAATGAAATGATATTGAATCGAAACAGTTTATTTTGCTGTTCTTAAAGATCAAATAGCTAAATCAAATCCGTATGGTCAAAGTGCAAAGTAAATTACAAAACAAAAATGCTACTAAAACTAAAAAAGAATTTTTTGGCCACCGTCTTCTCGATGGCCGGACCCGAAAGCTCAAGCTTTCTGGGAAACATTCAGTACTATCTGATTGTCTTTCACATTTACTACTACAGTTGAACCTTCTGTAACCTTGCCAGAGACTATGAGCTTGGCAACCTTTGTCTCAACCTCATTCTGGATAACACGCTTAAGTGGGCGGGCACCAAAGACTTCGCTGTACCCTACTCTTCCGAGGTAGTGCTTTGCCTCATCTGTGATTTCCAGGTGTATCCTCTTTTCCTTAAGTCTTAATACCAAGTCTGCAACCTTAAGGTCTACTATATGCACCAGCTCATCAGCTTTTAGGGCATGGAATATGGCTATCTCATCGACACGGTTAAGGAACTCGGGTCTAAAGTACTTGCCCAATTCACTGAGTGCCCTTGCCTGCAATTGTGCATATCTGTTGCTATCCTTATGCGATACTTCTGGCATTCCTTGTTCAGGCCTGTAGGTGCCGTCAGAGGCATCCAGAAGTTTGGTCATGTCGCCTGCAAAGATATTCGAGGTCATGATCACAAGTGTGTTCTTAAAGTCCACTGTTCTGCCCTTTGAATCTGTCAGCCTGCCGTCATCCAGTATTTGCAACATGATATTGAAAACGTCAGGATGTGCCTTCTCTATCTCATCAAAGAGTACCACTGCATATGGTCTTCTCCTCACAGCCTCTGTGAGCTGTCCGCCTTCATCATGACCAATATAACCCGGAGGTGCACCGATCATACGGGCAACCGTATGCTTCTCCATGTATTCGGACATGTCTATCCTGATTATGTTGTTCTCATCATCGAACAGTTCGGCCGCTAGAGCTTTGGCAAGTTCGGTCTTACCTACTCCTGTAGGCCCCAGGAATATGAAACTTCCAATGGGGCGTCTTGGGTCCTTAATACCGGCATAAGCACGGATCACGGCATCAGCCACTGCACTTACAGCTTCTTTCTGTCCGATTATGCGCTTGTGCAGGTTCTCTTCGATATGCACAAGTTTCTCGCGCTGCCCTTCAAGAAGCCTGGTGACAGGGATCTTTGTCCAGACTGAAACCACCTCTGCAATATCTTCTTCACCCACTTCTTCACTAAGCAACATTTCATCCTGCGTTTTCTTGAATGCTTCCTCTTCTTGAGCATACTGGTGTTGCAGGGGAATTAGTGTGCCATACTTTAGTTTTGATGCAAGTTCCAGGTTGTTATCGTTCTCTGCGAGCTCAAGCTGCACTTTTGTGTCTTCTATCTGCTGCTTGATAGAATTGAGCTTGGCTATCGTTTCCTTCTCCTGGGTCCACCTTGCACGCATGGCATCCGATTCTGCACGGATATCCGCAAGTTCCTTTTCCAAATCTTCAAGGCGTTCCTTGGATGCCTCATCCTTTTCTTTCTTGAGGGCTTCCTTTTCGATCTCAAGCTGCATAATCTTGCGGTCTGCCTCATCAAGTTCCGCAGGCTTGCTGTCTATAGCTGTCCTCTTTTTTGCAGCAGCTTCATCTATCAGATCTATGGCTTTGTCAGGCAGGAACCTGTCTGCTATGTACCTATGGCTCATGACAGCCGCTGCAACCAGGGCTGAATCCTTCAGACGTACACCGTGGTGCACTTCGTACTTTTCCTTAAGTCCACGTAGGATGGATATCGTATCTTCAACTGTTGGCTGTTCCACTAGCACAGGGAGGAAACGGCGTTCAAGGGCAGCATCCTTTTCGATATACTTGCGGTATTCGTTCAGGGTGGTAGCACCGATACAATGCAGCTCGCCACGTGCCAGCATGGGCTTGAGCAGATTTCCTGCATCCATGGCACCCTCTGTAGCTCCTGCACCTACTATGGTGTGCAGTTCGTCGATGAACAGGATTATCTGTCCTTCAGACTCAGCTACCTCCTTAAGCACAGCCTTAAGCCGCTCCTCAAACTCGCCCCTGAACTTAGCGCCTGCAATAAGCGCTCCCATATCCAGGGCAATTATACGCTTCTCCTTCATGGCGTCAGGTACATCTCTCTTTGCAACACGTTGTGCCAGACCTTCTACTATGGCTGTCTTACCTACACCAGCCTCGCCGATAAGTACTGGATTATTCTTCCTGCGGCGAGACAGGATCTCTATAGTGCGCCTTATTTCCTGTTCCCTGCCGATCACAGGATCAAGCTTGCCCTGGGATGCCAGTTCGGTGAAGTCGATACCATATTTCTTAAGTGGTTCCATCGTATCTTCCGGATTCTCTGAGGTAATGCGTCTGCCACCTCTTATCTCCTTAATGGCAGCAAGCAGACGGTCCTTTGTAATACCCTCGCCTGCAAGTATTTTTCCGGCTACTGAATCTTTTTCTTCTGCGATTGCTATAAGCAGGTGTTCCACACTAACGAACTCATCCTGCATCTTGCCAGCAGTCTTGTTTGCAGAGTCCAGCACCCTCTTGAGTGTCTGGGTCATATAGACCTGCTCTCCGCCTGGACCGGATACTTGTGGCAGGCTTGCGAGCTTCTCCTCTAGCTTCTCTGTAATTCTGCCTGGTTCTACATCGAGCTTCTGCAACAATGTCGGTACTAATCCACCAATTTGTTCAAGCATTGCCAGGAGCAGGTGTTCACAATCTACCTGCTGGTTATGGTATCTGGCAGCGATTGTAGTTGAGCCCTGGATTGCTTCCTGGGCTTTCTGAGTGAAACGATTTAGATCCATACTTTTCCCCTTAATTTTTATCCCACTAATCAATTACTCTCATATGTCTTATAAGCGCTGTTCAACTCGCTGTACTACAAAATTGATATTAGTTCTCCAAATAAATCCCCATCTTTGGAAAGCTGGCTGTACAACTGCCATAAACCAGCATGAAATAAGGATAATCGGTCATGACTCGAAGGTCATGACCATGCACCCAAATGCAGGTGCAGTAAAAAATGTTCCTTTATGCTTACTCGATGAGTATTTTCATTTGTCAATGTAGGAAGGCGATCAGATTATGATCGCAGCAGTCCTTTCATCTTTTTCATCGTCGAAATCCGCAACCAGGACTTCAGTAGTCAGTACCATGCCCGCTATAGAGGCAGCGTTCTGCAGGCCACTGCGTACGACCTTTGTTGGGTCGATCACGCCAGCCTCAAAGAGGTCCTCAAACACATCTGTTTTGGCATTGTATCCAAAGTTAGGATTTGCCTCTGTGCGCACACGGGCAACGATCTCAGCGCCTTCTCTGCCAGCGTTGATGGCTATCTGGCGCATTGGTTCTTCCAATGACCTCTTAACGATCATGAC
>DAKU01000105.1 GCA_002508425.1 Methanosarcinaceae archaeon UBA470
TCTGAGTTTTCAGATGCCTTCATTGAGATCGGAACAAAGATGCAAAACCTTGTCCATGAAATAGAAGAAATGTCCCGGAAGGTGCTGGAAACACAAGACTATCTGAACGTAATAACATCCGTAAGCCATGAAGCTATTTTTATCACAGATGAAAGTGGATTTATAGAATATGGAAATGAACGTTTTCTGAACCTCAGTGGATTTACAGAAGATGAAATAATTGGAAAACAAATGGAACAGTTCATTTTTTCATACAATGAATTGTCTTGGCAACTGAAAAGATCCAACATCCACGATTATTGTAGCGACCATTCTAAAACATATCTTGTCTTAAGAAATGGGATCAGAAAGCCAGTCATGATTAGATATGCACATGTTGATCTTAATGAAAGAGATAAACTTGTGTTTTTGATCAAGGATATTTCTGAGCTTAAAATAATTGATGAAATGAAAAACAATATAATTGCTAATATATCTCACGAGCTGCGTACGCCTTTAACGATAGTAAAAGGATTCATAGAAATAGCATATGAAGAGGAGAACAGGGAAAAGCGTAGCAAATATCTCCAGAGGTCCCTTGAAGCCTTGAAACGGCAGGAATGGATAATAGAAGATCTGTTGGAAGTTGCCGGGGACGAAGAGGATGCTAAATCAATTGTTTATGAAAGCATATATTTGTATGATGTAATTGAGAAATCCATTGAAAAAGTGCTACCAAAAGCATCAGAGATCAATATTCATATGATAAATAAAACAAGAAAGGAACTGTGTGTTAAAGCTGATCCCGAAAAACTGTGTTATGCAATAACTAAGATTTTGGATAATGCTGTGAAGTTCAATAGGCCTGGAGAGGAGGTAGTCATAGAAGCAGCATATTCAGAAGACCTCATAACTGTGAAGGTTGTGGATAGAGGCATTGGAATACCACCTGAAGATCTCACAAGAATATTCGATCGCTTTTACCAGATAGATCATAGCACAAAAAGAAGATATAGTGGGAATGGGCTTGGCCTTACCATTGCTAAACGTATTATTGAACGCCACGGGGGAAGTATATGGGTAGAGAGTGAGAAAAACAAAGGAAGTACTTTCTTTTTTACCCTACATGGATTCTCCAGAAAAAACGTGTAGAAAAGAGGTGATAGAAAAATTCTATCACCATGACTGTTCAACTGTAGGCGATTACTTGTTGAAAGAGGCTTTTACCAAAGAGATACCCTTTTCCATGGCTTCAACAGCTTTTGAGGCATCTGTACCGCCACCACGAGCCATGTCCGAACGGCCACCGCCACCGCCTCCCACTATTTTGGACATTTCACGTACAACTTTTCCTGCATCTGCTCCTTTTGCAACTGCTTTTTTACCAGCGGCCGCCACGATCTTAACACCTTCAAAATCGCTGATAAGGAGAGCCATGACATCATCATCCTGAGTGAGTTCACCGGCGATAGTAACGAGTTCATCCGTATCTGCATGATCCACATTCTGTGCCACGAGCCGTACACCACCAAGATCCTGGGCATTGCTCAGCATTCTGACAACACGCAATTGAGCCATCTCTTCCTTGAGCCTTACATTCTCTTTCTTGAAATCTTTCCATTCAGTGAAGAAACGGTCAATAGTTACAGGAAGCTGCTCCGGCAGCACTCTTAGGGTATCTGAGGCAGTGGTGAGGTAGTGATCGGCTTCCTGTATGGCCCTGACGGCTGCCATGCCTGCGGCATACTCTATACGCTCCACACCATCCTGGATACGCTCTGTCTTAAGAACCTTTATGGGCCCTACAAGACCGGTATTAGTACAATGGGTACCTGCACATGCTTCGATGTCATCAGCGACTTTCAGCACACGAATCATATTCCCTTTGGGAACACCACCTTGGTAAAGGCCAAAACCATACTTTTTCTCAGCCTGATTTCGTTCCATCCATTCAGCAGTAACTCTCTGGTTTTCCATGACAGTTCGGTTAGCCAAAAGCTCGATCTGGTTGAGTTGTTCTTTTGTGATACGTTTGTAGTGGGTAATATCAAGGCGAGCTCGGGTTTCCGTCTTCTGGGCGCCTGCCTGCCATATATGGTCACCAAGCACCTTTCTGGCAGCATCA
This sequence comes from Methanosarcinaceae archaeon UBA470, assembly GCA_002508425.1. Taxonomy (GTDB): domain Archaea; phylum Halobacteriota; class Methanosarcinia; order Methanosarcinales; family Methanosarcinaceae; genus Methanomethylovorans. The sequence continues at coordinate 2,105 of DAKU01000105.1, forward strand.
TTAACAATATGAGTAGCTGTGTGATGACATGCATGTGCCATGCGGCGGTCCTTATTTACACGGCCTGTCACAATGTCGCCCTTGCGCAGGTGTAGCTCATTCTCCATAGCGTCTATCCGGTGTACTACCACACCTTTTACCATCTGCACATCCACTACGTTCAACACCACGTCCTCAAGGACAAAAGTACCATGGTCAGCAGGCTGTCCACCACCCTCCGGGTAAAAAAGAGTACTATCGCACACAATGTAATTATCGAACAGATCGAGCACAACAGCCTCGAATTCCATCCGATTTGGCTCATCATAGAATAACCTTTTTGTGGGGGGAAGACGGGACACGCGATCAGCATAAGGGAATACCTTTTCTTCTTTTTCCTCCGCTTTGCTATGCCTTTCTGCCACCAGAGAATAGAAATTGTCTGGAAGATCTACTTTGACACCCTCTTCAGCGGCAACATCTTTTGAGATCTCGGGCGGGATGCCATGAGTATCATACATTTCGATAATCTTTTCAAGGGGCATTTTTTCCCCTGTCTGTTTGTAATGCTTGGCAGACTTACTGATCATCCTCCTGCCCCGCTCCAGAGTTTCCTGGAACTTTATCTCCTCATGGTGGAGGATATCTTCGATCACTTCAAACCTTTCGGCAAACTCAGGATATTCCGGCAGGTTCTTGATATGCATTTGTACGATCTCACTAAGAGGAATGGATATGTTCAAATCCTTCATCATGCGAAGTGTCCTTCTAAGCACCAGCCTCGCCAGATATCCTGCCTTTACATTGGAAGGAATTATACCATCACCAAGCATAAAAGTAAGGCATCTGCTGTGGTCAGTGATAGCATATACGGTTTCCACAGGTTCCATTATAGCTGAAAGCTTTTCCGCTGTTGTTCCTATACTGGAAGCCACTTGCCTGCGTAATTCCATAAGGTTTGCCTTTTCGCTTACATCCATAAGCCCTGCAAGCCTTGCGTTCTGGGCAAGGATATTGGTATATTCAGGGTTCTCAAGCTCATGTTCTATACCAGCGAGGTTCATGAGCTCTTTTACAATATTGGGGAATACCGCGTCATAAATAGTGGGAGAACCTTTAGAAGCCCAGACGAAACGTTCAAGGCCATATCCTGTGTCCACAATATAATTGTCCATCTTGCGGTACATCTCACCTTTTATTTCTATCGGACCATCCTTTACCTGTTCCAGGTTCATGAACACAAGGGTGGCAACTTCCAGCCCACCGACCAAAGTTTCCACGCATGGACCTGCATTTCCACCTCCTGCCCATGGCTCTTCCTTATACGTAACAGCCATTGGGTCCACTCCCAGGGAATTCAACAGTTCATCACATAGTCCGACAGTCCTATCCTTCCAATAGATCTCCGCATTTGGCTTGTTAAATGCATGGTGAGCCATCATCTCGAAAGTAGTGAGATGGCGACCGCTTCTACCTACTGCATCCAGATCAGAAAGCCTGATGCATGGCTGAGATATCGTCAAAGGATTATGAGGAGGAGCTACCTCACCGGATGTAACAAAAGGCTGGAAATCAGCAATAGATGCTATAGTTAGGTATATATCATCCCTCCAGCGGGCTACTACTGGATATCTGCCCATCCGGGTGTGATCCCTTTCCTCGAAGAATTTGAGGTAATATTCCCTCATCTCGGCGAGATCAAAACTTTTTTTGAATACTGGATTGCCTATAAAAGAATAGGGGTCACATGGTGCATCACCACATGTAGCCCTTTCAAGGTCACGAGTCCAGAAGAACTTGCCACATTTAGGACACTGTTTCCTGACAAAACCGTTATCCTTGAAAAAATCAAGCTGATACTCATCTTCAAGCATAATAATACCATCTGAATAATTGAAACGCGTTTTTAACCATATCACCTATCTTTCAAGGCTTAAAAACGTTTCTTATGATAGATTTCATGTTAACGTATGAGCATGTAGAGTAAGGTAATTTTCTTGAAAGAGGAATACGTTACTGAAGACACCATATGTGCATACTACGAATAGATATGAACATGAAACACGAAATACGGCCATCATGTTTAAATGCGTGAACACAAGTTATGTTTGTCTAGTGATGGTTAATGGAAGCAAAGAGATACATGTCATTGGTTTTTAGAGGATTAGTGGAAGAATATGATAATTCTGGTGCAAGACCTTCCGTATTTATGGATGGAGAAGGTAGTTTACACATATACCTATGTGACTGCATAATTCCGGATGAAGGAGAGAATTATGGTTCTGAAGTGGATTTTTCCTATCAGGTTAATGG
>DAKU01000166.1 GCA_002508425.1 Methanosarcinaceae archaeon UBA470
ATTCACCTCATTTAGCAAGAATTGCCATTCCTTTAGTATTATTGATAGTCTCTACTATTTTCTTAGTTGCTTTAAGGAAATTAAAGTCCATAGGTCCGGTTGACACCTCAGAAATAATTCGGCTAGAAAAAATAGCTGACCTTGCAAAGTTTAACAGCTGGATAAGTCAAGGAGAAATACCTGTTGAATATACAGATTTGAAAGAAGTAAAGTTAACTTCCCTTCAAGGACTTGTGGATACAGCTTCTGAGATGGATATGAGGGTTATCCATGACAGCAAAGAAGGTATCTATTTCACTATCCATGATGGAGTAATATATACTTTCTATGAATCGGAACTGTAGTCATTTTGATGCAAATTAATCTTTTACTGTGCAGATAGCGGTGATTGCAAGGGTTAAAACGTTAAATAATTTATAATTTAATTATATTATTTACCCCCAAAAACTTTATATTTATACATAATCTGAATATATTACACAAAGAACCTGTAATTTGTCGATAATATGAATCTGATCAAACTGAGAAAAGCAAACAGATTGAAAAAAGGCTATCAATTTACTATGAATTGTTATTCTGTTAGTAATATATGCACTTTTTGTCTATCGGATGGTTATTCTCATGAAAATCCGCAATAAGACTTTGGCTATTCTGGGGATAACTTTTGTTTGCCTGGTTCTATTCTTATCCTTCACTGCTGACCAGATAATTGGAAATAGTTTTGAAAAACTGGAACAAGAGGAAGTTACAAAGAACATTGCAAGAGCAACTGCAGCAATGGATGCACAATCTGAAAATCTTGAAATTATTGCAAGTGATTGGGGACAGTGGGATGACACATATTACTTCTTACTTGGTCAATCAGAGTATTATGTCGCCAATAACCTTGGTGTTGATACAATTGCCAATCTTCGGCTAGATGCAATGCTTTTTTACGATACGGATGGTCACTTGTACCAAGTTGTCGGTGTTAATCCTGATACTTATGAAGAAAAGAATGCACCAATTGGTTTATTGCAAACTATTGCTTCTAATAAAAAGCTTTTTTCTAAACCACTAAATCTCAGTTATATGAGTGGAATAATTAATACACCAGAAGGACCGGCATTGATTGCATCTAATCCCATAACTAAAAGCTTAGATGTTGATTCTGTTGCAGGTACTATTGTCGTTGTAAGATATCTGGATTCGAATCTGATTCGGGAAATTGAACAAGATATTCAGTTAGCAATATCTCTTGAATCGTTTAGTCCAGATTTACAGGTTGACCATTCAAGTATTCACTATGTAAATGATACAACAGTAATAGGAACTGAGATTTTAAATGATATCGATGGCAAACCAGCACAGTTCTTAGATATTGAAATACCCAGGGCAATTCATCAGCATGGTGTTTATGTTCTCAGGTATATGTTCTATGCAATTATTGGCGTTGGAGTAGTATATTTTGTTGTTCTTATGCTCTCTGTAGATAAGTCGTTGTTGTCTCGGATGTCCTTACTAAATAAGAATCTCAAAACGATTACTGTTGATGGATCACTGTCTTCCCGTGTAAAGATTGAAGGAGATGATGAACTAACTGAACTAGCAGATAATATAAACTACATGTTAGAATCACTAGAAGAAAATGACAAAAGGATTCAACAGATCGAACTTGAAAATAAGATAAAATTTGAAAAAGTTTTCTTAAATACGATATGTGGTGTTCTTATAATAGATGCTGATACTCATATTATAGTCGAAACCAATCCCGTTGCTGCAAATCTTATAGGCTTAAAAGAAGAAGAAATAATTGGGAATATTTGCCATAAATTTGTCTGCCCTGCTGAAAAAGAGAAGTGTCCGATTACTGACTTGGGTTTTGTTGTTGATAAATCAGAACGGATGATCCTAAATAAGAATGGAAAAACCATTCCAATTTTGAAATCTGTAATACCTGTAAGAATTTCGGGAAAGGACTATCTGATAGAAAGTTTTATGGATCTAACAACAATAAAAAAAGCTGAAGAGGATTTAGTCCAGGAAAAGATCATTGCAGAATCAGCAAATCGTGCTAAAAGCACTTTCCTTGCAAACATGAGTCACGAACTACGGACACCTCTCAATTCTATTATAGGTTTTTCCGATATTATTATTGAGGGTATGACAGGAGAGATCAATGATGAACAATCGAAATTCTTAGGCTACATCTCAGCAAGTGGACATCATTTATTATCACTTATTAATAACATACTTGACCTTTCTAAGATAGAGGCTGGTAAGTTTGATTTGAATATGGAGCCTGTTTTTATTGAAAGCTTGTTTGCAGAAGTTAAGGAATTGATCTTACCGCTTGCCATTAAAAAGTCAATCAAGGTTAATTTTTCAACTGATAGTAAAATAACAGAAATATGTGCTGATAGGATACGATTAAAACAGATCCTCTTTAATCTACTGAGTAATGCTATCAAATTCACTCCCAAAGATGGAAAGGTAGATGTCTTTGCTGAGCTTGTTTCGGACAGAATAAGAGTTTCAGTAAAAGATACTGGAATTGGAATATCTGAAGATAATAAAAAAGAATTGTTCCACCCATTTGCACAACTGAATTCAGCAAAAAGTAGCCGATATGAAGGAACGGGACTTGGTCTTTCCCTTGTTAAAAAGTTCGTGGAATTACATAATGGTAAAGTCTGGTTTGAGAGTGAACTGGGAAAAGGCTCAACTTTTATTTTCGAGTTACCTTTGGATAGCGGTTGTGAGAAAACAATTTCGGAAAATTCAGATTAATCTGTAGCTTTAATATCCAGTATAGTACATTAGAAAACAGATTTTTATATTTCCATTTCGTTATATACTTATCTTGTTTCTATCTTACCCCTTTTTATCTTCTCCACTAACGTCCAAAACTTGAGTAAATGTCAAATACCATCATTAATATAATAGTATTTATTTCAGGTGTATTATATTGATTCAGAAAAAGAAGTTGTTGTATCAGGAGATCTTAAAAAAGATAAGCTATTTGGTGCCAATTGCCATTTTTGCGCTTTCACTATGGCTCCTGAACAGGCAGCTTCATTCTCTTCAATTACATGAGGTTCTAAAGAGTTTTACAAGTATTGAGCCATCAAGTGTGGTTCTGGCATCTGCATTTACATTTTTAAGTTATATTGCTCTTATTAGTTATGATTTTCTGGCCATGCGATATATAGGTCAATCTGTTTCATATAAAAAAATACTCCAATCATCTTTCACAAGTACCTCTATCAGTTATACTATTGGTTTTAATCCCTTTACAGGCAGTTCACTGCGATATAGATTATATTCTGCCTATGGGCTCACATTGCTTCAAATAAGTAAGATCATTACGTTCTGTAGCACAACTTTCTGGCTCGGCGTATGCTTTGTAGGAGGTTTTCTGTTAACCTTCTATCCAATTGATTTACCATCATCACTTTCTTTTTACGAGATATTTCTAAAGACACTAGGTGTTTGTTTACTGCTATTCCTAATGATTTATCTGGTTCTTTGCTTGCAGCAAAAGACTCTCAGAATAAAGGGAGATGAAATTCAATTCCCCGCTATAAGGACTGTCCTTATACAGATTCTCCTGTCATCTTTCGACTCTATTTTTGCAGGCAGCGCATTATATTTCTTGCTATCTCAGAGTGGAGAGGTCTCTTTTCCATATGTTATAGCAATGTTCTTAGTGGCACAGACCATTGCATACATAACTACCATTCCAGGTGGATTGGGAGTTTTCGAAGCTATCATGCTCTTTGCACTTGCTCCTCATTTAGCCCTCGGAGATATTGTTGTTGCTCTTGTGATGTTCAGGATCGTGTATTATCTTACACCTTTCCTGGTTGGATTGATCATTCTCTCATATAGCGAGTTCAATGCAAGAAGAGAGATACTGGTAAATTTGCAGAAAAAAACATATCTTACATTCTCTGCATTTACACCTCAGATATTTGCTGTGCTTACTTTTTTTGCAGGGGTGGTACTTCTTTTCTCGGAAGCACTACCTGCCCAGATGGAAGGCATGCGTGTTATATCAAAAATAGTTCCTTTATCTTTGATAGAATCTTCCAGCTTGCTTAGCAGTATGATAGGCGCCTTGCTTCTTATTCTGGCGAATGGATTGTGGAAGAGGATCGATGGAGCGTATCTTTTATCAGTGGTAATATTGTTCCTGGGAAGTATTTTTTCCATTCTGAAAGGTTTGAACTACGTAGAATCAGGTATCCTATTTGCCATATTTTTACTTTTATTGCCTCAAAGAAAGCATTTTTACAGGAAGTCATCACTGCTGAACCAGTCCTTCAGCAGAGACAATATTATTGCTATTGCAGTTGTTGTTCTGAGCTTCGTATGGCTTGGTCTCTTCGCACATGAGCATGTGGAATACTCGGAAGAATTGTTATGGCAGTTTGGAACTAACATGCATGTATCCAGGTTCCTCAGGTCAGTTGTAGGGATATCCATTGTGTTAGCTATTTTTGGCGTAATGAGACTGCTTGGTGGTTCCAGTAAAGACCTAAAATTCCCGGATAAAGAGGAAATGGCTACAGTTAAGGAAATTGTTAAGACAAGTACTGACACTAATGGAAATCTTGTTCTGCTTGAAGATAAGTATGTGTTGTTCGATGAGACGAAAAATACATTCATTATGTACGGGATATCTGGAAAAAGCTGGATATGTATGGGTGATCCAATAGGAAACAGTAAAAATGTAAAAGAACTTATATGGGATTTTCATGAAATGGCAAACCTTCACCAAGGCTGGACTGTATTTTATGAAGTAAGCGAGAAATATATTCCTTACTATCTGGATATCGGTCTGGCGTTAATCAAGATCGGTGAGGAGGCAAAAGTCAAGCTTTCAGAGTTCAGTCTTGAGGGTAGTGCTGGAAAAGATTTCCGATATTCAATAAAACGTATGGAAAAAGATGGCTTCCATTTTGAGATCATGCAAGCGGAGGATATTCCAAACCATATCCAGGAACTTAAAAGCATATCAGATGCCTGGCTGGAAATAAAGAACACGAAAGAAAAGAGTTTTTCAATGGGGTCCTTTGATATAGAATATCTAACCAATTTCACTCTTGCAATAATATATAAAGATGATCAGATAGCTGCTTTTGCAAATGTCTGGATGGCAGACAATAAGGAGGAGATGGCTATCGACCTTATGCGTTATGATCCCAATATATCGAACACAACTATGGAATATCTCTTCACCAAGCTCATGTTATGGGGAAAGGAAAATGAGTTCCAGTACTTTTCACTGGGTATGTCACCGCTATCTGGCCTTGAGAACAGGACACTCGCACCCTTATGGAACAAAATTGGTTCTACAATTTTTACGCATGGGGAATATTTCTACAACTTTAAGGGTCTTCGAGCATACAAAGAAAAATTTAATCCGATATGGGAACCCCGCTATATAGCTTTGCCAAAAGGGATCAAGCAAATGTTCGTCCTGAAGGACATTGCTCTGTTAATCTCAGGAGGAACGAAAGAGATATTTACGAAATGAAGAGTATAAGCATCTTGATGAGAAATCATGTGCACAGAAATATTCTTTTTTACTTGATAGTCAATAGTCTATTTATTTTAATGGTTTTCTTTATCATTATTCAGGGTCAGCATTTAGAGTCCATTTCAATTGATAGTCCTGATAATGTAATAAAGAGCCAAAATCATCTCTTTGCATACGAAGATCTTGGAACAACAATAGGCAGAACTTTAGCTAATAATTTATCTCATCCTCTTAGCCTTATGTTTTTACAAATTGCGATTATAGTGTCGATGGCCCGACTGTTTGGATTCTTTTGTTCTAAAATAGGTCAACCAACTGTGATAGGTGAAATGACAGCCGGAATTGTGTTAGGACCATCGGTATTGGGAATGTGGTGGCCGCAGTTAAGCAGTTTTTTGTTCAGCCCTGCCTCATTGAGCTGGTTGGAAACACTTAGTAACCTGGGTTTGGTTCTTTTTGTGTTCATCGTTGGGCTGGAACTTGATTCCAATTTGCTGAAAAATAAAGCGCAGACTGCTGTTATCGTAAGCCATGCAAGCATTGTCGCACCTTTCTTTTTAGGAGTCTGCTTGGCATACTTTTTGTACACTGGTTTTGCTCCTCAAGGAATTTCTTTTCTCTCTTTCAGCTTGTTCATGGGAATTGCTATGAGCCTAACTGCTTTTCCCGTATTGGCTAGAATCATCCAGGAACGCAAGCTGACCCAGTCCTCTCTTGGCACGCTGGCACTGACCTGTGCTGCAGCCGATGATGTTACAGCATGGTGCTTGCTGGCGGCTGTTGTGAGTATAATCAGGGCTGAAACAATAATGACTTTCATTGTTACTGTTTTGCTGTCGATATTTTATATTTTGTTCATGATTTACTTTATGCGCCCCCTCCTGCAACGGTTGGGTGACAAATATGTTACTAAGGGATACGTGAGGAAAGGGTTTATTGCAGCACTATTTATCGTGTTGTTTTTATCAGCTTTTGCCACCGAGACAATTGGCATTCACGCTCTTTTCGGAGCCTTTCTGGCAGGAATCATCATGCCTACCCAAACAGATTTCAGGCTATCTTTTATTTCCCGTATAGAAGATGTAAGCCTGGTAATATTATTACCTTTGTTCTTTGCTATCACTGGCCTTAAAACTCAATTGGGTCTGCTAAATGCAGGTCATCTGTGGGTCATCTGTGGTTTGATTATTCTGGTAGCAGTGATGGGGAAGTTTGGTGGTAGTGCAGTAGCAGCCCGTTTTACTGGCCAGTCCTGGGCTAACTCTCTGGCCTTGGGAGCGCTGATGAATACACGAGGATTAATAGAACTGGTTATTCTAAGTATAGGATATGATCTAGGGATTTTGACTCCCACTGTCTTTACCATGATGGTCATTATGGCTCTGGTAACTACATTCATGACCCGTCCTATGCTGTGGGTTATTGAACGCTTTTTCCCGAATGCAGATTTAAAGGGTGGCTAAAAGAGAAAAATCCTTAATAATACCCACTTTCCGCAGATGTCGCTTT
>DAKU01000152.1 GCA_002508425.1 Methanosarcinaceae archaeon UBA470
ATGACCAGAGCCTGATAATCGCCTTCTTCAGCGAAAGCTATGGCGTCTGCCAAAATATCATCAGAAGCCGGAGTTATGGAATCCTCTATCTGCAATACCAATACCTGTTCCGCACAGGCACCGGGTATGCAGCACAACAAAAGAAAAAAAAGGAAAAAAGAGAATCCAAACCTGGATATCATCTCGATCTTTCCATCAACTCTTGTTCTTGTCACTAAATGCCTTCGACATAGCCGCCATCCCGCCAATTTCCATAGAACTGGAGATCACAATAAGGTTCTTCTCTCTTGCAACCTCGGCTATGGTCTGCAATTCACGCAGTTTAAGTCCCGCGGGCATATTCTGGTATAACTGTGCAGCTTGTTGCATCTTCTCTGCAGCTATGTACTCACCTTCTGCGAGGATGATACGTGCACGTTTCTCACGCTCTGCCTCAGCCTGCTTTGCAATGGCACGCAGCATGGTATCATCTATTTTTACATCCCTGAGAGTAACGCCTGTGACCTTGATACCCCATGGATCAGTAGATACATCAAGCATTTCCTGGATGCTTCTATTAATCTCCTCCCTTTTTGAAAGCAGTTCATCCAGTTCGATCTGACCGATCACATCACGCAATGTGGTCTGGGACAGAGTGGAAGTAGCGTACTTGTAATTTTCCACTTCATTGACAGCAGAAGAGGGTTCCACAACCTTGTAATAGACCACTGCATCCACATCCACTGTAACATTATCCTTGGTTATCACGTTCTGCTTGGGCACATCGATGGTCACCACACGCAGATCAATTTTCACCACCGTATCTATGATAGGTATTATGAGGAACAGACCAGGACCTTTGATCCCGCTTAATCTGCCTAAACGAAAAATGACTACACGTTCATATTCATTAACGATCTTGATCGCTTTTGATAAAATAAAAATTGCTACGATAAGTAATGGAAAAAGAAAATCTAATAAAGCCATAGTACCTCCCTTTCAAACAGTGAAATTACTGATTGCATACAAATAAAGGGTTGCTACATATTAAAAAGTTAATGCTGGTTGTAGATAAAATAGTAGAAAGGAGTTTGGGTCCGAACCGTTTTTCGAGGGGATGTGTACGAAAGCATGAAAGCAAACATTTTCCTTGTATTTCAGACCCAACAAGTAATAAGATGGTTTTATGGTTTATTAATCTGATTGATTTTGTTGTGTGAAATTACAAACTAATACAAATTGTATCAAGTGTATCTTGATGCTGATTTTGTAGATACTTTACACAGGCGGAGACCAAAGACATAAATCCCATATATTACATTTAAAGCATGATAAAATGAGTGAAAGATGTCCAGAGTGCGAGGGAAAGGGATACATTGTTACCTCCTCAAAGAAATGCCCGGATTGTAAAGGAAGCGGGAAATCCAAATCAGTAGACTTTATGAAATTATCAGAAAAAGATGTTGCAAGTTTCCTAAACAGTGGTTCAGCATGTCCAAAATGCGGAGGAAGCGGAGAAGTTGAAGAAAAAGATACCTGTAAGGCATGCAAAGGAAAAGGAGAACTTTACTCTTGTAAGACATGTGGCTCGTCTATAGAGAAACTTGTAGATGGAGAAGAAGTATGTGAAAGCTGCAGCAAGAAGCAGGTGGTTTATAAGCTTGATGATTCTTGCACTATCGACGAGATAGAGATTGGAAAGTTATACCATTGTGTAGTCAATAGCAACGTTACATTTGGTACTTTTGTAGATATTAACCCCAAACTGCGGGGGCTTATCCACTCAAGCAATATAAAGGAAACTCCCAAGATCGGGGACAGCCTTGTTGTGAGCGTGAAGGAAATAAGGAACAATAACAAATTGGACCTCCTTCCCAGGAACATCAATATCTACCAAACTGTGGATCTTGAAAAAGAACTTCCAGAACTGAACTCTTCAAAGCTTTCTGAAAATGTAGGCAAAGCTGTTAGAGTGCATGGAGAGGTAATACAGGTAAAACAAACAGCAGGTCCGACCATATTTACCATTGATGATGAAACTGGCCAGATATCTGCTGCTGCCTTTGAAAGTGCTGGAGAGAGAGCATATCCACACATAGATGCTGACATGATAGTATCTGTTACCGGAGAAGTACAACTTAGAGGAGAGAACGTTCAGCTTGAAGTTCGCAGTATGAAACGGCTGACCGGGGAAAAGGAAACTGCTATAAGAACACGTATAGAAAATGCAATTGATAGCAGGGCTGAGCCTCATGAGATCAAATTCCTTGTACAGAGTGACATCCTGGAAAAACTCAGGCCAGCTATGAAAAAGGTTGCAAAAGAGATACGTAAGGCCGTCATTAAGTCAAAACCCATTCTCTTAAGACACCATGCTGATGCCGACGGTATGACAGCAGCCGTTGCAATCGAGAGAGCTATACTCCCACTTATAAAAGAAGTGAACGGCTCAGATGGAGAATATTATTTCTACAAGAGAGCTCCTTCAAAGGCTCCGTTCTACGAATTAACAGATGTGACCAGAGACTTATCCTTTGCTCTGGAAGATGCTGTCAGGCATGGACAAAAAATGCCTCTTGTAGTAAGCGTGGACAATGGCTCCACCCTAGAGGACCTGCCTTCTTTCAGAATAGCAAAGGTATACAATATGGATATGGTAGTAGTGGACCATCACCATCCAGATAAGGAAGTTGACGAGTTCCTTAAAGCTCACGTCAATCCTGCACACGTGGGAGGAGATTACAGTATCACTGCAGGTATGCTCTGTACTGAAGTTGCACGTATGATAAACCCGGATGTTGAAAAACAAATTCTGCACCTTCCTGCCGTTGCAGGTGTTGGAGACCGTGCTGATTCAGAAGAAGCAAGAGATTACATAAAGCTTGTATCTGACAGATATTCGTTGCAAGACCTGAAAGATATGGCACTATCATTAGACTATGCCGCATATTGGCTCAAATTCAGCAGTGGAAAAGGAATAATTGATGATATACTTGAGATGGGTGACCATAATACCCATAAGAAACTTGTCAGCCTGTTCTGCGAACAAGCCAACGGTATGATCAACGAGCAACTTGAAGCCTGTATGGCACATGTAAAAGCCCAGAAACTTCCAAATGGTGCTATACTTAACGTTCTGGACGTAGAAAACTTCGCTCACAAATTTACGTTCCCCCCACCGGGAAAAACATCAGGCGAAGTTCATGACAGACTTTGCCGGGAATATGAAGGTAAGCCAGTCGTCACCCTAGGGTTTGGACCGGACTTTGCTGTGATCAGGTCCAAATACGTCAAGATGAACATACCAAGAATGGTCAGAGAACTCCACGATGAAATTGAAGGTGGTGGCGTGAACGGCGGAGGACATCTTGTGGTGGGTAGCATCAAATTTGTAGAAGGAATGCGCACCCAGGTGCTGGCAAAACTTGCAGAAAAGATTGGAGCAGCGGAAGTGGAATAAAACCCTTCCAACTGCATTTTTTAAATAGAATATATGATTTCAGTCCACACGGACTATGCGCACCAATGGCCTTACAGGCACATCCGAAATCACTTCAGCGCCTTTTTTGTCTACCAGAACTGCTATTGCTACAGGTTTACAATCTTCTTCCTGAAGGCGTTTTATTACTTCTGTCATAGTATAGCCGCTTGTGATGACATCATCGACTATGACACATTTTTTACCCCTTACTGGACTGAAATTTCCGCTGAAATCGCCTTTTAGATGCCTGTCATCAGCTGGATCATAATGCACATGGAATACTGCAAGGTCAGTACCAAACTCTTCTGCCATAAGGCTTGCTAATGGCACACCGCTTAGACCGATACCAACAATGAGATCAACATCATCTTCTGTCTGCTCCAATGTTTCCAACACCATATCGCAGAGAACTTTAGAGATATTACGCAGCCTGTAAGCGTTCTTGCCTATGTTTACCCAGTTAACAGAAATATCCTTTGGTGCAGGAGTACTCATATCTTTCTTTGCACGAGTGAGAAGCCATGTCACAGTATCCCTGGAAACGTTAAGCTCATCTGCTATTTGCCTTGAGGTAAGCCCATTGGACTGTAACTCCACTGCCTTTTGAATAAGATTCTCTATATTCTTCATGTGATCCCTGCCTGTGATCTTCTTAGGAATTACTATAAAGACGTCATTAATACATATACAAGTATTGTTATAATTTTCTTTTCCGTCCTTTTTTCATCGGAGAGCCACATACGGGACATACGTCACCTGAATCGAACTTCCGCTTACACCCAATACAAACTTTTTGCCATATAAGCACGTCCTTTATCTTCTTCTGGACAACCGGCTCTACTTTTATACCCAGGATACTGGCAACGTTCTGCACTGCGTAATCATCCGTAAGGAGCACTGCTTCTTCCCTATAGTCATAAGCCTTGGCAAGGACTTCGATGTCAGTGCGGGACAATTCCTCGTGATCCTTTGATACCCCTGAAACCTCGGATACTCTAGAAACGGCCTCCATAGAAGGCAATTCTACCCCCAGGCCCTGCTCTCTTGCAAGGTCAAATCGAAGCCTGGATTCACTACTTTTGAGCTCATCCACCACTGAAGGAACAGTAATAGTGCAAATGGCATCAACTGGTTTTCCCATGATGAATACCGCAGAGTCGGCTATATAAATAGGCATGGGGCTGAGTTACAACTTCCAGATAGATTAAACCTTTGAACAGGATACTTTATTTAAGTAGGATGTAGCAATAAGGACAGAAATAAA
>DAKU01000163.1 GCA_002508425.1 Methanosarcinaceae archaeon UBA470
CTGTGTATGATCCTTGTAATGTGGATCACGGGTTCCGGGCGAATCTCATCATAAGTTCCGGTGATATCGACAAATGGACCTTCTGGCACACGTTCTGTGGGATCGACATAACCTTCCAGTACGATCTCAGCGTGAGGGACCTTCACACCATTACCGCATTCGAACAATTCCACCGGAGCACTCCTAAGAGCTGCTGCATAGTGGAATTCTTTTCCTACAGGCACACGGGTGGTTGAGGCGAATGTAATTACTGGATCGGCACCTATGACAATGGCAACCGGGAGTTTGTCTCCTTTAGAAGCAGCCTTTTTGTGCAATACATAGGTGTGCCTCGGAGGCACGAGCCTTGCAGCCAGCTTATCCTTCCCAAGCACCATGAGGCGGTGTATGGATGCATTCATGGAGCCTTCGTACTCACTGACCACGATACCGGCAGTGATGTACAGGTCACCATCTTTCGCAAAATGCTTCATTATAGGAAGGCTGTAAAGGTCAACCTCCTCATCCACAACTTCCATTGTAGGAGACTCGGAAACTATTACGACTTCCCCGTTCGGCTGGACCTCGGAGAGTCTCTCAATGATCATATCGCGAGGCACTCCGAACATCGCTGCAAGCTCATCCCGTGTACCCAAAAGGTTCATGATCGCTTTCTTTCCCTCTATATCATGGAAAAGCACAGGGCCCTGTGTCTTTTTTGCTATCCTGGGAGCTTCGAACTCCCTTGAAACACTCTGCCTGATATCCGTGATCTTGCCATTGCTTCTTAGCTGCTCTATAAAATCTCTCATCGTATCTGGTTATTACATACTCAGAGGGATACATACATTTTTCGTGTAGAACTTCCGGTTATGGCTTGAAATTTTGTTATTTATATGTTCTAGCCAAATACTTCGCACAGAAAGTAGGAGATATAGATAACGTAGAAAAACAGAACTCTCCACATTAATTTTTAATATTTCTTTTTGCTACTCGAGTTAAAATATACTTTTTTTTAAAATAATCCAATCTGTGGACTGCAACAAGTCAAAAAACCTAATGGTTGTTTTTAATTCTGAATGTATTGTGTGTATAAACATAGCAAAAAATCTAAATGTTCTAAGTTTCAAGAAATGTTCTGATTTTGATCGTGCCCTCTCACATGGATAAGAGCAGACAAATAAAAAACATAAAAGGTTGCAGAGAAAATTACAATCTTTAATTCCTTTACACACTTTTCTCAATATTTGTTCTTAATTTTTGCAAACACAAGCAACTTGAAAATTTCAGCAATATTATTATATAAAAATTAGTATATTATTGTATGTTAATATAACAGGGATGTGAATTAAGGTGTTAAAATGTTTCTGTTTAATTTGTTTAGTAGCTATCTGTTCTATGACCCTCGGGTGTATAGAAACAGATGTTGTTGTTGTACAAACCACTAGTGAATCCTCTTTCGATCTAACAAAGGGACTTGTTTATAACGTTGATATTTGGGTGAAAAATGAAGGAAGTGTTTCGCACAGTGCAAGAGTTACAGCGGATTTAATATCCAATATAGGTGAGACACGAGATACAAGTACTCAAGTTGTTAATCTACAGCCTGGTGAAGTTAAAAAGGTAAGATTGGTTCTTGATGGAGAAAATGGGCTTGAATACACATATGAATACTATGTAGAGCAGCTTTAATATTGATCCGTTTCAAAATCTTCTATTTCCAATCTTCTTGCTATACCAAGTGAGCAATGAAAACTCTATGTATCCTGATTTATTATTTGAAGGAAAAAGGGGTTTTGAAACATATTTGAGATCTATATCTCAAAATAAAAGTTGTAGTATAGTGTTAATTCTGAATCAACCTCTTATACCAGGAGTATCCAAATTAATGTCTCCCTTATTTTGTTCTTGATTCCCTGAAACCTACTCCTAGAAAATGGGGTGATACTTGTAGGTTAAAGCTAGTGTTCTAAATCGTCGACCCTGCTTTCAAG
This sequence comes from Methanosarcinaceae archaeon UBA470, assembly GCA_002508425.1. Lineage (GTDB taxonomy): Archaea > Halobacteriota > Methanosarcinia > Methanosarcinales > Methanosarcinaceae > Methanomethylovorans. Next base: position 1,974 of record DAKU01000163.1, read on the forward strand.
ATCATCAACCCTGCTTTCAAGATCATCTTTATCAGATTCGAGAAAAGATACATTATCTTCAACCTCATCAACTTTCTTTGATAAGCTAACTAAATCCTTTATTTCAGGAGTGTTTATCGATCGCGTAATCTCTAGAATCTCTTTGATCATGTCTTCAGAACTTCTCTTAGGGATATTACCAAAATTTGTATGGGGAAGGTTATTCAAAACAGACTCAAAATCAGGCCACATTTTTTCAAACAGATTTTCCAAAGCCTTTTCATCTAAGAACATATCTGACTTGGTTTTTTTTATTAATCCATTTATATCTCTTAGAAGACTCAAAGTTTCAGATTTATTTGCTTTTTTAGCTTGAAAAATGGAGAGGGGACTTTCTAATTGTGAACTATCAAAATCTATCAGGTAGGGGCACACATATGTTTTTTTATCAACTGATTTTGCAAGAGCTCCAGCTTCAAAAAGTATCCAAGGACTATTAAGATTGTCTAAAGTTAGACAGATTATCCCAAAAGTTGAATCACTTAATTTTTTGGATATTTCCTCATTCCAACGATCACCAGAAGTGATATTAGTAGATGAAACCCAAAGATTGGTTGCTTGAATTACAACTTTTATAAAATCCCTCAAATTTTCTGCAACTTTTTTGCTTTTATCGCCGGACCAGCTAATAAATATATTCATTGGAATATCCCCCTTTCAATAGTACAAGCATTCATAAAATAATTAGATACTATACTTAATTCTTACCATTTAATGTTTTATTCAAAACAGCTTTTAATCCAAAGCATTATTTGCAGAGCCCTTCCCACATATCCAACCTCTCCCTCACATGAGCATTTAGAGTAAAAGGCTTATCTGCCATAGCATTCTGTTTCATGTAGTGCAATGTACCCTTAGAGAATCCTATGTTCTTCCATTCAGTATAAGAAATGCTCAGTATCTTCTGCCTAATCTCCTCTGAGTCCTGCCTATCAATAGTAAACTCTGGCTTACTGAAATCAATAGCCTTCTTTTTCTCAACAAGGTATTGAGCAAGTTCCCTAGTTTTCAATAACAAAGCAGAATTCCAGGTTACTGAGTTCTTCTGAGATGGAACTTTCTTATTCATCCAGTTCTGAAACTCTTCAGTTACCTTCTTGGCCCACATCATCTAGACATGGGCCAATATTAAAACCAAAACTTCACTCTATGTGTTGCCTCTAATCAAGCTTAAATTTAAATTCCGGAACGTGTCCCGAACTCTTGACCGATTCTGCCCCTGTTATCCGCTCATCTGCGCTTTTGAGGATGTTGGCGATCATTTCCGAGTAGGACATGCCCGCCAAGGCCGCCATTTTAGCCAGATGTCCATCCCAGCACCATCCGGGATTGGGATTTACTTCCAGCAGCTTTGGGTTGCCGGCTGCATCCATTCTCCAGTCAAGACGCGTATAATCCCTGCACTCAAGCCTTCTGATCATTTTCAAGCTGCACTCCACTATGAACTCCTCCGTTTCCCTGGGTATGTCAGCAGCAATGGAACGAATCTTCCAGTATGGGGACTCAGGGATCCATTTTGCCTCATAGCCACACATTCTGGGTAACTCCGCAGGAAGTGCGGAATAGTCCTCCTCTATGACAGGCAACACTGTATAGTTCTCAGGAGGATTGCCTATAATGCCTATACTCAGGTCCTTGCCCGTGAGGAACTCTTCAATAAGGATGGGTTTGTCATAACCCAGTCCCTCTCTTATGCCATAGATAGCCCTTACAACCTCATCGCGGTTGTGACATACACTATGCTGGTTAAGTCCGAAACTTGAATCCCCGAAGTTGGGTTTTACTATTACAGGGAACTGCATAGGAACTTCGAACAGAACATCCTCCGCCTTAATGACTATTCCTTCGGACACCGGTACTCCAAGATCCTTGGCAATACCTCTTACCAGAGCTTTATCATAGCAGAAAGCAAGACATTGCGGACCTGATCCAGTATAAGGTATACCCAGAATTTCAAGCAACGCCGGCACATGTAGTTCTTTCAATGGATCGTTAGAATAACCTTCATCACACAGGTTGAAAATGAAATCCACTTTTCCCTTAAGGCGTTGCAGATCCTGTATCAGGGTGTCGTGGTTGTCCAGGAACTTAAAGGAATATTCCTCTCTTTCCTTAAGAGCACCTTTTAATTGGTCGATGGTATACAGATCATCATCATCAAAAACGCCGCATGGCTTCAGGGAATCTCTCTTGGAAGGATCACCGAATACTACCACCACTTCCTTTTGTGTCGCATGGACCTTCTTTTTGTGCTCCGTCCATTCCTTGCGTAGCGTTGCTGTGATTATTATGCGCTTCTCCATCATGCCAAGATCCTGGTTTCTCTTACTGTTAGATCCAATGGAGTTTACGACCTCAACATCACTGAAACCAGCCTTTTTAAGGAGTTCCTGAAGTGATTCCTGAGTGTAAAGCCGTTCTGCATAGAACTGATCTGCAATAACACCCTGTTTATCATTGACTATGACCTCCCTGGAAATCAATTTCTGATCATCGAGAGATAGAGAACGTTCTCTGCACACGAAGTTGTGTTTATCAATCCATTCCCATGACCTGGGCTGATAATTTGATTTCAGGTAAGAGCCATCAGTCACGTCCAGCAGGACTTTTCCCCATGGCTTAAGCACTCTTTTTACTTCATTCAGCACCCTAAGATCCTCTTCTGAGGTTTCGAAGTAACCAAAACTGTTCCCCAGCAGGAACACAGCATCAAAATTGTCAGTCAAATAGGGTGTTTTACGGGCATCTCCTTCCTTAAATCGTAAGCTTAAGCCCTCTTTTTTTGCAGTGTTCTTTGCTCTTTGGATAAGATAATGCGATCTGTCCAATCCCTCCACATTCTTGAAGCCTCTCCTTGCAACCTCCATGGAGTGCCGTCCCTGTCCGCAGCATAGATCCAGGATCTTGCTGTCCTGTGACAGGTTCAAAACGGAGAGGAACATATCGACCTCTTCCCTGGTGATCTCAGAATCCCCTACTACATCAGCATCTGTTTTCAGATAAAGGGAATTGAATATCTTTTTCCACCAGTCAGGATTCACATGTTCTTCAAGACTGGATACTGGCCCAAGACTTTTAGGTTTTGGAGCATACTTTTTTTGAGGATCTGTCAAAGTATTTCTGTTCATCTGACTTAACCTTCAGCATTTGGAAATGGACCGGAATGTCCACGAACTAATTTAATGTAATTAATAGAATAAAAAAGAGTTGCTAATTTATTTAGCAAAATGTAACCCATGAGTTGTACACTCTTGTACAGGTGAGTTGGACCTGCATATAGAGATGTGTTCTTACTACCATTTACGCAATAATAGCAATAATTAGAATATCCGATGGAACATAATATTTTCAAAGCATGTTTGTTTGAACACAAATACAAATATAGTTTTAATTAATAGATGATAGTATTTTAAATAATATAAGTTGCATTTTTGATACATGACAAGTTCGATGGGAAAAATGATCCAACGAATAAAAATAATCGAATCCGCAAAAAATGAACTGGAATCGGTCAAAGGTGTCTGTAAAGTAATATCTCTTGATACAATAGACATAGGGAAGATAAAAAAACTTGAAAGATTGGACGAACAGATCGGTTGCAAGACCATCGGGCGGAAGTACAACGTTGGAATAAGGAGAGTACTGTGTTCAGATGTGGTGTTATCCTTTATGGTTAACAAAGAATACGATTGGCCACTAAATACCATAAAACTCTTCCATAAAGGAAAAATGATAGGAGAAGATACGCAAGATCAAACTATCATAAATAAATTCAATGAATGCAATGATTCATTTGTCATGGGAAATATCATTTTCTATGATAAAGAAGCACTAAGAAAAAGCGATATAGATGATCCTATCTACATGATCGTCACAGAGCAGCCATGCCCGCAGTTAGAGCCTATTTTGGGCATATATGGTACTGTGATAGGAATACCTTCCAGCTATACTCACGATTATCTGCAGCTAAAGATAGGCAGTGATCAGAAGCAAATGCTGGGAAGTTTCCTGGTAGGGTTCAATATAGACAAAAGAGCTTCTGCTCCTTTTTCAATTGATGATAACCAGATAGACATGAATATAAAAGATAGGAAGTGCCAGCTTCCCCTCTAGTTCCCGTCAGTCAGGCTGGCACTTCAGTTCATATTCATTGGGAAGGTCCAATCTTTATGGAGTACTCAAAGTTCTCTGTGTTATGTGGCATTACTGACAGAGTCCACTGGCCTGCAGATGCCTGCACTTCATATGTCTCAACATAGTCTTGTGAGTAGCTCTGATATTCAGAGGCATTCCCAGCTGCCCTTAGCACAGGGTAGGATATGCTTCCTACTGTAACTGAACCGCCATACTGCACGCCTGCCTTTACTGCTTCAACCTCGTTGCCTTGTGGGTTTATGAGCTTGACCTCAAAGGATGGATCTGCATTGCTGCTTGAGGCATACATGTCATACATGTGTGACTTAAGTTCAATGGTTACTGTTCCATTATCATTTACCTTGAAGGGTATTTCGTAGGGCTTTTCAGGCTGTACTGCCACATGGAAGTTAAGGGAAACCATTCCTTCATACTCACGAATACCCGGATCATCAATGTTCAGGTCTATACTGCCGGAGAAATCTCCCTGTGCGTCATCAGGCACCTCTATCTGAACCTTTACCACAGCAGTTTCTCCCGGCTTTATGCTTGAAGGACCTGTTATTGTGATAGCATCTGCTCCGAAGGCCTGCCCATATCCACCGAAATATGGCATAGATGATGCAGAGTCTACTGCAACTGAAGCTTTTTCAGCAACCATGGGGTAGTACATGTTTTCCACAAGCTGTGGATCAATGGCTATCTCGGAGTCACCGGTATTCTTGAGCATTATCTCATAGTTGTACACTTTTCCAGCTTCCACCCTGTCATAGATATATGTTGTCAGGATCTGTACCTGTGGAGGTGTCCAGACATCTACGTTCAATTGTACAGTACCTGGGAATCCGGGGTACAGGATATCGCCTTCAGGTATATTTTCCATAAAGGCTAGCGTTGTAACATAGTTCCCGATCTCAGCATCCTCCGGAATGGAGATTTTTACTTCGAACTGTGCTTCTTCTCCGGCCTCAATAACTGACTCAGAAGGAGTTATTGTCACCCAGCTTTCGTCCATGTAACTGTAAGTGTATGGAGTAACAACCATTGTAGGGTGCAGTGTGACCGCAACATCTTGAAGGTTTGTTACAGTAACTGTGAAGTTCTCACTGTTTCCAAGTTGCAACATCAGATAATTGTAGCTTGGATCTACACTTATTGTACCCATTTCAGTGATTGTTCCAGCGTTAGAAACCGCACCACCTACTGTTGAAGAGACAACCTTGTTTGTAATCTCCACCGCAGGTTCGGAAACTACCGCATTACCTGCAAATGCTGTAGTTCCTGTCATGTAGACAAGAAGCACAGCAAGTAATCCATACATTATGAATTGTGTTCTGTTCATAAATTTCACCCTTTTGAACTGACAATGCATAATATGGACATGCACATATTAAAGAACTTCTTAAACTTCAAAGAAATCCGTAGTTATCGGAGAATAAATAAAGCATTAGAATAGATAAAATTAGAGAAAAAGACAATTAATCGTCTTTTTCCTCGCCAACCCGGCTAACTGTACTTCCTTTACTCAACAGAAGGTTATAAGCATCTTTTTCCTTATTATAGTTTACAAGGACGTTGTAGATCTCCAATACTTCCCCGTACTTTGCTCTTTTAATGAGACTATTGTCCTCGGTGACATTATGCCAGGGAAGAACCGCATATACCGCTTTTCTGGAAGTGCCATCGCACAGCTTGTAGAGACTGTACATTTCATCCCCCAAGTCAGCGGACATAAGGGAACACACTACATTAATGCGTTTATCTTTGTGTGTACTCATTTTAGAGAAACGGGCGAACTTCGCCTTGTGCGGGACTTTATAGCACTCTTTAGTGAGACCATCTTTTCTCACTATAAAATAGGAATACTTAATGTCTGTATTGATATATCGATATGGTTCATCACACTCTGAGAGCTTTCGCATTAACAGTGTGGGAGTTATATCCTGCTTTTGTTCAAAAGTCCAGCACCCTTCAAGGCTGCAGCCTGCACCCCACATAAAAGAACATGGAGCATATATCCCAAGACCTGCATTTTTAAGTTCAATACTCAGCTTGCGCAGCTCTACTGAATTCACTCTATCAGCAGGCTCTATTACCAGTATACTTCCATCAGATGCAAGCCTTTGCGCCAATTTCATCACGATGTCAGCTTTTTGCTCAGTGGTAACATCTTTGATCTCATTGAGCACATTAGAGAACACCATCAGGTCAATATTCTCAGGCAGGCTCTCTGGTTTTATTTTACTCACATCTGATCTTATTGGCTCATGCAGATTAATGGAGTCCGGTGTATATTGCGGAACGATTGAATTGAAAGCTTCGATATTTTCATCGTACAGCTCGATGCAGTAGATATCAGCCTTGCGACCTTCCAGCCTTCTATAAAAGTCAGCGATAGCCAGAGGCACTGTACCCGGACCTGTCCCTACGTCAAGGACCTTCATCCGTGTTTTAAGTATGCCTGTCTGGGCCATGTCATACAGTAGATGCTGAAACTGCACAAAATAGACGGGGAATTGATAAGCAAGGTATCCGAGCACATTGTATCCTTTTTCATAGGAGATATTTCGAGAACTGCCTTCTTTCCAGTATGCGTTCTTTTGACCCACAACTGCCTTTCTAATCCTGTCAAGGACAAGTGGATCATCCCATTTTTTTGCGGTCTTCTTGCTGATGTATTGTTCTATGATCGTCTGCAGTTTTGCCGACACCACTGCCGACCTGAAGAAAAATTCACTTTTCTTTACCTCTTCTTCGGTAAGTTCCATTACCGTTGCAGGAGGAGAACGCCTTATCCTGAAATCAGCACCTTCTGGGCTGGTATCAATACCTAGCTCGTATAGAAATGGTCTGATCGTGCTGTATATCTGCTCAACGGACATATCACATGTAATGTAATTCATTATCTCCGACAGCATGAACTCAGGTTTCATGTGGGAGACATACTTAAGAGTGGAAATAATTTCCTTTTCACTATCCTTCATTGATAGGAAGGATGCCGGGAAGGCTCATAAATGTACTGATTCCAAAAAATTATATCAAATACAAATGGTTGTTCTTCTTATGTACCTCAATAAAGAGATACAAAACCTGGCAAAGACCAATGGGATATTTTACTGTGGTGTAGCTGACCTGTCCCTGGCAAAGGAGTTCATTATCCAGCAGGGAGGAAATGAATTGAGAGACTATCCTTTTTCAATATCTCTAGGAATCCCGCTTTTTAAAGATATAGTTGACATGCTGCCTGAAAGGTCCCAGCGTTCAGTGGCTTTGAACTATAAGCACCACTGTTATGATGTCATAAACCAAAGGCTTGACATTGCAGCATCTATTGTTGCTAGTTACCTTCAGGATAGAAGTTATAGAGTATTGCCATTGCCTTCTTCTGAGAGAATAGATGATGAAAGAATATGCGCATCCTTTTCACACAAGTTAGGGGCACGTCTGGCAGGGTTTGGATGGATAGGAAAAAGTTGCCTGCTCGTTACACCCGACCATGGCCCCAGAGTGAGGTGGGTATCTGTTCTGACAGATGCACCATTGGAAACATCAAATACTATAATGAAATCAAAGTGCGGGAGTTGTACTGCCTGCGTTGACATCTGTCCTGTAAAAGCCTTCACCGGATATGAGTTTAAGGAAGAAGAAACGCGTGAGGTACGGTATGACGCACGTAAGTGCGAGGAATACATCAGATCACTGGGACAAAAAGGAAAATAAAAGTTTGTGGCATGTGCCTTTACGTATGCCCTCATGGCCGGAAAAAAATAGAATGTTCAAAATGTAGTATTTTCTCAGCATTCCAGAGGCTTGGATGCATTCCATTCAATCTCAATAAAATGCCTGAAAACCGAAACCTGTTCCTTCCCATTGTACCACGTAGCAGTGACATTTGGAGGATCGATCTCATCCTTTACAGTAATTACAAGGAGCTCCTGATCATCGATCACAATAATTCCCCCCTTCAAAGGATGAGCACTGTCTTCCGCAGGATAGACCCTTACCTCTGTACCAAGAATTGGTTTTTCCCCTATCTTATGGTCAATTCTTGCCTGATGTTCACTGATAGTTATTTTTACCTTCAGGCCCTCATCTATCTTTTCCTGAAGTTTCGTGGTGATGATTTCCATGATTGGATAAGATTCCGTAGCCTTGTCCAAAGAAGGATATGTTGATGCGAGTATAATCTCCTTTTTGGCCAAGTCAAGCATCTGTACTATCTTATCGGTAACGTTCTTCACACCGCTGATGTTCCATACTCCATCTTCCTCTACTGAGAGATCAGGTGCATGATAAATTTTCTCAAGTTGCTCAAGAGATGTTTCAACAGCATTTTCATAATTCACTTTCAGCCTGTCAATGACCTGGATCGGAGCTATTGCTCTGTAACGCATAGGTTTGGTATGTTGGACCTCAATAATTCCTTTATCATTAAGTTTGGTAAGCACCCCATACACGGCAGAGCGGGGGATACCCGACAATGCATGGATATCCGCCACATTCCCGCTACCGTACCGTGTAAGTGCAATAAGCACTTTGGCTTCGTAGGAAGTAAGACCCAGTTGCTGAAGAGATTCGATCAGTGTGTTCATCATGTTACTTCTGTACCATACGCTATTAGTTATTTTTCTTTTTCTTCTTTATAAGATATACAGGTGTGCCTATAATACCTACAAGAACCACAAATCCAACTGCAACAGATGCATTCATTTGTTCGGCAGGATTAACATGTACAGGTACTTTCAGGTTATCCGAATACTGGCTTTCATCGTGTACATCTTTATATTTTATCTCACTACTTATCGAATAGTCCTTAATGGTCGCATCATCTGCCACATTTACATCAAATACTGCTGTCTTTGACTCACCGGGATTCATATCCCCTAGATATGACTGATCATCTGTCGTGGTAAAAGGATCAACAACGCTTATCCTTGCAATACATTCACGTGCTACCTGTTCTCCGGTATTGGTGTATGTTACATTGATGGTATTTTCATCGCCTGCTTTCAGATCAGATTCAACATTTGAGATCTTGAAATATGGCTCTTCTTCAACAACTATGTGGAGTATCATCGTCTGGTTCATGTCCTCATACCAATAGTAAGTATCACCATAAGGAGGAGTGACCGCAGAATCCCTCTGTGACCGATAAGATATATTGAGCCTAAGATCGTAAGTACCAGCTTTTGCATTGTCATATATCTCTATAGGAAATTGAGCAGGGGTTGAAAGGGACTTTCCGGCACTCAATGAACCTAAGAGTAGAGTATCATCTTTAATATCTATAGGAGCATTGGGATCAACAAGTGAAAGTGTTGCTGTCATTGAATCTGCTGTTGTGATAGCCCTGTCAGAGGAAAGTTCACTGGCCATATATGCACGGGTAAGTGTTTCGCCATACTCCTCAAGATCATCATCTATGTCATCTTCATTTGATTCAAATCCTGTAATCTTTCCATCGTTCAGTATGCTTACATAAAGAGTAGCTTCCTCTCCTCTATCGAATACTTCATCACAAGCGAGGTTTGCCACTAAATGAGGAGATCCATAGACGTCATAATAATCACTCGCAATTTCATCGACAACATCCTCATCTATACTTGCAGATGCAATCGAGATACAACTAAGTAATAAGATCGCTATCACAAGCACATTCATATTTTTCAGGGAAATCATATACTCACCTTATTAGTTTCTACGTATTTTTCTGATGTTTTACGTCTTAATCTCCATTTGTCCAGGTTAACCATAATAGGTGGAAGGACAACGATTGTACTGAACAACGAAAAAGCTACGGCTATTACCGTAACAATTCCGAAATCACGTAACATTGGGAACGAGGATATTACAAGGGCTGAAAAACCAAATATTACAGTAAATCCTGATGCAAGAATAGCTGGTCCTATTTTTTGTGCAGCTGTTTCCATAGCATCAGATGGTTCCAGTCCCCTGTCACGCTCCTCGAAATAACGTTCCAGCATAAGTATAGTAAACTCTGCTCCAATTCCTATGGCAAGAGCGCCAAGTGTAGCTGTAAGTGGGTTATATTTCATGTCAAGCACGTACATAACTCCACCAATCCACCCCGTGACCATCACAATAGGCAGTATTGTAGCCAGGGCTTTCATCCAATCCTTGTAGATAATTACCATACCCACAAAGATAATTGCCATTCCCAGGTAGCCCATTTCAGTTCGGCCCGAAGTAAGAGCACCTATAATTGAATTCTGTATGAATGTGCTTCCTGTAACTGTTACAGATACACCTGGGGGTGGAGCATACCACTTTAGGTCATTTTCAACTGCATCGATGATACTAGATGTCTGTTTTGAACTTAGGTCGCCCTCAAGATTCAGATTGAGGACACCAAGGTTTCCTCCTTCTATATACTGGTCAGTAACGACCGAAGACATGCTGTCAGTAATTGTAACGATCGTATCCCTGCCAGAGGGTATAGAGCCATAGCTGGAGTTGACCACCGAACCTATGCTGCTTGATCCTGTGATCTGACTATGACTTTCTTCTTCCAGTTCACCAAAATCGACCATCCATTGCAAGAGATCCGGGTCCATTATATCATCGGCTCTGATGATCACATTTAGTGTATCACTGCCTCCCATGACCCTGTTAAGTTTGTTAAGGTCCTGTAATGCCTGCATGTCCTGAGGTACAAAATCGGCTGTATCTGTCTGTACTCCCACGCGCTCATCTGCATATAGTCCTGCAATTGCAAGAAGAGTTGCAAGTGTTATAACAATTGCATAGTGTTTTGTAGTTAGCATTGAAACTTTTGACAGGAACTTACCCAGAGAAGAAGGCTTCTGTTCAGTTTTCTTTGCAATTACCTTTTCTCCGTTGCTCTGTTTTTTCTTTTCCTTTTCCAGTGATCTTCTATCAAGAAGATATAATAGTGACACAAGTACAAACATCGAAACAAGATAGCACAGAATAACTCCTACAAGACTCATCTTTCCAAAATCCTGTATCATAGGAACAGGGGAAATGAAAAGAGCAACAAATCCCAGACATGTTGCCACAACAGCTGTAGCGACTGCGGGACCCGTGTGCTTAATAGTGTCTATAACAGCCTTTTCAGCAGACTCTCCTTTTGCAAGCTCCTCCTCAATACGGTTCTGGAACTGAATTGCATAATCTGCCCCCAATCCGATAAGAATTGGGAAAACTGCCATTGATGCCATTGTCATTGGAATACTGAGGAAGCCCATTGCACCAAAGGTAAAGATCAGGCCTACAAGAATAACAGGTATTGGAAGCAAGCACCATCTGACATGACTAAAGACAATGAGCAGGCCTATAATCATCAGAATGAAGGCAAGGACTAGCATGGTTGAAAGACTTGAACTCATTTCCTCTGACATCGCTATTGAGAATGCAGGATCACCGGTGGCTATCGCAGTGGTACCAGCAGGAAAATCAACTAATGCTATAGTCTTTTCTACTTCTCCAAGAAGCCTTTTCTTATTATCTTCACTAATACTTCCAGGCATTTGGACCATAACTATAGTATGAGTGGTGTCTGGCATGAAAGTATCAACATAAGTAGAAGGCAATTGGTTAATAAGTGCCAGAATGGTAGTATCATCTGGTATTTCCTCACGGCCTGTTGCAGAATATGCTGTACTTTTGACGAGTGACGCCATACTTATGACGTTTTCAACATCCTTATCTTCTGCGATAATCGTGTCAAACTTGTCTATTGCTGTAAGAACATCGGATTGCCTCACATCATCGGAATCCACAAGTACAACTATAACTTCACTGCCAAA
>DAKU01000061.1 GCA_002508425.1 Methanosarcinaceae archaeon UBA470
CAGGTGCAGATCAGACTGAACTGGAAGCTCTGGCAAGCACGTTTAAAGACGAATTTGGTCTGATCCCAGGCAGTCTTTCAAAGTTCGAACATGGGATCATGCTACTTAATGGAGCTGACAACGAGCTTGTAACCGAAAAAAAACATGATATAACACCCATGCCCATACAAATTCTTTTTGAGAAATACCATATAGAGAGGGGACATGCCAGGAAAGTAACAGAGAATGCACTCAAACTTTTTGATGAACTCAAATCTATACATGGCCTGGGAGATAAATATCGTCGTGTGACATGGATATGCTCACTATTACACGATATAGGAATGTATACCGATGTTCAGGACCATCATAAATCTGGAAGGGACATTCTAATGCAGTCTCCACCCAAAGAATTGCCTGAAAAATTCTGGTCTGCTGCCGTGTGGACAACTTTCCTGCACAAGAAGAAAATCACCCAGAAAAAACTGGACAAATTGAAGGACAAATCATTCGGGGATCTGCCGGAAGAAATCCAGAATGATATACTCAAAATAGCAGCCCTCATACGCATTGCAGATGGCCTGGATTACAGTCGTATGCACTCTATATTGAATAAGATTAGTGTAGATGATTACAATGTCATGATCCTGGTTAAAGGAACTGGAGCCTCTATAGATGCCGACAGAGCTGACACAAAAAGTGATCTGTGGCGTTTGATATTTGATCAAATGATAGATTTTAGAGCTGAAAGTTAATATAATATCGCCAGTCTTAGTGAAGGTCTTCCTCAATGGTATTTACTAGGGTTTTCAGAGTCTTAATCCTAGCATACCTTTTATCGTTGGCTTCGACCACTGTCCAAGGAGCATAGTTAGTGTCTGTCCTTAACAGCATCTCGTCAACTGCTTTGAGATAATCGTCCCATTTTTCTCTGTTTCTCCAATCATCGGAGGTGATCTTCCATTGCTTTTCAGGGATACTTTCCCTACTCTGGAACCTTCTAAGTTGCTCTTCCTTATCAATGTGTAACCAGAATTTCACAATTATGGTTCCAAAATCAGTAAGAGTTTCTTCAAATTCATTGATCTCCTCGTAGGCCTGTTGCCATCGCTCTTCAAAACAAAGATTCTCCACCCGTTCTACAAGAACTCTTCCATACCAGCTCCTGTCAAATATAGTAATATGCCCTGCCTCGGGTACTCTCCTGTAAAAGCGCCATAAGTAATGATGGCTCTTTTCATAATCATTGGGAACTCCTATAGGTTCAACCTTGTAAAGTCTTGGGTCAAGCTTCTCCGCTATACGCCTTATGTTTCCCCCTTTGCCTGCAGCATCCCAGCCTTCAAAGACAACCATCAAAGGTCTTTTTTCCCTAAAAAGTTCGTATTGAAGTTCACCAAGTATTTTCTGATAGAAATCCATTTCTCGTTCATATTTTTCATCTTCCATCATCAAGGAAAGATCTGCATTTAAAAGCCCATGTGATGATGGACTAAAATCATCTATCCTGTTTGAAACCGGTAGCGGGCAGCTACTTTCCAACATGCTGTCAATATAGTTTTCCAGAGTTAGAAGAATTGTAGATAGTATCTTGATAGTTGCATGATTGGAGTTTTCTGCTTCCACTATTGTCCAAGGAGAATGTGAAAAGTGAGTTTTTTTTATTGTTTCATCTACCAGAGAGAAATATCTCTTATACTCGTTCTCATAATCTAATTCTTCGGTAACGACAGAAATTGGGATATCTTTTTTTTCATATACCTTAAGTCTTTTAGCTTGCTCTTCTTGGCTAACATGCATGAAAAATTTCATGAGAAGATGATCATCATCTGTAAGCTGCCTTTCAAAGTTATTTATCTCTTTTATGCAACCATCCAACCCATTATACTTTGACCTTCTATCAAAAGACTCGATTATGCACCGGCTATACCAGCTTCTTTCAAATATAGCTATTTTCCCATATGCCGGTATTTTTTGCCAGAATCTCCATAACATCGGTTTCCTTGATTCTTCTTCAGATGGTTTTACGATCACATGAAACCTTAAGCCCATTGGATTAAAGGCTAACATGCAACGATTGATAATACTATCCATTCCGGAGGCATGCCATCCTTCAAAAACTATGATTATAGGTATTTGCATCTTCCAAGCCTTACGCTGCAGTTCTCCTATACGGATGTACAGGTCGTCTATCCGGGCCTTGTACTCCTCCTTACTCAGACGTGATGACAGATCGACATTCTCGAGCATTTTAGCCTCTCTTCGAATTTCTCATTTATCTAAAGAATAATCTATGCTGGAACATGCTCCAAACTATAAGAGCAAGGCTTCCAGTAATAACTATCAATATGAAAGGTTTTAGGGATCTACTGAACAATTCCTTAGATCCCGTTACTTTTATGAACACCGGTTTTGTCAGTGTGCTTATGATGCTTGCCATTACCGCAGTTTCAGCGGCGGTTTGATAGGAGATACTTCCTCCAAGCGCAAGAGATGCCACAGAAGCAGTAACCGCTGCACTGCTGACTATACCTCCCAAAGCAGTAGCGTAAGTACCTACCGGTCCTGCAAAAGTATTGGCTGTGTTTGCAAGTAACAGGAAAAGAGAAAATACCAAACCAAACTTAAAAGCAGGTCCAAGAGCAAAAGGCGATCCTATTTCAAGTGTCTCCTGAGTAACTTCCATTTTCTGCCTTTCAAACAATACAAGCATAATAGTAACAAGCCCCATTAATAAGAATGGAGGAAGCATTAGTAATGCAGTTTTTCCGCTAGTATCTACTATTACAGCGATCACGATATCCCTGATGAACATGGATATGATAGCAAGCATAGAACCTACGTACACATTTTCTGTGAGGTGAACCCTTCTGCGTGAGATGTTTGCCAGTGCTACAATAGTGGCTTCACTGCTTACCAGACCACCCAAAAGACCGGAATAAGCGATTCCTCCCTTGGAACCCATCTTTTTTAGAGAAAGGTAGTTCACAAAACTAATAGAGGATACAAGGACAACAATGAGTATAGCTGATTTGAGATAGAGTACATCATATAATGGTTCACTTGGTACCAGAGGATATAATGCAAAAACAACTGCTAAAAACTTCAATGCACTTGCAATGTCATCCTCTGATAAATGCTCTGCCAATGAGTGTAATGGTTTTTTCTCAATCAGCACAAAAGTTAGAACAACAGCAGAAACAATTGGAACAAGGAACATACCAATGCCGACCAGAACACCTAAAAGATATGTAAAAAAGAGAGCAATGGCACTAGTGAGTCCGGAACGTCCATAAATTACATTCACTGCGTATACTATAAGGACGCAGGAGAAAACCATAAAGATAGTAGTTATGAGAAGAATATCAAAAGAAACGTAAGGTTGCATGAATGTAGCAAGCATGCCAATGAGACATGTAATAGTGAAGGTCCTTACTCCAGCATATATCTTTTTACTTGTTCTCCAGTGCTCACGTTCGATTCCTATAAGTATTCCTATCATCAAAGAAACACCCAGTTTCTCAAAGAAACTTACCAGAAATGGATCAAATCCAAATTGATTAACTAAGTCCACTGTTTGCATGGTGCCTTCTCTTTACTTATGTAAAAGAGAATATGAATTAGACCCCATATATAATAAATCCTCAGCAGATTTTTATTTTTTTGAGGTGCATTATGGGGGAAAAAGTAAAAGACCAATTGCACAAGATATGTGAATTGAAGATATTTCCTTTGCAGACCCCCCTAGAAATAAGAGGTGCTATATGCCCTGGATATTGAAAAAGAAGTGCATAGCTTGTAAAAAGTGTGTTAAGCGATGTCCTGTGGATGCTATTTCTATGTCCAAAAGCAAAGCTGTTATCGATGACCACACATGTATTTTTTGTGGAAAATGCGTGAAAGTGTGCCCTGTACATGCTATCCTGGGGGAGAGAGAAAAAGTGAAAGTGGACGTGGAAAGCAACATAAAGTCATTTTTGAAAAAAATGAAAAAGCACAACGGTTCTGCTACAAATAACCGCATTCTGAAAGGGGAATTGAAACAGCTTGAAAGGCAGAAGAAGATAATACAAGGTACTATCCGGGAACTTAAGCGTTTTAAACCTTGAGGAACTGCTCAATAATGTCCCTTCATTTTATTTTTGCACATAACTTTATTTATTAGAAAAGAGAGGATTACTTATGGACCAAGAGGGGAAAGATAGTATTTCAAAGAGACCTATGCTTTTAGTGAGCATTGCAGGATTGATCTGCATAGCATTTGCGATCATATTCACAATATTTGAAAGCATTAACCGATTTTCTGAACCTTACCAGATAGTTCTATCCATTGGGCTTGCAGAAACAGGTGTTCTGCTTATCCTGGTAGGCTTAAACCTACTTTTTCCCTGGAAGATGAATATAGTCGTTCTTTTATCGCTGGGTTCCATGCTATCTGCTTCAGGAATTCTTGGTTTTATTTACCTTTATCCTGATGCCTGGTTCTATCCAAAAGTGACATACATAATGCTTGCTTATGCTTCTGGTATATTCCTGCTTTTATCCAGCATCGTATTGCAGCAATCAAGAAGTATTTCGGCTCCTATCAGCCGCGGATCTGAGCCCGATATTATTGACAGGGGAAATACTATGTACTCCGGAGAAAAACAATTAACAACGGCCCTTACCAGTATGATGGTTTCCCAAATAATAAGCCCAGCAAGTGAATTTCCGATGTGGAATTCCACCTGCCGTGAAAATGAGATGTATGTATGTGATACTGAGATCATTCTGGATGAAACTGAAAAAGGTAAAACCTGCGCAGTGGAATCATCGACAGAAAGCATTCCAGAAACAGTGTTTCCAGAAACAATGATGGATCTTACCCCAGAAACAGGTGGAACTATAGATGACCTTGCAACAACCACAGACAGTATTACAGAAGACATCATTGCTGAAACAAATATCAAAAGCTTCCTTGCAATGAAAAGAACTGATATTAAAAAAGACGACCACATGCGAGAAGCTGCCCATAAGATATTGAGATTCCATTTTGCAAGAATGCTTAAACATGAACGCGGCACAATGCTGGGCAAGGATATAGAAGAGTTGCATGATATGCGAGTTGCAGCCATGCGCATGCGTTCTGTCCTACAGGTATTCAACGGCCATATAGACATGAATGTAATGAAAACCTTTTTCAGGAGCATTAAAACAACACGCAGATCCCTTGGTGCCGTACGAGATCTGGATGTGTTCATGGAAAAGATACAACACTATATCGAGTTGCTCCCAGAGGAGAGGAAGACAGAACTGGACGAACTCATTAACACCCTTCTGATAGAAAGAGATAAAGGAAGAGGGCTTATGTTATTGCATCTCGATAGCAGTAAGTACGATAAGTTTAAGAATAAGTTCGCAAAAGTACTGGAAAAAGAAGGACAATGGGATGAATCCTTAGTAGACAATGATGGAAAACCTCTGCCCCACAGAGTAAGGGACGTGCTGCCTCCTCTTTTATATAAGCAACTTGCTGCAGTGAGGGCCTACGATGATCTTGTACATGAGACTGAGCCTTCCTATGAAATGTTGCATGCTTTACGCATAGATGTGAAGATACTAAGATATACTCTGGAATTCTTCGAGGAAGTTCTGGGAGATAAAACAAACAGCTTGGTCAAGGACCTCAAAGCACTGCAGGACAATCTTGGCGACATTCATGATGCAGTAGTTGCAATGGAATTACTGGAGAACTACTTGAAATATGGGAAATGGGGTGCTATGGAAGGAAGGAAATCGGAAGAAAAGCATATAATTTCAATAGATCCCGGGATCGAAAATTATCTTACCTACCGTAAGAATGAGATCACTGAATTACTTGAAGCTTTTCCGGAAGTATGGGTAAAAGTAATGGAGCAGGATTTCGGGATCAGGTTCTCGGGTGTCATCTCCTCATTATACCGGGATTGAGATCTTACCAGACCTATAGTGATATAGAGACTATATACATGCAGGTAGAGCTATTGCTAATAAGTATAAAATGTTATTATATAGGGATCAATATTTTGAGATATATCTCTTTACAATGACATTTCATGAATTTGTGTTCAACCCCTTGAACACATGTGACTGGGAAATTTAAATCTTATTTAATATATATTGTGATTTAGATGGTAAAAAAAATAGTCAAATTTGTTAACCGTGAGATTAGCTGGCTTTCTTTTAATGAAAGAGTATTGCAGGAGGCAGCAGACCCTTCACTGCCACTGCTGGAGCGCCTGAAGTTTCTGGGTATTTACTCATCTAACCAGGATGAGTTTTTCAGCGTGAGAGTAGGTACCGTTCACCGAATGATAGATGCTGGTGTGAAATCCAGTGAAATAATTGGAGATCCTCCCAAAAAAACAATGAAAATGATCCATAAAAGGGTATTACAGCTTAGAGACAGGTTCGAGGAGATTTTCACAAAACTTGAAAAGGAGCTTCAAGAAGAAAAGATCTTCATAATTAATGAAACCGAGCTTAGCCTGGAACAACAGGATTTTGTAAGGGAATACTTTATTTCCAAAGTGCGTCCCAGGCTCGTACCCATCATGTTCAGGGAGCTTCGGAAATTCCCTTATCTTAAGAACCAGGCTATATATCTGGCAGTGGCAATGTACAAGTACCGTGATCCCCAGGATTTCAACTACGCTTTGATCGAGGTACCTGCAGACGTATTACCGAGATATGTTCCCCTGCCATCGAAAGCTGGTACCCAGTACATGATTATGCTTGATGATGTAATACGCTTTGGGCTAACAAATATTTTCTCAATCTTCGACTATGATTCCATAAGCGCATACACTATTAAACTGACCAGAGATGCTGAGCTTGACATCGATGACGATGTAATGAAAAGTTTCTTTGAAAAGATCTCCGAAGGTCTCAAGCAAAGAGAAAGAGGAGAAACTGTGAGATTCGTATATGACCGAGAGATCCCGGAAGATCTACTCCATATCATCCTTAGCGGCCTCAACCTGAAGAACTTTGAAAACATAGTTTCCGGTGGAAGATATCACAATGCACGGGATTTCATTAACTTCCCTGAAGTGGGTAGTGGTTCCCTGCTATATGAGAAAAGCAAGCAAATAAGGCATCCTGATCTGCCAGTTAACCGAAGCATCCTGGATGTGATACGGAACAAGGATGTAATGCTCTGCTACCCATACCATTCTTTTGACCATATGATAGACCTGCTAAGAGAAGCAGCGATAGACCCTAACGTAATAAACATCAAAATGACATTCTATCGGGTAGCTAAGAATTCCAATGTAGTAAATGCCCTAATCAACGCTGTTAAGAATGGTAAATCTGTGACTGTGGTGATAGAACTACAGGCTCGCTTTGATGAAATGGCCAACATATACTGGACACAGAAACTGGAAGAAGCAGGAGCCACAATCATAGATGGAGTGCCTGGGCTTAAAGTACATGCAAAGCTCTGTGAGATAACAAGAATGGAGAACGATATACCAGTTACTTACGCATGTATAGGCACTGGAAACTTCAATGAATCTACTGCTCATGTATATAGTGACCATTCATTGTTGACATCTAATCCTGCCATCACCAAGGAAGTGAAACATCTTTTCGATTTCTTTGAGCATACTTACAAGCATATTAGTTATGACCATCTTATTGTCGCACCACATTACATGCGTAACAAGATCTACAGGCTGATCAATACAGAGATAAAGAATGCAAAAAACGGAAAACATGCGTATATATGTCTGAAGATGAACAACCTTGTGGACCGCAGGATGATAGAGAAACTTTACGAAGCCAGTCAGGCAGGCGTAAAGATAAGAATGATTATAAGAGGTATATGCTCTCTTGTCCCCGGCATAAAAGGGCTTAGCGAGAACATAGAGGTCGCAAGTATAGTAGACAAATATCTGGAGCATTCGAGGGTATTCATTTTCTGTAACGGCGGGCATGAGAAATATTTCATTTCTTCTGCTGACTGGATGGTGCGTAACCTTGACAGGAGAGTAGAAGTGGCAGTGCCAATTTACGATAAGTCTATCCAGGAAGAACTTAAGCAGTTCATGGAAATCCAGTTTGCTGATAATACAAAAGCTCGTGTAATTAATAAGGAACTGGATAACAGATATGTAAAAAGAAGACGTGCGAGCAATGAAAGGCGTGCACAGGATGACCTATACAAACTATTTTTGAATAAAGCGTCTGGAAAAAGTGGTCTGGAATGAAATTCGCTGCCATAGATGTCGGTTCAAATGCCGTGAGACTTTTGCTTGCAAAGGTAGAAGAGGAAAGTGTTCACCCAGTTTACGAGAAAGTTGCCCTTTTTAGGATGCCTATCCGCTTAGGTGAAGATGCTTTCCCCCACAAAAGAATATCCGAAGAAAAGATCCAGCAGCTTGTCAAGACCATGATAGGTTTCAAGTATCTTATGGATGCTTTCGAACCTGCGGACTATATGGCATGCGCTACATCAGCTATGCGCGAGGCCAGCAACAACAGGGAAATAGTTGACCTTATCCATAAGAGGAGCGAGATTGACCTTTCGATTATTAGTGGAAAAAGAGAAGCTGAGATAATATATACTAATCATGTGGAAAGAATTGCTGGCAATCACGGTCAAGGATGTCATCTGTATGTGGATGTTGGCGGTGGTAGTACAGAAATAATCGTATTCGATGAGTATAGAATAATGGAATCCCGGTCGTTTGATATTGGAAGTATACGCATACATGAAGGACTGGTGACCAGGCGAGACTGGGAGGATATGAAACTGTGGGTAAAGCATGTTTCCTCCCGCTATCAGCCAATATCCGCAGTGGGAAGTGGTGGAAATGTCAATTTCCTATACAGCATGTCTAAAACAAAAGATGGAGAGCCTTTTGAGTATAACAAACTGAAAAAGCTGAATAGTTACATCCGTTCATTCACAATAGAACAACGCATATCAGAACTCAATATAAGACCAGACAGGGCAGACCTAATAGTCCCTGCAGCAAAAATATATCTTTCCGTGATGAAATGGAGTGGTATCACGGATATGTTCGTGCCTCAAATGGGACTTGCCGATGGAATCATTCACGTGTTGTACAATAAACACAAGCAAACTTTTGTGTGATGGATGAAATTGGTACCCTACAAAACCAAAATTTAATTAATATGTTTTCTTGCTTTATTTATTGCCGCAAGAACTTCATCGGCGTTCGAATAAAAAGTAAAAACATATAACTTACCATCGACCTTAAATCTGATAGCAGGACTAATATACATGACCTTAGTGACTTCTAAATCCTGCATAAAAGCATAAGGAAAACTAAAATAATCCGTTACTGTAAGCGCTGTTTTGACTTTGGAGAGGAAAACAAAGCGATAATTAGTGACTACAGCAAGACCATCTGGTCGGTCGAAAATATTCTGTTGATTCCAAAATTTGCTGATTTTCTGGAGGAAAATTGTCTCCTTTTCATCTCCTCCCAAGGAACGAATAAGATTCGAAGATTCTTTTTTAGATAGTTCAGTTTTGAGCACTAGCATACCCAACTTGAAAGCCATTTCTCCAAGATCTGAATTAAACTCCGACATATTCACTCCCCCGGTATAGTCACAAAGTATTTTGAAAAACTTCAGTATTTGAAAATTGTCTCATATATCATATGAAACAATAGGTTAAAATAGAAGTTTAGAGGATTTCTCATATTATTTATAATGAAAAAAGAGTGTGAATACTAGGCTTTCTCCAAGACTTTATGAAAATATAATCCATAGGTACATGATTTTTAAAACTGCAATGAAGATTAATAAGAATTGTATTGTGTGCCTCAGGACTCATAGGGTTCATCACTGTTCAGAAAATGATCTCATCACAGGCACACATGGTATTATTTCAAAGCATCTTTTATTTCTGATCCGATGTTTATGGCCATCTGCCTTGGATCATCAGCAAGGTAAATACTTCTTCCTACTATGACCCAGTCAGCTCCTGCTTTGATGGTATCTGCAGCGCTTCCGCCCTGAGCACCCACACCAGGAGATATAATGGCTATATCGTCCCCTATTATACTGCGGATCTTTTTTACGCGCTCCGGACGGGTAGCTGGTGCAACAACACCTGTAACCTTTGCATTAGCTGCCATCTGTGCCATATCTTCTGCTACCTTCTGCATGAAATCAAGAGCCCCAGGATGACTCATCTCAGTAACTACGTAGACCTCTTTTCCATGTTCTTCGGCAACTTCGACACATATCTTAAGGCTGTCAGAACCGGTAAAAGCATGTACAATTACAGCATCTGCTCCAGCCCTGAACACTTGTTCACATATGAGACGATCAGTGTTAGGTATATCAGCGACCTTGAAGTCCGCTATCACAGGTACCATTTCTGCAATTTCACCAATGACGTCTTTTCCTGTTGCAAGGACCAGAGGATAGCCTATTTTGATAGCATCTACATGACCTTTTACGCTCTGGGCTATTTTAAGTGCCTGCTGCCTGTCCGTAACATCCAGGGCAAGTATGAGTCTTGTATCCTTTATCACAACATCACTTCCTGATATATTATTTATGATCTTTAGCGAGCCTGCTTCTTACAGCCGCCACAAGCAGAGGTAGAGTAATGGTAGCATCAGAGTGTACAGTGACAGAACGAGCACTTTCACTAACCTTGCCCCATGAACGTGCTTCATCAAGTGTAGCGCCGCTTAAGCCTCCTGTCTCGGGGGTATCCATAGTAAGCTGTATAGCATACTCAAATTCCTGGTGGGTCACGAGCATGGACTGGAATATATAGTTCTTGGGTACTCCACCACCAATAAGTAATGCACCCGGGTTTTTTGCTTCGTAGCAGATATCGATGATCTCCCTCATATCAGCGAATGCGTCCACATTAAGAGCATGCATCTGTTTGTATAGCCAGGCCTGAAGCCCGATCATAGAATCCTGTATCGCAGGGCAATACACAGGCACGTTCATGTCTGCAGCAGTGCGTAATATGGAATTCTTGTCATCGATATTATTACCGATATGCGTCATGAATTCCCTGATTGATATGGTCTTGGCACCGATGTCAGAAAATATTGCCTGCATCTTCTCTTCAAAATCCGTAAAATGGTGCTCAGGCAGGAACACGTCATAGATGCGGTTAATCTCCTGGTGTTTTAGTTCCACATCATCGGTTTGCTCAGTGCCCTTGTAATGGTGCAGACCCAAGGATTCCACTACCTCATGCACCATGTTTGCCCCTGTTGTGACCAGTACATCTATATAGCCGTCCCTGATAAGGTCGGCTACGATAGCACGCATGCCCGCTGGCACCATGGCTCCAGCAAGTCCAAAGAAACTGGTGCTATTATTGCTTAACATCTCATGATAGATATCTACTGCATCGGCTATTCGGCCTGCCCCAAAAGCACAGCCATCCAGCGCATGTATCAGTTCGTCCACGCTCATGCCAGCGGTTACCCTGGCTTGATTGATAGGACACTGAAGACTTCCTTCCATTGAATGATGAACCATTTAAAAGCCCTTCTTTTGGTACGTTTACAGCATTCATGTGTTTTAAGGTTTCTTCATACATGAAGACCGGCATATTTTAAAATGCATTATTACCATATTCAAAATAAAATTCTATATACGAATGACAATCGAAATCGAACCTATATTCAATGAGCCTGCACTTGTTGTGAAAAATGAAGTGACATCCCTTGTGATAGCAGATATACATCTGGGAATAGAGTGGGATCTTTATACCAGTGGTTTTTCCATACCTAGCCGCATGCAAATGGGCCTTGACCGCATTCTGGGATACATCCAAACTGTACGACCTGAAAGGCTTATACTTCTGGGAGATGTGAAACATAACGTGCCCCAGATATCCTGGCAGGAAAGAGATGAGCTTCCTTATTTCCTGAGTACGCTTGCAGAACACGCACATGTAGACATACTCCCTGGAAACCATGATGCGGGCATAGAATTCCTTCTTCCTGTGGGGAAAGACGTACAGTTGCATTCTTCCAGAGGTACTATTATAGATAATGTAGGCTACTTTCACGGCCATACCTGGCCTGCTCCTGAACTGCTTAAAGTTGAGTACATAATCACAGCGCACAACCATCCCACAATCCGTTTTACAGATCCACTTGGCCATATGGTGGTGGAGCCTGCCTGGGTGCGCACCAGGCTGAAAAAAGAGGTGTTACAAGCACATTATAGTAGCCTGGACCTTAATGAAGACTGGAAAGACCCACAGATATT
>DAKU01000108.1 GCA_002508425.1 Methanosarcinaceae archaeon UBA470
AACAAATCCCATTCTCTAAAAGTATCTTGTGTAAATGATCGATACACCTCAGACGCTGCTCTAAGATAGGATACAATAACCCTGTGACTTTTGCCTGATATCAACCTTCCGGAATTTAATATGTAATCCAGATCTTGTTCAGGCAGATCTCTGAGATGTTCTACTGCAAAGGACAGATCATCAGAAATCAGGCTTGGGAAATGCGACCCGATAAGGTAAGTGACTGCTTCCCGGGAAAGAGGTGTTTTTTCACCTGTTTCTGGTTCTTCCATCGTTTACTCCATGATAGTGGATATAATCTCATCAATGCTTTTTTGAAGGTCAGCGTTGTCGGTTATAGGCCTAACCATAGCTAAACGGCATGCTTCCTTTGGGTCTATGCCATCCTTTATGAGTTTACCTGCATAGATTAGAAGACGAGTGCTCACCCCTTCTTCAAGACCATGTTGTTTGAAGTTCCTTATGCGATGACCTATATCTACGAGATAGTGGGCCATTTTTTCATCTACCCCACTTTCATGGGCCACTATCTTCATTTCAAGTTCAGCTGGAGGATAATCGAAATCTAAAGCCACAAATCTCTGGCGTGTGCTCTGTTTGAGGTCTTTTACTACACTCTGGTAACCCGGATTATAGGAGATGCTCAACATGAATTCGGAAGGAGCCTTGAGAATCACTCCAAGTTTATCAATAGGCATGATACGCCGATCATCGGTAAGGGGGTGTATGACAACGATTGTGTCCTTACGGGCTTCCACAACCTCGTCCAGATAACAAATAGCACCGTGCTTCACAGCTTTTGTAAGGGGACCATCGCTCCATTCCACAGATTCGCCTTTTATCAAAAATCGTCCTACCAGATCAGTGGCTGTCAGATCCTCATGACAAGCCACAGTTATCAGAGGACGCTGTAGTTTGTAGGCCATGTATTCCATAAAACGTGTCTTTCCACATCCTGTTGGACCTTTTAGGTTAATCGGTAATTTATTCCGGTAGGCTGACATGAAAATCTCCACTTCATTTCCTACAGGCACATAGTATGGCTCTTTCTTGATGAGATACTCCTCAACAGGCAATTCCTCAGATAAAAAGCATTTTGCAACCATAGCACCGACTCCACATTTCATTCGTTGTTATACTAATGAAAGGATGATCATGTTTATAATTAGTGGTGCCATCCTGAGAAAAAAGGATTCTAAGAACTTAATTGCTATGGAAATAGCAAGCCATATAAAGAAGCTTTTCATTCTCTGAAGAATCCATTCTTACTCACTAAAATATGAAACTTGTTTCTTTAATCGGTACAGGCTGCTCATCCATATATACCACAAACTTTGCTATCCTTAAAGTAGAGTTGATGGTTTCATTTTGCGATACTGGGAGCTCTTCAGGATATATATAGGTTCCATATTCCAATGTTCCACTGGAATTAACAGTTGTATTGAAACTGTCTGCAAGTTCTTTGCCAAAAAAAGTATTGATTGAAAATGTATGGCTAATAGTATCATTGTTAATAAGACTCACAGATATAAAGGAATGATTGCCGAGAAAGACATCAGACAAATCTATTCTGGTTATTTCAGCCACCGGCCCTGTTGAACCTGCGGATAGTCCTGAGAATACACCTTGAGCAAATAATACAAGTGTACCTGTAAGAAATAAAAGAGATAAAATATAGAAGATCCTTATTTTATCGTTGGACATTACAATACCCTGCCATATTTCAACGTATCAATAGGTATAAACCACCTGTTAGCAGCAAAGCTACGAATGATCCAATTGAAAACTCCGGAGAAGATAAAGAAACTAAGAATATTTTTGAATTATCTGAACTCTGAGCTATACCGATCTCATGATATTCAACTGTCCAAGCGCCTTCGACATTAGCTGTAATTGAATCACTAGCAGTTCCATCAATTATTTTTATATTGTTGTGATTGATTTTATTTCCATTCTGAGCTGTCCAAGTGAAACTAATTTTGTCTTGGGTTAATCCTGTTACTGTAATAGTAACATCGCTCCCGTATGTCACAATTGATTCTATATTTAGTGTTGCAGTAGTAGTAGATGGTCCAATTGGTATTGCACCAGCCACCGACAAAAACCCAATTAGAATCAGTAATATCAAACCACAGTTGAGAAACTTCATTTTATCCTACCTTTCCTATGATCAAGGCTACCTGTGTGAACACCATTCCAATGAATATCACAAATAAGACAGCTGACAACCTACTGAATCTGATACGCAGATCGCCTATGAACTTCAATGTCTTTTCTGAAAGCGATGGCTCCGTGAGTTCAAGATAAATAAGCAATCCGATCAGAACTATTGAAAAGATAACACTTACATTGAGAGTTGCACCATTGCCGAAAGTCTGATCATAGTATGCCATTGTGGACATGTAACTCATAACTGATGTTGAGAACGATGCAAAGCTTACAAAACTGCTCCAGACCTGTGGTGGGTACGCAGGCAGCGATATGTACTCATCTTGGCTCTTTCCATCTATAGTAGACTTTACTACAAAGGTAATTTGTTCTCCCATCTTAAGGGGATTAACATACGTATACTGATACTTTTCATTCGAGAACGGAACTAGTTCCGTTGCACCTTCCATTACCAGTTTTCCATTGACATATAGTTCATAATCAACTAAATTAGCATGAAGTGACGGATTATTAAGATTGAAAGTGACTAGTAAAGGCTCTCCTTCTACGGGAACTTCAGGGAAAACTGACATCGCCACAGGAGCAGCTGCATCGTGTAAACCAACAACCAGACTTGCCATCACCAGCACAGCAAACCATATTACTAGTATTTTTGAGAAATACTGCCCACCTGAAGAGTTTATACGATCACTTCCAATAATTTATAAAACTGGTTCGTTCATATTACAGTATATGAGAACTTATGATTGGTATGTGCGTAAAACTATATCAACATATCTAATTATTTAACTAATTATATTATAACCAATAAACTAAAC
>DAKU01000033.1 GCA_002508425.1 Methanosarcinaceae archaeon UBA470
CCTGTTAGGGAAATATGTTCAGGGGTCTTTGAAACATAGGCTGCTTTACCAGGGACTTTTCTTTTTCCAGTGCTACCCAGATTACGGACAACGTTTTCTGCTCCAAAAAGAAAGGAATCATAGTCCTGTGAGCTCACAAGGTCAGCATCCCCTCGAGAGGTCATGAAAGCTGCCTGGGCCTCTGCCTCGGATTCAGCCTGTACACAGGGAATGCCCATAAGTTCAAGGAGTTTTTTTGATTCTTCAAGTATCTGCGGTGTTATCCGGGAAGTCCCTTGAGCGAATTTCTTCATATCTTCAAGGTTACCTTCTTCCCTGGCCGTCTCGTAATTAAGGGCTGCTATCTCTTTACATTCCTTGCGTTTTTCCAGTGTCTTCATCTTCATTTGCGGTGGTTTGCCATCAAATATGAATAGAGGCTTGATGTTAGCATCCCTTAATTTGCTGGTCCTTGAGAAAAGTCCTGTAAGATGAGATGTGGGATTTCCTGAGGAATCAGTCAATAGCGAGCCATCTTTCTGCCGGATAGCACTAAGAAACTGATAAATGGTATTGTATGCATCGATAGCGATCACTTTGTCTGCAAGTTCCTCGTAAGTGACCGGATTTTTTGTAAGAAGTGAACCTATTTGCGTACCCATGATAACCTTCTTATTTTCGTTCCAAATAGTCATGCTGCTTTATAGTGCTATTGTATGAACAACAGCAGATAGCAGCTATTTTTTTTTCAATAGGATGTATCCCTATTGTTCTCTAAATAGTTACAGATAGAAAGAAATAGTTATATGGAGGTATAAATTCTCTATAATAATTAAGCGGTGATATCGGTTTTGAACCAGCATGTAAACACATTAGGTCCGGGTGACGTTTTCAGGGATTGGCTTGTATACATACTTGGGGACAGGATAAAGAATAAATACTGTGATGTAGAAGTTTTTAAATATCCTCCATCTTCACACACTGTATGCAGGTACAAGTTCAAAGGAGAACAATACAGCGTTATTGTAAAATTCTTTGCAGAGCCAACTGGAAAATTGAAGAAATATAACGCTTACGAGGCTATGGTTAAAGAATACAATAACCTCAGGGAAGTTCAGTCCATTATAAATGTGCCGGCACCTATAGCGATGCATCAGGATTTCAACTGTGCCCTTGTGACAGAGTATATTTCGGGTAAGTCTCTGTCATGGTATCTGGCCCACAACAGGGATATCTACGGCAGGCTGACAGCTATCGCACACACTTTACACAGGCTGCATAAGCACACTAAGCACGATTATTACGACAAGACAAGAGATTTTGCCAATTTTCATGGCGTACTGGATCAGTTAAAACTCAATGATTCTACAAGAAGGCATTTCAATGAGCTGCTTGGAAAATGGTGGTACAGTTCTCTTTTGAACCAGGCACAGGGTTGCATCATCCACCGGGATGCAACACCTTCTAATTATGTGTTCCACAACGGTGTTCCATATATCCTCGATCTTGAGAGTTCCTGGCATAATGCACACTACGCAAGAGATCTGGGTATTATGTGCTCCGAATTCAAGAACTATTTTGAATTGCATAAAGGCTCAGGGGATCTTGCAGAGCCTTATATCGGTCATTTCTTATGGCAGTACAGCAAAAACGAAAGCGACTTTTCCAAAACTACAAGAGTAATTCCTTTCTTCATGAGCTTGGGTTTTTTGAGGTCTGCACGACTGCACAGGCATTATCCTCATCATCAATATCTTATAAAGGAGGCTGCTGAATGTTTGAAATATCTAAGATAAAAGGCATGATCTTTGATCTGTATGGTACGCTGATAGACATCCAGACAGATGAAAATGATTTTTACACATATAATACTGTGAGTAAATGGTTGCAGTACAAAGGAGTGAAGATAGATCCGGAGATTCTGAAATCAGAATATCATTCTAAGATAAAGGATCGGATTGAAGCCTCCAAAGAACAGTACCCGGAGATTAGGGTGGAAGAGATATTTGCAGAGATCTGCAGTGAAAATGCAATATGGAAAAGTGATACAACTTATCTGGGCATCGAAACTTCAAAGGTATTCCGTTCTGCCTCACTACGCAGAATGCGTCCCTTTCAAGAAAGTTTGAAAATACTAAAAAAATATACTAATATTCCTAAATGTCTAGTTTCCAATGGCCAGCGAGTCTTTTCTGAAAAAGAATTGCGTTTTCTGGGATTGTATGAGTTTTTTGATCATGTGATATTTTCTTCAGATATAAGATATAAAAAACCTGATCATCGCATTTTCAATATAGCACTTGATCGCCTGGACCTTAAACCCGGGGAAGTGCTTTCTATCGGTGACACAGTGGAAAACGATATTATTGTGCCCCAAGAAATTGGGATGGAAGCCCTGCATATCTATGATGCCTGGAAATTCTTACTCGATTAAGGACAAAGAACTATAACCTCTATTGCAGGCAAATCTTTATCAGACACATTGCCCACTTAATTTGAGGTTCGATCTTCATGAATGTAATGTCATTTGATACAGAAATGTGCACCAAGTGTGGCATATGTATTGAAGTATGTCCATTGGGAGTTATTTTCCGCAGCGCTGAGA
>DAKU01000135.1:0-177 GCA_002508425.1 Methanosarcinaceae archaeon UBA470
TAGATATTCCTTCTGTAATCTTTTAGGATTACGGATGGACAAAATGACAGATGATAGTAACAATAAAATGTATATTGTGCTTGTTGTGCTTGCAATAGCTGTAGCATTAATGGCTGCTGTTATCTATGCCGGTTCGGTGTCCTCCTCAGGACAAAATGAAGAACATACTCTTTCCAT
>DAKU01000135.1:206-3372 GCA_002508425.1 Methanosarcinaceae archaeon UBA470
TCAGGTTCTGCGGAAAAAAAGATGACTCCAGATACAGCTTCATTAAGCATTGGGGTCGTTGTGCAATCACCTACTGCAAACGAAGCATCGACCAAAAATGCAGCTTTAATGAATGCTGTTATCAGCGAACTTAAGAATATGGGATTGCAGGATAACGAGATACANNACATCTTACGTTTCAATTGAACCAGTATACAATTACACAGGTACTCCTACCATAGTGGCTTACTCTGCATCTAATACTGTACAGGTCACTACAAAGAACCTGGGTAATGTGAGTGCTATCATTGACCGGTCAACGGCTGCAGGTGCTAATCAGATAGGCGGTATAACCTTTTCCGTATCCGATGACCAACAGGAGGCTGTCCGTAATGAATTGTTCCAGACAGCGGTAGCTGATGCCCGCTCAAAGGCTGATGAACTTGCTTTAAGTCTGGGTATCAAAGTAGTGGGTGTGCAGACAGCTTCTATAAACGATGTGGGAAGTGTACAACCAGTTTATAGAGAAACAGCAGTAGCTGAAGCAACTGAATCTACTCCAATCCAACCAGGGGAAACAACAGTTTCATTATCTGTACAGGTGACATACATAGTCAACTAATCTATTCTGGAATCGGTTGCGTAGCTGCATTGCACCTTCAATGTCCCTATGCAGCTATTTTATTGTAGAATCCATATTGTAACTTTGCTGACAGAAAAACTGATATTTATAAAATGTTTATGAATATCGATGAAAAAAGAGGATTTTCTCAATTTAAGGACATGGTTCCAAAATTATGTCAGATCATTCTATTCGGAAGATNNCTTTTATTTCAGAAAATGTCCGTCTTAAGGAAGATCATAGCATCCGGGTATGTGAAAATGTCTCTAAGATCGCGATCTCTGAAGAAATGGATGAAGAAAACTATTATCTTGCTCTTGCCATAGCTCTTCTACATGATATAGGTCGTTTTGAGCAGATTAGCAAATACAGGACCTTTAATGACCGAAGATCTGAGAATCATGCTCTCTTAGGAATAAAAATATTAAAATCAGAAAGAACTCTTACATTTGTATCTCAGGAAGAGCAGGAAATAATTCTCACAGCTATCCAGAATCATAATTTAAGAAACATTTCTGTTGAGCTTGATGGGAAAGCCCTTCTTCATGCGAGACTTATCAGGGATGCTGACAAGCTTGATATTTATAAGATATTGGACGATTACTACGTCACAAAGACAAAATCCCCAAACCCTGCTATTGATCATGGATTACCTGATGTTNNCAGTTTATTCTCAACATTTGATACAGGATATTTTTAATAACAAGATTGCAAGCACAGATGGTCTCAGCTCTTGCAATGATATGAACCTCACTCGTCTTGCTTGGTTGTTTGATCTGAATTTCACTGAAACCTTCAGGCTTGTTAAGGAAGGATGTTATATTGAAAAAATTGTAAAATCTCTTCCTCAAAACAGTGAAATAGATGCTGTTCGTGATCATCTGACCAAATATATGGANNTCAATGTTAGGCAACTCATAAAAGAGTAAGAGGATTCTTAATCCTCTTCAATTCTCACATTATAAATCCTTCGTTATTATTCACTATCTATTGCGATAGGAAGGGGTTGCTTACTTACCAGNNGGATTTCCATAGTATTGCCACAGCACTACTGAGCCAAATGATGCTATCAGGCTGGCAACAAATCCTGTAGAAGTGCCACGGTCCCAGTATAGGCCAAATATCAGGGGGACAAATACGCAGCAGGCGATAACACCCATACTTGCAGATACGAGGGGAACTATCATTTGTGGTACATCCAGAGCGAAGAATGCTGATAAGACAATAATAATAACACCTATTATCCTTGTCATGAGAAGCACCCGGTTGTCAGATGTATTTGGACTCAGGAACTTAAGGATATCTGATGTCAGAGCTGTTGTTGTAACCAATACTATAGCGCTCATTGTCGACATAGCTGCAGAGATGGCTGCAAGGAGCACGATACTGTCAAATCCGGCAGGAAGTAACGATGTTGCAAGGAATGGCACGAGTCCATCCGGGTTTGTCATGAAAGGTGCCAGTTGTTCTGAAGTAAATACTCCATAGGCAAGAATTCCCAGGGAGAATATGCAGAGAGCATAGACTGCGATGGATATAGGACCATATATACCGGCAAACCTTACCACTCTCTTGTCTTTGGCAGAGAACAGCATTATGAGCAGGTCAGGCAGTGCTAAGAGTCCAAGGCTAATAGCGAATGCATTTCCAAAGCTCTTTTGCCAAGGAACTGCGTTTCCACCCATGTTCAATACTGCATCGGGAATATTATTCCATATAGTCATTCCTTGGCCACTGGAAATAAGCCCGCTGTAGAGGAGTACGGCACCTACAAGCATTATCAGTCCCTGCAAGAAGCTTATCCAGAGAATTGCAGGCAATCCACCAATTGCATAATAGAGGGCAACAATGACAACTGCTAGTATAAGGCCCTGAACATATGTTATTCCCAACAAGCCCTGGAATAGATTTCCACAACCTTTGAAGATAGCAACCAGATATACTGTGTACATTACCAGCATAATCCCCGCAAGCAGTACCTTTCCTCCTTGGGAATTATAGCGGCGCTCCAGCAGTTGAGGTACGGTCTTAGCATCATACTGCTGAGCCATGGTCCAGATCTTTGGAGCTATCAGGAATGCCANNGTCCATATCCTCCACCACCCAGAAATGATGCTGCACTAAAATAGGCGGCCATGTAGGCTATTCCTATAACGGCAGGATACATCACCTGGCGATCTGATATCGCAAAACCGGAAAAAGTTCCCTGCTTGAGCTTCAGGGAAAGCAAAATGATTGCTATTACATATATCACTAGAAGGATCTGGTTAATCATGATCTCTCCTCAATATGAAATAGAATGTAGTCCCCAGCATAACTACAACTGAGATGATAAGGACAAGGTAAGGAAGAGGCATTAAAATGCACTCCTTGCTTCCCCTTTTTTAGTTTTATATCCATTATTCGAAATGTTATTGTATATGAACATCAAGTGCTATTTTCCTCCTCAAATGTATGCATCAATACTCAAATGTACAGTAAAGTACATTGTAGTTTAAATACGTTATTGTTTGTACTTCAGTATTCATAAAAATATGAGATAATTACCACTTCTTGTCAAAAATG
>DAKU01000068.1 GCA_002508425.1 Methanosarcinaceae archaeon UBA470
TCTTTTTGATTACTTCTCTTTTAAGTATCCTTCCTTACTCATACCTCAAAGCATCTACGGGTCTCATCTTGGATGCATTGTAAGCGGGCACTACACCGGATATAACGCCTATTACTATAGCGATCGAAATTCCCAAAATTACCAGATAAGGCGCAACCGTTATACTGGAAAGTTGTAGCAGTGGTCCCAAGAAAGACGTTACGATAACACTTAATAGTATACCAATAACGCCCCCTACAAAACCTACCATTGCAGAGTTAAAAAGGAAAATCATCATTATATCCATATTAGTAGCTCCGATAGCTTTCATAGTACCGATTTCTTTTGTCTTTTCCAGTACAGATGTGAACATTGTGTTAGCAATGCCTACCGAACCCACTACCAGAGAAACAGCAGCTATGGCCCCGAGGAAAAGGCTCATTGATGACAGCATTTCAGTAACAGTTTCGGCCATTGATAACAAATCTGAAACACTGAAGTTTCGGTCATCCTCATTCATTACGTTCCTTGAAATCATGAGTTTTGTTTCAACTGTTTCTTTCACCGTTTTTACATTATCTACGTCATCGGCCTTTACAACAATTGAATCATAAACATCCGGCTCTGCATCTTCTATTAGTTCAACTGCAGCATCTATAGGCATAAAAACAGCATTATCATCTTCACCTGATGCAAGTATGCCTACTACCCTTATGGATTTTTCATTAATTGTGATAATCCTGTTCAGGCTGATCGAATCATCAAACATTTCTTTGGCAACTTTATAACCAATAACAACAACGTACTTATCGGTCGGATCAAGCAACCTGCCCGAGTCCAGGTCATATGTAACCATATACTGCCATACCTGAGGGTCAACACCAGTAATAGAAATGGTTGCAGATTCACCCATATAATATAGAGATTCGCTTCCTGAGATTTGGCCAGATATATAATCAATATTCTCTATCAGTTTAAGAGCCCTAATATCTTTTTTAGTAAGTTCAACATCTGTAGAAGTAGCCCCTCCACTCATACCCGGTGGCCCCATTGCTGAAGAGGCTTTGGTATACCCAGGAGTAATAGTAATTAATGTCAGATCCATATCCGAAAGGCTTTTTTCCATTTCTGCGGACAGACTATCGCTTAGAGAGATAATAGTTACTACAGCCCCTATACCAATAACTATACCGATAATGGTAAGCCAGCTGCGTATCTTACTGTGATACAGAATACTTAAGGCCATCTTGAGATAGCTTCGATTTCTTATTGTTAATGCCCCCCTTTCTTCTGTGGTTCATATAGAATATTGATTATTTATGATCCTTTTGTTGACATGTAAGAACAACCTAAAAGGTTCACAAAAGTACTTTTGCACAATGTGCCAAGTTAATAAGGTGCATAATAAATATATTGAATAATATTTATAATTGTCCGGTGAATCTGTTACTCCACGAAGATTGTGCAGCGACCCATCTTCAGAAAGAAGAGTAGTTCTATTTTTCAAAGTAAATGGTCAAATCCGCAATTTCGGGGTTGCTTCCAATCCTTATTGGTGGACCCCATGTACCAAAACCTGATGAAACAATTACCTGATAATCACCTTTTCTCAAATAACCCCAACTATGCTCAAACACATGTTTAGAAATCAAATTATTCGGGAAAAATTGACCATTATGCGTGTGTCCAGATAACTGCAGATCAATTCCATTGCGTTGTCCTTCCCCCAAATTATTAGGCTGATGGTCTAACAAAATAATAGGAAGATTCTTGTCGATTCCATCCATAAGCTTGGAGAGCTTCATACGTGGTTTTCCGCTTATCCTCCCCGCCATACGATCATCTCGACCGACTATATAAAATTGATCGTTCAGTTTTACGTGCTCATCAACCAGTACATTGACATTCGCCTGTTTCAGAGATTCTACTGCAAGCTCACTATTGCGGCTGATATATTCATGGTTTCCAAGCACTGCATACACACCATATTTTGATCTTAATTTCTTTAGTATATCTGGCATTTTCTGAGTGATGAATAAATCTACATCCTCATCTATAGTGTCTCCAACAAGAAATACAATATCCGGATTTAACTCATTAATTCTACTAACCATTTGATCAAGACGGTCATTATTAACCACCAAACCAAGGTGGATATCAGATACCATGACAGCGTGGAGTTTTGACAGATTATTCGCTGCCTTATTTATACGGATATTGTAATGTACAACACGTGGATGAAGAGCATTCCAGGTCCCATACACTAGAAGGACAACGATAAGAAATAAAACACCAAAACCTAAATAGAGCGATGGATAGCTAGTTATCTGGGTATTTGGATAGATGAAATTAATAAAGAAATGGAAAATATCCATGATGACCCAGATTAACAACGAGTAGTAAATGGAACCTAACCAGTAATCTCCTATTATAGTGATTCGATCATTAACATAGTCTGGAAAAAGCCTCTTGCACACCCTTGCTCCAAAAAGAGATATTGAACAAATAAAGTAAATACTCCAGAAGAATAAAGAGTAAGGCTCAATAAACGGTTTCATTGATTGAAAAAAGCGTAAACCCACGTAATAGTTAACAGCAAGATAGATTGGAAAGAAAAAGATAAAAATAACAATAGAAAACAAAATTATCTTTTTTCTATTTCTAATTTTATCTGCCATAATATCATAAGAGTATCTTACGTGCGTCACATAGTTAACGAACTATAGACTTCAAAGCTGGCCTTGGATTGCCAAAAAATGTATTATGTTTTTTAGAAGTACTGATTGTATTTAACCCTTGGGAGATACTGAGCAAAATGAGGACAAATCTACATTCTATAGTAGAACTTTCCATATTCTGTGCTCATAATGATGAGCAACATCTACCACATAGGAGATATATTTAAATAGTGAAATAACGAAGGATAGTCTTGTAGAAGGGGCAAAAGCGGCAACTGCTACAAAAAGACAATAATAATTGTTGAAATGGTAGTACAATAGAACAGATATCATCTATGGCGGATAAAGAGGTGGTATAAATGATACTCAATACAATTAAGTTTGGAGTCTACGGATGCATAATTGCTGCAGCAGTAGTTTATGCTCAGTTTAACAACAAGTAATCAGAAAATGTGTGGTTCCACCACATTTTTAAATTACAAAGTGTTGACATGGATTTTTACATTGTCAACCCAATAAAAGCAACTAAGATACCATTATGGTATCTGAAACAACTCTTTTTTGAGATTTATGAATGCATCTGGGAATTAAATCCCTTTTTTGTTGTGATCGTCCGCAATACCATTTATATGACCTGGACTTTTGATATTACGTTATACTGAAGCAACAAATAGTAATATTATAAATACTAGATAATTTTAACTATTCATATATAAATTGATGTCATTAGTTTGAGGAACAACACAATATGACAAACCGGTTCATAAAACGAGCTTCCGAAAAAATCGGCCTGCCTCCCGGAACTATCGTTCACGTAGGAGACAAAAAGGCAGAAAGTGTAAAAATAACTGTAATTGATTACGATAAGGACAATTTTCAGGTAAAAAGCATATCAAATATTGAAGAAGTATTTCCTTTCAGGGACAGCCCCACTGTAACATGGATAAACATTGATGGAATACATGATGTAACAGTTATCGAACGCCTGGGCACGTATTTTAATATACATCCCCTTGTCCTTGAAGATATTCTTCACACTACACAGCGTCCAAAGGTAGAGGATTTTGAAAATTATATCTACATCGTCCTACGCATGTTCTACCTACAAGATAAAACAGACGAACATGACAATGATACCGAGATAGTATCCGAGCAAGTAAGTCTTATTCTTGGAAGTAACTTTGTGATCTCGTTCCAGGAAGCAGGAGGCGATACTTTTGATCCTGTACGTATAAGGATAACGAACTCAAAAGGACGCATCAAAGAAATGGGAGCTGACTATCTTGCTTATGCACTCATCGATTCCATTGTTGATAATTACTTTGTCATCCTTGAAAAGCTGGGAGAGCGCATTGAAGTATTGGAAGATGAATTACTTGATGAACCCACACCTGATACACTTGGAGAATTACACGAATTAAAAAATGAGATGATCTTCTTACGCAAATCCGCATGGCCTCTACGTGAAGTCTCTAACAATCTTTTAAGGATTGAATCGAACCTAATTACTAAATTTACCCAAATCTATCTAAAGGATGTATATGACCACACCATCCAAATAATAGATACCATAGAAACGTACCGCGATATGTTATCCGGAATGCTGGATATATATCTCTCTAGTCTTAGCAACAGGATGAATGAAGTGATGAAAATGCTCACTATTATCGCTACTATTTTCATCCCATTAACTTTCCTTGCAGGAGTATATGGCATGAACTTCCAATACATGCCAGAACTTACGTGGAAATGGGGCTACCCAGTCCTATGGTGCATCATGATAACCATTGGAATAATCATGTTCTCTTTTTTCAGAAAAAAGAAATGGTTATAAACAATGAAATACTTCTTTTATATTATTTTATGGAAATTATTATGTATGGAATACATGAATCACCCTTTAACCTGGATATAGACAATGTTTCTATAGCAGTGGAAAAGCAAAACAGTTCACTTCTGTATCGGAGATCTGGAGTGCTGGGAAACTCTGAAAAATTACTATTACAAGATTCATGTCTTTTTTTGCTCAATCCTATAGAACCGGTCAATATGCCAAAAAGGATCACTCATTTTTTGCTTGTGAATTTCCAGAAAACAGTAATCCTTGAACCTGGTGCTATAAGGAGAGTCTACATCACATTTCCTATAGAAATTGGAGTTTTCATATCTCAAGGAAAAGAAGAATTTGAAATAATAGATATTTTTTCTTTTGCGCGGTTTAAGTATACATTATACGGTGTGCCAAGTAATGGAATCATTTGCAAATATTGGGAGAGCGACTTATACCATTCCCCACCGGATACAAATCCCCTATATACAGGTTACATAGATCTGAAAATAGTCAATGATTCCGACCACACGATAGAGATCAATAAGTGCATATTTAACGCCTATGGCATGAAGATCTATTATGAAGAAAATAAAGTTGTAATGAAAGCAGTAATGAAGATTCCAAGCCGAAAACTAGCTGAAACTGAATTCATCAACTGCCCTGGAAAAGGTAAGTTCAAAAAAGCTATGGAACTCTATGTGTCATCCAAACTAAGAGTAACTGGAACTAAGTGTATCATGGAGTATGGCCTATGAATAGTACACTAAATAGTACTTCACTGATTTCACTCTCGAGCTATTCTCTACTCTTTTTTAGAATTACACTGGTAATTTCAGTCATAATCATTTCGATGATAGCTGGAAAAGTACTGTCAATGTACTTGATGAGGATTCTGCAGGATAGGATGGATAGAAAACAACTTAGCATGCTGCTCAAACTTATGCGCTACAGTTTCGTATTCATAGCCATTGTTTTCTTTATAATTCCAGTTATGGGAATACAGCTTTCAAGCATGCTCCTTGCAGGAGGTGTATTGGGTATCATTCTGGGTATTGCAGGTCAAAGTATAGTTGCAAATCTTATTTCCGGAATATTCCTGACCCTTGAGCGGCCAATCAAGATAGGAGATCAAGTGAACATCGATGGTAACGCAGGCATCATTGAAGACATTACTTTTGTTTCCACTATCATAAGGACATTCGATGGACTATACGTACGTTTGCCCAATGAGAAGGTTTTCATCAATAATATCACCAATTACGCGGTTAATGTAGCAAGAAGATTCGAATACGTAATAGGAATAACGTATGATAGCGATGCTGAAAAGGCCATAGCAATAATAAAAGATATTATAGATGATGATCCTATAGCTTTTAAAAATCCTAACCCTACAGTTTTTGTGGATAAACTCGACGACAATGCCGTTAATATCTTCATAAGAATCTGGGCTCCCTCAAGTGAATGGTATTCTGTTAAGACCAGAATACTTTGGGTCATTAAAAAGACACTTGAGGAGAATGGTATTAAGATCGCCTTACCTCAACGTACTGTCTGGTTTGCTAACAACATGCCTGCAAATAATATTGAAAGTGGGGAAAATGGATGTTCCATTTTTCAAGATCAGTGATGGCGCTGTGACACCGATTTTTATATAATGAGGACAGAGTAAGGGATAGTTCACATGATTATAATAACGTTGTTTCTCATCTTTTTATGTTTATTACAGTCTGCGATCTTCTCTGGTCTTACTATCGGCTTGTTCGGCCTGAGCAGACTTCGGCTTGAAGTAGAGGCTGAACTTAAGAACTCGTTTGCTGTGAAGGTACTTGAACTGCGCACAGACTCCAACTTATTGCTGGCCACGCTTTTGTGGGGCAATGTGGGAGTGAATGTGCTCCTAACATTACTGACAGATTCGATAATGAGCGGAGCTTCAGCATTTATATTCTCAACTTTTCTGATAGCCTTTTTCGGTGAGATCGCACCTCAGGCATATTTTTCCCGCCATACAATGAAAGTGGGTTCTCATCTTGTTCCCTTGATCAAATTTTATAGGTACCTTCTGTATCCAGTGGCCAAACCTACGGCTCATTTACTTGACCTGTGGCTGGGAAAAGAAGGAGTCATGTATTTCAAGGAAAGGGCTATGAGAGTCATGATCGAAAAGCATATGCTCTCTTCGAGATCAGATATCGACCGTATCGAAGGGCTTGGTGCGCTCAATTTTCTTTCCATTGACGACCTAAACATAAAAAATGAAGGCTCAGTGATCCATCCTGAAAGTATAATTCACCTCCCTTTCAAGGATGGATATCCGGTATTCCCACATATGGAAAGAAGATCCACGGACCCCCTATTACATCAGATAGCTCTGTCAGGTAAGAAATGGGTCATAGTTGTTGATGAGAAGGAAGAGCCTTCTGT
The DNA here is from genome assembly GCA_002508425.1 of Methanosarcinaceae archaeon UBA470. Classification (GTDB taxonomy): domain Archaea; phylum Halobacteriota; class Methanosarcinia; order Methanosarcinales; family Methanosarcinaceae; genus Methanomethylovorans. The sequence continues at coordinate 6,913 of DAKU01000068.1, forward strand.
GGCTATTGACTCGGATGCTTTCCTAAGAGCAGCCTTCAACACCGAAAAAGTGTTTCACCCCCTGGCATATTGCCATCATCCAATAATAGTGCGCTTATCACAGGAAAGACTGGGAGATGTGATCAAGAGACTCAAAGTATATCCCATCGATCTCGAGGACGATGTTGTGGATGAAGATCTTATCATCTACTGGAACATAGATGACCCGGATAGGCGCATCATTACAGGTTCGGATCTGCTGGGTAGGCTTCTGCGGGGTATAGTGGTAAGAGTGGAATAAGAGCCACTACACATCATCTTGTGAAACACTCTGAAGCTATTGCTTTTGTATAGAATTCCATGTAATTGGGTTATTTTTAACGGAAAAAACATATATACTGTTAAAATAATACTATTTTCATAGATAGTAAATGTTGTAGGAGTGATAAAGATATGAAAATCAAAATACTGATAGTCACTTTACTTTGTCTGGGATTGTTATGCGCAACAGCCGCTGCGGCAGCTAACAATTCGACAGGTAACAGGATATGGGATGCTAACCAGAATCCCTCTTTTGAATATTCATGGACACCTCTCAGTTATTCAGGTTTCTACTACGACCTTAACTCTGGGGAAGGGTCTGAAACACTGACTGTAAAACTGGACAGCAAGTCTGACAGATCCATTGAAGAGGATGATCTGGTCTATTCCACACGACCAATAGAGACTGATTTTGAGCGAGATGAATGGGGCTCGTTCCAGATAGTCGGATTCATGGCAGAAAGATACTTTGCTGGATATTCTGGCAACACGGCCTTTGCAAAGGAAGTCAGCCTCATAGCGGATAA
>DAKU01000085.1 GCA_002508425.1 Methanosarcinaceae archaeon UBA470
AAGTTCCAGAGAAGAGCTTGTTAGAAAAACTATAATACACTATCTTGAAGATCTTGACCTAAATAAACTGAGATCTGAATTATTCCATGAAACAATCCGGACTAGAGAGATCATGTTTCATGCATGGAAAGCACCACTTCAAGCAGAGGATGCATTAGAGATGATCGCATCACTAGATCATGGAAAAACAAAGAAAGAAATTGACTCCTCAATTGACACTAACTCTGAAGCCGTTGAAAAATTGTGAACTTTATTGATATCATGTTGCATAAAATAGACTGCAGAATGCATACAATTCTCAGCATGCTCAGGAAAAAGAGCATCAAAAACCCTAAAGAAATCGTAAATTCTTCCCTTGGGGCATGGGACTTTGATGTAGATAGCGAGGAATTTGTAGATCAGCTCAGAAAGTCTTCACGCCTGGATTGGGTGAGATGAAAAAGCATTGAATCAATGCCGATCCTCTTAAGTCCTTCAATCTCCGGCATTGCAATTCCATGAATCTCTTTCAGTTTTCAGATATTCTTCCGTGTCTGTGTTTTTCCATACTTCCTTATGTAATCCTCTTATCCGACCCGTATAACTAGCGGTTTTTTTAGTAAGGACAAGCCTATCTTCTTCGATTTCAACTATTACTTCATCATTATGAAAAATCCATCATTATTTCGGGGAAGTTTTTAATATCAAGGCGAGGATATTAAAAATAAGGTGCAAGCATGAAGAAATACACATTACCTGTTGTAATAGAAAAAGATGAAGACGGGTATTTTGCGATGTGTCCGGCTCTTGAGGGCTGTTATTCTCAGGGAGATACATACGAAGAAGCACTTGAGAATATCAAAGATGCAATTCGGTTAGTTCTTCAGGACATGGAAGAATACGAAGAACTGGTTTCGGATATCAACTCATTCAGCCTGGTAGCCGTTGAGGTTACTGCATGAGTGAAAAACTGCCACGTGTAACAGCTAAGCAGTTGATCAAAGTTGTTGAAAGTATTGGATTTCAACTTGTACGCCAGTCGGGAAGTCACATGGTATTCCGAAATAACGAAGCAAAAAGGATTGTAATACCCTATCACACTGGGAAGAATTTACATTCGAAGATAGTGAGTTCTATTATTAAAGACATAGACTTAAGCATAGAAGATTTCAAAAAAATGTTATAGGACTTTAACTCATTTCTTTTAAATATAGAAAATATATTGTATCCTCTTTAAAAAAAAAACGAAAATGGTTTCAGAAAGCACATGTTTTAAAGTTGATTGCCTGCTTGCAATAGCATACTAAATTACACCCATTCAGGCTGTAGTGCATGACCTATAAACATTTTGTGCTACCACTGTTTAGTATCTTTGATAGAGTTATTTATAGAGTGAATTCGTACAGATTCTCGCAGGACATATCAGTGATAAGTATATGTACTTATCATAAATTAACGATATGTATCACTGATACCTATATATAGTTATCACAATATAGTGATAATTAAGATGACACAGCAGATAGAAGAATATGATAAAATCCGTGCATACATTCAGGATTTTTTGGGCATTCCGGAAGGTTTGGATGAAATCGATGTCAAACCGGACTCCAGTGATCTCCCTTTCACACCTGACCTTATACTTATGAAAGCCGATGTAGTTTACATTGCAGAGATTAAATCCAAAGTCACTATCGATGTGATATCACGGTTGAATCTACTCCGTGACCTCTGGTTGAGAAACAAACCAGCAGAAAAGATACAGCTGGTTATTGCTGCTAAATACTTTCCTCAACGGGAACAGGACCTGATAGAACAATTGGACATTCAGGCAATAAAACTCCCCTGGTCGTTCAAGTCTGAAAGCCGGGAGCAATACACATCCACAAACCAAAGGATAACATCCGAAAAGTCATGGAAAGTGATATCCTGCCTGCTTAAAGAGAAAAAAACCTCAATACGGCAACTCTCACTTATAGAAAACGTGTCCTATGGATGGGCACATAAAACAATCAGAACATTGATGCAGCAAAACATCGTTAAGCAGGATAACAACCATGTAAGCATTTCAGATGTAAACAAACTCCTCAATGGTGTTGCATGGGAACGGCCGCTTTCAAATCTAAAGATTGGTGAAATACGAATCAAATTCGATGAAGCTGCAACTGCCGCAAAAGAGATAACAACAGCCTTTAAATCCCAGGATAATCTACCCCTTGGGTTCACCTCATATACTGCTGCATCACTGTACACTGGTTATGGTGTACGTCATGATGCTGTATATGTTTACATGAAAACAGAACATTTAGGTTATTTCAGGGAACTTTTCGAGTCCAGCTCCAAAAAAGGAGTTTTAGCACTGATCTACCAGCCTGACAGGGAAATATTCCAGAACACACGGGAAATAGAAAGTATCAGGATAGTATCACCAGCTCAGACACTGCTTGATCTGGCAGGCATGGGTTATTCTGCAATGGATATGACAAAACAGATGGTTTCAGACTATGGCACTATATGAGCCCACCCAAAGGATAATAGAACTGTCTTTAGTGGAGTTAAATGAGATTATCCAATATCTGCAAGAAAAGTATGATGACACTGAACCAAAAGCAGTACTCATAGGTGGCTGGGCAGTAGATTCCTATAATTCCTGGTTCGGATCCATAGACATCGATCTGGTCACAAATAGCCGGACACGAAAAGGAATAATGCATTATTTGAGAGAAAAACGAGGCTTTGAACCATACAGGCTTCCAGGCCTATCCACAAGCGTGCAAAAATTGACAGAAGCCGGTCCTATAATTATTGATTTTGCCACATTGCAGAAGCCCTATCCTTTTGAAGGAATTGAAGATATATCCATGGATCTGCACATTCTTGAAGAAAACACGGAAATGAGAAAGATCCGTGGCGGCATAGAAATGGCTGTTCCCAACAGAGTAACACTACTGGTGCTGAAATTGAAAGCAATATGGGATCGTCAGTACCGAATTAATAATGGCTTAAGTGACGATCTGCTATGGGAAACAGGAAAGGTCGTAAAGGACCGGGCTGATATTCTTGCATTACTGGATCCGGAACAGGGAGGAAGAGATTTGGATATATACGTTCTTGGCAAGCTGTTGAGAAATTATCCATTCCTTGAAAGATCCTTAATTTCAGTATACGAAACAAACGAAGGCATAGAGAAATACGGCAGAATATCGCAGAGTTTTGCCAGGGAAATCATTGATCAACTATTGTCATTGACCCGCTAGAATCATTCCAATGATTAGGGTTTAATCGACAAATCTTTGTGTTGATTGTAGTTTGTCAAACTGAATATATACGTTGAAAACAATATTTAAAAACAAACTTCATGAGGTGCTAAAAAATGCTCATCGAATATATCCAGGCAGCCCTTGAAAAGGCCAGATACGAAATTATAGAAGATGAGGAAACCTCTTATGGTGAAGTGCTGGAGCTAGAAGGTGTTTGGGCTACAGGCAATACCCTTGAAGAATGCGGGAGAAATCTTGAAGAGGTTATTGATGAGTGGATAGTTTTCCGGTTAAGGAGAGGTCTTATGTTTCCACCGATAGGTAATCACGTTATAAAAGACTCCGGGGAAATTGCAGTTGCCTAAGTTAGTGCCAGTTACCTGGCGAAACCTTGTTACAAGGCTAAGGGAATTAGGATTTGAAGGTCCTTTTTCTGGTGGGAAGCCATTCTTTCATGACCAAAGGCGATCTCATCCTGACAATCCCAAATCCTCATATAAAATATTATTCAGTGGGTAATAGTTCATAATTTAGGGGAAGTTTTTAATATCAGGGTGAGGATATTAAAGAGCTTTTTTAGAATGGATAAGTAGTTGATTTCCATGAACAGATATTTATGGTATACTTTCATATACCACAGTATATGCATGCGACTACGATAAAAGTAGATCCAAAGTTAAAAAGTAACCTTGATAATTTGAAACTCCACCCAAGGGAATCATATAATGACGTGATCGCACGTCTGCTGAACATGGCATATGATGAGGAGCCTTTAAGTGATTCAACTCTTGAAAGGATTGAAGAGGGCCTTAAAGACCTAAAGAGTGGAAAATACTACACCCAGGAAGAAATTGAAGCTGAACTGGGACTTAGTTGATGTACTCCATCCTGTATTCCCCAGGAGCAAGACGAGACCTGCAGAAACTTCCGATCGATATAGCAAAAAGAATAGTTGCTGCCATTAAGGAAATGCAGGACGATCCGAAAGCACATGTGAAGAAACTCAAAGGGTCTCCAAAGTCTCCTTTGTATTCACTGCGGATAGGAGAATACCGTGTAATAATGAGCATTGACGGCGACAAACTGATTATCTTTGTTATTGAGATCGGTCACAGAAGTGTAATCTACCGAAAACGCTGAGGCAAATTCGGGATTTCTGAGATATACCCTAAGTGAGACACACTACCCTGTCGCTTTGCTCCGAGAAGCGGAACTCCTGCTCCGTTAGTTAAAAATGAACTATCCTTACTTGAAAAAAGACTTACGGTTCTAATCGGGAAATTAAAGGATGGTCTTTGAGCATTGAATCAATGCCGATCCTTTTAAATACTTCAATCTCCGGCATTGCAATTCCATGAATCTTTTTCAGTTTTCATATATTCTTCTGTGTCTGTGTTTTTCCATACTTCCTTATGTAATCCTCTTATCCGATCCGTATAACTAGCGGTTTTTTTAAGAACCTGTACCAGATCGAATGTATCTTTTATCTCAATAGTATCCCTATATGATGTCATAGAATATCTTCAACCGATCTTCTTTTCGTCAAACGAAATCACTGTTCCATTGTTCTGGCATTGACCAATGGCAGCCTGATCTGCAATTCATCCAATGTATCAACTACAGAAATCGTTGATGCTGTAAACAAGATAATCTTTTTATGCTGTTGTGGATCATATACTATTAACAAAGCATAACCAGAATCACAAGAAAGGAAGCACATATGGAGATCGGAGAGATTATATCTATTATCAAAAGCGATAGCCAGAATATAAGCACTAGGTTCAAAGCAGAAGTTATAGGTATTTTCGGTTCCTATGCACGCGGTGAGGAGAAAAAAGACAGTGATATTGATATTCTGGTGAAGTTCGAAAAAGGAGCCACACTTTTTGATCTTGTGGAGCTTTCAGAATATCTTGAAAATATACTTGGCATTCCTGTAGATGTAGTATCCCAACGTGCACTACATCCTATGATAAAAGATGAGGTTTTGAAGGAAATGGTGGCTTTATGAGGTCACCACGTCTATATTTATCCGAAATGCTTGCAGCTATTAAGGCCATTGAAGATTTTACGTTTGGAATGGACAGAGAAATTTTTCTAGACGACGAAAAAACAAAAAGTGCTGTTGTTCGCCAATTTGAGATAATCGGAGAAGCCGCAAAATCTGTCCCTGATGAAATTAAGTCTCTAGCACCAGAACTACATTGGAGAGGCATTGCAGGGATGCGTGATCGCCTTGTTCATGCCTATTTCCGAGTAGATTACGATCTAGTATGGGATACAATGCAAAGTGAACTTCCGTTGCTTGAGAATCAACTTACCGTGTTGATAGAAAAATTGAAAAAAGATCATTGAGCCTTGAATTGCAGATATACCACCAAAGACAATAGTTCTCATTTTCATTAAACATGAACCTTATTTATCCAAGAAAGTCTTCTCAGCACTTGCGGCTCATTCTAATCCAAATTCGGCTTTTATCTCTTCAAGAGTGCAGACATTGCCCTCTTTAATGTCCTTTTTAGCTTCAGCTATGCGTTTAATAGTTTTAGAACTAAGAGGAAACGAATCAACCGCAACAATAGCCCCCATATTTTTCTTAACATGAGGTAAATGAGTTTTTAAAGCCATCAATTAAAAATGCCCTTCTTTTACATAAATAGTTAGTGTTCCTAAGAGCACCATTGTCGTATAAATATGAAATATATCTCAAGAAAAAGCATCATCTTTCATAATAAATCCTCTTGAGATCTGTTTTTACCATTGGAGCAATATAAGGGCTCAATGATCTTTCAGTGATAAGATCAACCTTTTTTCCAGTGTCGGTGCACATCTTGCACAACGCAAAATTCTCTTCTGCTTTTGTTCAGGGTTAACGATTTAAACTTTGTCTGTGAGTAATAATTATGGATGCTCTTGGTATATTAAGAGAACATGAAAATGTGATGATAGAGCGTTTTGGTGTAAAAAAAGTGGGCGTGTTCGGTTCTTTTGCAAAAGGAGAAGAACGCATAGATAGCGATGTAGATATACTTGTTGAATTCAAAGAAGGCCAAAAGACCTTTGGCAATTATATGGAACTTAAGTTCTATCTTGAAGAGCTCTTTGGAAGAAAAGTGGACCTTGTAATTGAGACTGCCATAAAGCCACGGTTAAGAGAGCAGATCTTAAAAGAGGCTGTTTATGCCTAGAGACAAACTGGTTTTCTTTGCAGATATGCTTGCTGCAATTGAGAAAATTCAGAGATATTTAGAGAATATCACTCTTGAAGAGTTTCTGGAAGATGAGATGCGGATTGATGCGGTTGTCCGCAACCTTGAGATAATTGGTGAAGCCGC
>DAKU01000153.1:0-43015 GCA_002508425.1 Methanosarcinaceae archaeon UBA470
CTTTATCGTTCCTTGGGAATATACTTGCCTTTGATCAGTACTAACTGTGCTGTACTTGGTGCTGTGTTGCTGAACGTGAGGTCGGATTACAACTTTGTGCAAAGTGTCCTATTTGCTTTCTCCGCAGCTCTAGGATATACAATTGTAATGTTAATGATGTCCTCAATAAGAGAACGCTCTACTCTCATTAGCATCCCAACGGCTATAAGGGGTCTACCACAGGCATTCCTTTTGGCTTTGATGTTGTCAATGGCCTTTGTTAATTATTTCTGGGTGATACCTGTATGAACCTTACTACTTTAATAATACAGTCAGTAGCTATCCTTGGTGGTCTCGGGCTTGCCGTAGGAGTTCTCCTCATAGTCGCTTCCCGCAAGTTCAGGGTGGAAACCAATCCTCTTATAGAGGAGATCCTAAGCGTACTCCCTAATGCTAACTGCGGAGCATGTGGCTATGCAGGCTGTGCAGATTTTGCGCAGCGTGTAGTGAATGAAGGTGCTCCTATCAATGGTTGTCCAGTTGGCGGGTTCGAGATTGCTAAACAGATAGGTGGCATAATGGATCAGGATATTTCAGAGTCTGAGAAACAATATCCTTTCGTGATCTGTAATGGCGGTGTCAATTGCATCAACAGGTTTGAATATGTGGGTATAGATGACTGTAAAGCTGTCATGATGTTATCAGATGGTGAAAAGGGATGCAGTTTCGGTTGTATGGGTCGTGGCACATGTGTACGTGCCTGTCCATTTGGTGCAATATCCATCGGAGAGGACAGACTTCCGCATGTCAACAAAAATATCTGTACAAGCTGTGGAATTTGTATCTCTTCATGTCCTAACAATATCCTTGTTTTTGCAAAGGAATCTGAAAAAGTGCATGTCAGCTGTCGTTCTCATGACAAGGGTAAGGATGTTAAGGCTGTATGCAATGTTGGATGTATTGCCTGTAAGATATGTGAGAAAAACTGTCCGGAGCAGGCAATAACAGTTACTGAATTTCTTGCTGTTATAGACCAAAGCAAGTGTACTGCCTGTGGCATCTGCGTTGAGAAATGTCCTCAGCATACAATACATATAAGGGGTGTACCATGACATACAAGACATCAATAGGGCTAAACGAGAACGTGGTTGCAGCATTATGCTACGTTGGGTTTTGGTTCACAGGCATACTTTTCCTCTTGATCGAGAGGCAAAACAAATTTGTCCGTTTCCATGCTATGCAGTCTGTGTTAGTATTCATGCCACTGGCTTTGATCGTATTCCTTATGGGATGGATCCCTTATTTCGGCTGGGTGCTTGCAGACTTTGTAGGAATGTTCTCTCTTTTCCTGTTGCTGGCTTTTGTTGTAATGGCATATGAGGGAGGGAAGTTCAAAGTACCACTTGTGGGCAAATATGCCTATGATTCAGTGTATAAGGAGAAGTAAAGATGTTGTGTTTCACAACATCTATTTTTTAATTTGATACTTTTCTGTTCTTTCATATCTGGCTTCGAAAGTTTAAAAAATACCTATCGCCATCTATGCAATACTCATTTTCCGGAAGGGAGGGTAAATCATTAAAGAAGAGATATGGATCGAAAAATATAGGCCTATGCGACTTGATGATGTTGTCGGTCAAAAAGAGGCAATAGAAAGACTCAAATCCTATGTAAGGAGTCGCAACCTTCCTCATTTGCTTTTTTCCGGACCTCCGGGTGTAGGAAAGACAGCTACAGCTGTTTCCATTGCAAAAGAGCTTTTTTTAGAATCATGGAGGGAGAACTTCACTGAGCTAAACGCATCTGATGAAAGGGGAATTGACGTTGTACGCACTAAGATCAAGAACTTTGCTAAAACATCCCCTATTGGAGGGGCTGATTTTAAGATAATCTTCCTTGATGAGGCCGATGCTTTGACTTCGGATGCTCAGGCAGCTTTGAGAAGGACTATGGAGCGTTACACTAATAATTGTCGTTTCATTCTTTCTTGTAACTATTCTTCAAAAATCATAGAGCCCATACAGTCACGGTGTGCAGTTTACAGATTCCGTCCTCTTTCAGACGATGCAGTGACTGAACGTGTGCTGTTTGTCGCAAGAAATGAAGGCCTTGAGGTTGCAGACGATGGTATAGAAGCTATAAAATATGTAGCTCAAGGGGATATGCGTAAAGCTATCAACGCATTACAGGCAGCTTCTCTTGTTGGTACGACTGTACACAAAGATACCATTTATAAAATAACTGCTACAGCACGCCCAGAACAAATCACAGATCTGATTAACACTGCTCTAAGCGGTAATTTCATGGCTGCACGCAAACATCTGGATATGCTTCTTCTCGACCAGGGACTTTCAGGAGGAGATGTAGTAGGTCAAATATATCGTGCTATGTTCAATCTTTCCATTGCTCAGGAGAAAATGGTTGAACTCATCGACGTAATAGGAGAAGTGGATTTCAGAATAGCTGAAGGAGCTAATGAAAGGATCCAGCTTGAAGCACTTATTGCACATTTTACTTTAAGGGGAAGGGATTAAAATGTCTCTTCAAGAAATACTCGCAGATATCTTTGGAAACTTCCCTGAATGGCTTGCCACAGTACTTATAAGTTGTTTACCTGTGGCGGAACTAAGGGCTGCCATACCCATTGCAATACTGCAATATCAAATGAGTCCAGTTGAGGCGTATATACTTGCAGTCATCGGTAATATGATACCGGTAATTCCTCTTCTGCTGTATCTGGATCCAGTGTCTAGCTATTTAAGAAAATTCAGTTACTGGGATCGGTTTTTCAACTGGCTTTTTACCCGCACTCGTCGTAATCATTCAGATACATTTGAAAAATACGGAACCTTGGGCCTAGCCATTTTTGTTGCCATTCCTTTACCTGCAACAGGTGCCTGGTCTGGGTGTGCTGCGGCCTTTGTTTTTGGAATAGGCTTTAAGCATGCTCTTATGGCTATTACTGCAGGTGTTCTTATTGCAGGTTTGGTGGTAACAATGGTTACCCTCGGTGGACTAAGTCTATCTAACCTGCTGATCTAAATGTTTATATGAAAAAATATATGCTGTAATTATTTGTACATCTTCTTGGAAAGCATGTCCTTTGCAAGGGCGATGTCTTCAGATTTTACCGTTTTTCTTCCTGCATGTTCAGCTAGCTTTATAGCTTCCCTTGATATATCCAAGCCGTATTCCTCGAGTATCTCGGATAGGGCCATTGCTGCAGATTCGCTTACTCTCTGGGAACCAGCGCTTCTTATTAGCCTTTCTATTGGTGCAAGTGGAATTATTGTCAATTTTTATCCTCCTAAATATGCCAATTTCAGATTAGATTCATATTAAGTACTTGATTACAAAAATGAATTATAAATAGTTATCTTCGATGATTTATAATGGAGAATTGTCTTTAAGTGGTGAACAAAGTTATAATAAGGCAAATGTGTTATAAATAATATGTCATTGGCACAATAATCTCTATTTAGTGGAATAATGGTTCTAAAAAAGAAATAACAGGATGATGTCACTCTTTTACGAGTTTTTTCAGTTTCGTGGCAATATCCTTCCCCAAACGCTGACACTCTTTCAAGTCCTTTTCATCAGGAACATACTGTACTCTCAGTACAGGGTCCACTACTTTCATCCCAGCTTCACGCATTTTTTCTGCTATCATTACGGGTGCTTCACCACTCCATCCATAAGATCCAAACGCAGATCCTATTTTTTCTTCTACCCCCTCGGCTATTAGTGCATCAAGGAACTTTGCAATGGGTTCAAGCATCTTATAATAAAAAGTTGAAGAACCTATAGCTATGCCATCGTAAGTAGCAGCATCTTTTGGATCCCATTCATAGAAGTTATCCACTCTTACTTCTATATGTTTCTGACTTGCACCTTCAGCTATAGCCTCTGCCATCATCTGAGTGCTTCCTTGGGTACTAAGATAAACTATTGCAAGTTTAGTCATTTTGTTAATCCCCTGTTTTCTCCTAAGGACTCAGGATCGAAAAATAATATCAAACAAGTCCCCTAGTTTCAAATGGATTTTTTTCTTTGATAAATCTTTCTAGGAATTAGTATATTCAGGATATGTTTATTGCCTATCAGGTTCATCATGAACCTAAACCCTTGTTTCAAGGAGGTCATGGATGAATGATAAATATGCGCCTCACATTGAAGAGCTGGCAAAGGCGCTTGATGGCATAGACCGCGATGATATCAAAAACGAATTCAATAAACTTATCAAGTTCCGTGTACCTCTTGAAGAAGCAAAAAGAACTGTTCTGAATAAATTCAGCTCAAAAGAGGGTCCAGAGACAAAAATTAAGGATATTTCTCAGGCACCAAAAAGTTTCACTTTGAAAGGCAGACTTATTTCAGTTGAGGAAAGAAGCTTTGTTCTTAAAGGAGAGGCTGTGAATCTATATTCAGGCAAGATCGCAGACGAAACGGGTGTTTGTTTTTTTACTGCCTGGAATGATTTCTCTTTAAAGGAAGGAGACATTATCAGGATACACAATGCCTACATGAAACATTGGAACAATCGTCCTGAAATTAATTTTGGGCAACGTTCTGTTGTGGAGAAGCTCCCTGAAGACCCATCTATGCCGAAAAATGAACAACTTTTCACTCGATCCAAAAAGATCATCGAAATTAATTCTTCAGATATGTTGGTAAGCTCTCAGGGCATGGTCACTGAGATGTATCATCGAGATGTCAACATCAAAGGAAAAGATACAAAAATTTTAGAAGGGGTCATCGCCGATGAGACTGGAAAACTTCCTTTTACCTCTTGGCTACCCATGGATGGTGTAGATATTGGCAGCGTTATTTGCTTCAAAGCTGCTCACGTGAGGCTTTTCAGAGGGATTCCCTCTTTAAATTTCACGAATGAATCTTCATGGGAAATGCTTCCTAAAGACCAATGTCTCTTTTCAAAACAGGATCTTATAAGCGATGAACCAAAATCGATCCCCATCGCTTTTGTTCTTGAGAAAGATGGTATTTTTGATGTGGCCGTCACAGGGAATATCATTTCCGTGCGCCCAGGTTCAGGAATAATTGAGAGATGCCCAGTTTGTAATCGTGTTATACAGAATAATATTTGTAGAGCACATGGGACGGTTACTGGTGTCAAGGATATGCGCATTAAGGCAATACTTGATGATGGTACAGGTGCTGTCTATATCATGTTGAACAAGGAACTCTCAGAGACTGTCTTTGGTAAATCTATGGACGAAGCTGAGAACATTATGAAAGCTTCCATGTCAAAAGATGCTGTTTTTGAAAGCATGAAAAGATCTCTGATAGGGAGTTATCTCTCTGTAAGAGGTAATTCATCAAAAAGTGAGTTTGGCACAACTATTGTTGCTAGGTCTGTCTGGTTACCGGAAGATGATCTTCTTTCCCGTTTAGAATGTTTATTGTTAAAATTGCCAGAGGATGATTAATATTATGGCTGAAAGGGAAGTGGCTCAGAGACTTTTCGCAAGAGAATTCAATGATTCTACTTTGAGTCTTACAAGTGTTTCTAGTGATGATTCATCTGATGTAAATTCTCCCAATCTGCTGATATCTCCCACGGGTGTGCGTATCAATAGGGTCTTTGTAGCTGGAGTAATTACAGAAGTCGAGAACCTGGGTTCAGAAGCCGGAAAAGAACGCGATTTATGGAGGGCTCGTATCTCTGATCCAACTGGTGTTTTTATAGTCTATGCAGGTCAATATCAGCCCGAGGCTGCCATATTTCTGTCTACGGTGGAAGTGCCTTCTTACGTTGGTGTGGTCGGCAAAGCGAGGATATATGAACCAGAAAAAGGTTCAGTTTTCATATCTATAAGGCCAGAGGAAATCAACGATGTAGAAAGTGCTACTCGGGACAGGTGGGTAGTAGATACTGCAGATCTGACGTTAAAAAGGCTTGATCTTCTAAGTGAACTCTTATCAAGTGGAATGCATGGAGACGATTTGGCAGATTCCCTGAAAATGAAGGGAATAGATTTTGACTCAAGTGAAGCTATTCTGGATTCCCTTGAATTCTATGGTACAGATCAGGAATATATTTCAGAGTTTAAACAAAGTATTCGCGAATCTCTGCTTTCCATTAAGGAAAATGCTGGTGTTCAGATTAAACAAAACGAAGATACTGAAAATGTAATTCTTGAGATCCTTAAAGAACTTGATCAAGGTAAAGGTGTACAGTATAGCTGCTTGCTGGAAGAAGCCAAGTTAAGAGGTATCAGAGAAGATGTTTCAGATACAGGGGTCAGGTCTCTCCTTGCTAAAGGAGAGTGCTATGAACCCAAGATAGGTATTTTAAAACTCATTTGATGTGGATTTCATTCAAATTCGATACTGATGCTGCCTGAGTTCTTTGCCAATGTTTTAGAGATAGTGCCCATATCCATTCTGCATACATGCATTATTCCACAAGGTACAAGGCATGTAGAGCACCATTTTGCTTCTTTGACCTTTTGAAATACCGGATTATCATTATATAGTGGGTCGTAAAGTTCCTTTACCGGGATCTCCATGTGTGAGGCTGAACTTACTTTCTTGCAAGGAGTTTCGATTTCTATTATCATGTTCTTGCCTTCTACCTTGCCGCTGATCTTGTGGGTAAAGCCGCAGATCCTGGAGTTTACTTTAACTTCGGTCATTATTTGCACCTACTACTATTCTCCAAATACAGCTTATATACTTTTGTGTCGGTTTATATGAAAGTGAAGGCTTAATAGCCCGGTATGCTTAAATAATGAGACATTGACTTAACAATCACTTTAAGTGTGATGGTCACAACAGGAGGCACTATGATGCAACGTGAAGAGATAATCGAAAGGGTTCGACAGCGCCTCAAGGAAATAAAAGGTGTAGGAGAAACCTATGTCCTTCTTGAAGAGGACAGGGACAATATCAAGGAACTCGAAAAAAAAGCAGACGAAATGACTCTTATGGGTCTTGGTCGGGGTGATAATCGTGGAATCAAAGAGGTACTCACAAAAGATGTGGTAATTCCATTCACTACCAGTATGGATTATGTATGGCCTTGTTGCCCGAATGTCGTGCTCATGCATCATGATCGTGTGGTTGGGGAAGATATGGATGATGAATGCAAACTCAATGAACTAAAAAATTGCAAGGACAATCTAATCATTGGTAATATTGTAATTTATGATAAGGAGTTACTAAAGTCGATTGATCCAAAGAATGATCCTCTCATTGTTGTATTACCACCGAAACCATGTGCTGAGGTAGATGAATTACCTCATATCTGCAATGTTGCTCTCGCTTCTCCATCTCCTCCTACGGATGAATATCTTAAGCAAAAGATGGGATTGCCTCAAAGTCATGGTACAGGTACTTTCATTCTAGGTTTTGACTTTGAATGTTCTTGCGGGAACTAAAATCCGCTAATTTATTTTTGGTATGTTTTTTAAAAAAGAAAGGCTGCTATTACAGCCTTATTACTTTTCATTATATATCTTGAGAGCTTCTTCTGCGGCTGCTCCTTCTACAGTGATCGCATATATAGCATTACACATGCGAACTGCTTCATCCAATGGTTTCTGGTGGATGTTGCGCCCAGTGGCATTGCCCATTGCACCACTTACATGTATCTGATCATGCAGTTTTTTCAGGAAAGCTTTTGGATCATCACTTGATCCTCCGGCACAGACTACTTTTGTCCTGCCAGCAGCCAGTACAGCTTCTTTGAATACTTCTGCAGATGAACAGCCTTCTTTCTTTGGATAGTTCACTTTAACAAAGTCAGCGTTCAGGCAAGCACCGACACCAGTTGCACCTGCAATAAGGTGAGGGTCTTTCTCATCAGCTACGGCAGCTCCTCTTGGATATATCCAGAGTACTGTAAGCATTCCATACTGGTGTGCATCGTACACGATCTGTGCAGCCTGAGCAAGCATGTCAGCTTCAAATTCACTACCCAGGTAAATTGTATAGCCTACTGCAAGTATCTTCAGTTTACTATTGTCTCTAAACTCCGCTATCTGATCTACATCATACCACTGGTTGCTAAAGGGATCCAGTTGCTTTGTTGGAACCAGATGGCTCTTTGAGTTGATCTTCACTAGATATGGCACGTCTGTATAGTCCATTCCATATCTCGCGATAAGTCCTAACTGGGTGGCAAAAACACCTATTTTGCCCTGCTGTGCTATTCTGAACAGGTGTTCAGGATCATTATCGTCTACAGCAGTATCTTCTCCATAAAAGTCATCATTTAGGTGCTCTACTTTCTGATCTCCTGCAAAAAGCATGAGTCTTCCTGTGCCCTTTGTAATTTCCATGTAGTTCTCTATATACGTTTCATGAGCCTCTTTTGGTACATCTAAAGGCACTTTAATATCACTGGGTTTGATCGAAATCATATTCTTCACCTTATTGTACAGCCTTAAATTCATTTATTCAGTAATCTAATATTTATTAGTAATTGTTTTTATGCATAAATATACGTACGTTTTTTGAAATAATGGGGAATCGTCTTTCTCTTGAAGCTACGATTATGTGCTCAAGAGATGCTAACCATTTTGTGATTTTGTAGGTAAAAAAGTATCATTGGTATTAATCTTTATTCTACAGCTTATTGTTACCTCTTTTTAAGGGGTCCAACCTCTTCAAATGTAAAAGGAAATGCTTCGAAACATTAAAATTAGATTGTTGCTTAGTCCTAACAAATGATGGAAAGTGCCTCTATCCAATTTTATAATGAACTAGCTACATTTCTATGTTAATATGAGCGTATAAACTGTCAACTTCTAGTGTAAATTTGGGGGATAGGTTACCAATGGCTGCAATTGAAACAAAAGAGAGATTAGGGCGTAGTCTGGGCTTTTTTTCAACGTTTGCCATTGGCACTGGAACGATGATCGGAGCCGGAATATTTATCCTCCCGGGAATTGCCTTCACAAATGCCGGTGCAGGCGCAATATTCTCTTTTTTAATCGGAGGCATTATTTCTATAGCTACAGCAATCAGCATGGCTGAACTAGCAACTGGTATGCCTATGGCTGGTGGAAGTTACTATTATATTAGTAGAACAATGGGGGCTGCTTTTGGTGCTATAATAGGTCTTGGTTCATGGCTTGCATTAGTGTTCAAAGGAACATTTGCACTCATAGGTTTAGCAGAGTATTTTCAGGTCTTTTACCCATCCTCTATTTATTTCGTAGCGGCCGTTTCGGGATTACTACTTCTAGTAGTAAATTATCGAGGTTCAAAGAGCAGTGGTTCACTGCAGAATATTATTATAATTCTCTTATTGGTCATTTTGGCTATATTTTTAGCCAAAGTATTTTTCTTCGTCGAACTGGAGAATTTCAACTCAGTAATGCCATATGGTCCGGTTTCAGTACTCACTACAACAGGAACCATTTTTATTTCATATCTGGGACTTGCAGAGCTTGCAGCAATTTCCGAGGAAGTAAAAAACCCATCAAGGAATTTACCGAGGGCATTTATTGCCTCTGCAGTAGTAGTTACTATTTTCTATGTTCTCATAATGATAGCAGTTGTTGGTGTCTCAAGCCTTCATGGGGGGTCAACTACGATTACCCCTCTTGCAGATATAGCTAATTTGATATACGGGGAAAGAGGAAGATTCCTTATTGTCTTTGCAGCATTGCTTGCAACGCTTTCAACAGCTAATGGGGCTATATTATCATCTTCCAGATTTCCTTTTGCCATGAGCAGAGATGCATTAATGCCACAATGGTTTGTAGAAATCCATAAAAAATATGAGACACCCTACAATTCTATATTGGTCACTGGTGTTATAATGGTCTTGCTTCTTTTTTTATTTGACATAGAACAGCTGGCTAGGTTAGGCGGTGCGTTTAATATCTTGATCTATGTCTTGCTCAATCTAGCGGTCATTGTCCTAAGAAAAAGAACTTTACCCGAATATGAACCAACATTTAGAGACCCCTTTTTCCCATTTACTCAAATAATAGGAATTATCGGCAGCCTGATCCTGTTGCCATTACTTGGTGGCATGCCTTTGCTTTTTGCTATATCTTTGATCGCATTAGGTGCATGGTGGCATTGGTTTTATGGGAGGGGCAAAGCCACACCACGCTATAATCTATTTGATCTACTGGAAAACAATATAGAACCAGTGGTCATAAAATCAGAATCTGTGGTAAAGGTATTGGTTCCAATTTCCAATGTTAAACGTGAGCATGACCTACTGAAGTTGGCAGATTGTTTAGGTGATGAAATCGTAGGTCTTCATGTCATCAAGGTTCCAGATCAGACTACCCTAAAATTTGCCCAGGAAGCCTTTCATAATAAAAAAATCGAAATTGACTCACACTTCAAAGAAGAATTCGAGCAATATCCGGTAATTCTTGGGCATAAACGAAAATATATAACTGCTTTTGATCATAGCGTTTCTAATTCAATCATAGAACAGGCAGAAGTGGAAAATGTAGATCTGGTTATTATGGGCTGGCACGAGTCAAATCGATTCCAATATTCTCTTGGAGATGTGACAAATGAGGTCCTATCGTCGTTAAAACACCACATAGTATTACTAAAAGGCTATCTTATTCACAAGACCACGAAAATTTTAGTAGCATATAATGGAAAAGATAATTCAGTATATGGTCTTCATCTGGCAAAAAAATTGGCTATTAACACAGGGGCAAAAATAGAGATAATCACAATAGTAAGCCCTGATGAAGATAAGGATAGAAAAAAGGAGATTTCTGAGAAGCTTCGGGCTATATCCAAAAGTGAAGAAATGATCTCCATCAGTTTTAAGATGTTGGAAAGGTACTCTGTCGAAGATGCTATATTAGAAGCTTCAAATAATGCCGATTTGACTGTTATTGGAGATTCAAGCCAAAGGTTTAAAGTATCATTTCTTGGAACCTTACCACAAAGGGTTGCCAGACACTCTAGGAATCCAGTACTGATTGTAAAGAGATCCAAACCAATATCTAAACAAAATATCACTTATTTATTAAAGAAGAACGCCAACATTTTGCGTGAAAAGTTAAATAAATCATTTAAATAAGTGTTCAAGTTCTAAGTATTACATGTAATATTGAGCAGAGGATAAAACCATTTCCATTTAAGTAAGCTCATTGAAACGGTTTTTCAAAATCAAGAATACTTTCACTATGCATACTGTCCATATTTATACTTAAACAGAATAACTTCTATTTGCCTCTCTACAAGAAACAAACCAGAGGCTTGAGGTAGAACATGAACGTAATTGTAGCAGACATTAGGACCAAGTTCCAAGAACTTGGTGTAGATATCCCGGCTGAAAAGATAGAAGAAAGACTTGAAAAGCTTATAGTAAAATTCAAAGTTCCCCAGGAAGAGGCTAAGAGAAGTGTTGTCAACTTTTTCTTGAAGGAATATAGTATTTCTAAAGATAAGTTCTATGGTGGCCAGGGGGAAACAACCTTTTCAAAGGTGGCTGACATCTCAGAAGATGGAAAATGGGTGAACTTAAAGGTAAAAGTGGTTCAGATATGGGAAAATACTCATGAATCCATTTCTCAGGTTGGGTTGCTGGCAGATGAAACGGGGACCATAAAATTCATTGCTTGGGCGGCCGCAGAACTACCAACTGTTGAAGAGGGAAGGAGTTATATTTTCAAAAATGTTGTTTCCAGCGAGTGGAACGGCAAAATGGAGGTCACTCTCAACAAGAGCAGCTCTATTGAAGAAACAGCTGATGACATACATGTCCAAAGTAAGTCAAAGGGAGTTGCTTCTCTTGTAAAGGTCGCTGATATTTCTGAGGATGGAAGATGGGTCGATCTAAAAGGCAAAATCGTCCAGTTGTGGGAAAATACTAACGAATCAATTTCCCAGGTCGGGCTTATTGGTGATGAAACTTCAAGTATTAAGTTTATCAAATGGGCAAGTGCTGAGATTCCTGTGGATTTAGTAGAAGGAAATAACTATCTTTTACGGAATGCTGTAACCAGTGAATGGAACGGAAAGCTCGAGATCACTTTGAACAAAAGTAGTTCAATTGAAGAGATTTCCGATGAAATCGAGGTTAATACTAGAGACACTGTTATTACAGCTGCGATGGTTGATATTCAATCAGGGTCAGGGCTCATAAAGCGTTGTCCTCAATGTAATCGCTCTTTAACAAAAGGTGCATGTGCGGAGCACGGTAAGGTAGACGGTGTTTATGATCTGCGTTTGAAAGCTGTTCTTGATACTGGAACTATTACTCAGGACGTACTTCTTAAAAGAGAAGTTACTGAAGAAATCTCTGGAATCACTTTGGAAGATGCCATAGCTATGGCCGCAGATGCGCTTGATCAGGGTGTGGTCCTGGAAGCCATGAAACAAAAGCTTGTAGGTAAGTACTATAAGGTTTCAGGGCCGCGGGTTGACAGGTATGTACTAGTAGAGTCAATAGAAAAGGAGTCTATTCTGGACCACAAATTGCTTGAAGAGCTCATAAATGAGGCTGAGGTGATCTAAATGGCAGGTTATACCCGTGAAGTCGCAAAAAGGCTGTTCTCTCAAGAATTCAGGGAGTCCAATCTTACTTTCAAGGATGGGGATGACCAGTATTCTCCTCAATACTTATTCACTCCAACAGGAGCAAAAGTAAACAGGATGTTCATTGTGGGAACTCTTACCGAAAAAGAAGACATTGGCAGTGATTCAGAGTATTGGCGTGGGCGTGTATCCGATCCAACAGGTTCATTCTTCATATATGCGGGCCAGTACCAGCCAGAAGCTGCTCAAGTACTTGCAGAATGCGATACTCCGGAATTTGTAGCCATCATTGGCAAGCCAAGTACATATACTACGCCAGAAGGGGATATCCGGACATCTATAAGGCCGGAATCAATGTACATAGTGGATGGTGAAACGAGGGATCTATGGGTGCTTGATACCGCTAAGGCCACCCTGGAAAGACTGAAAAACCTGTCTACATCTCATCCGGATGCCTTAAAGGCAAAAGAACATTACAAGACCGATACGAAGCATTACGCTTCCATGGTGTTAAAAGCTCTTAGGTCTCTGAAGGAAGAATATTGATCTTACAGGTTTGCTAACCTGTAAATTTTTACCTTTCTTTTTCTTATATCTTTTTTTGGAGCAAAAGAACAATAAGCAAAACAATCAATAATTGATTGATCTATATGAAGACATATCTTCTGATCTGGTTCAGTAGTAATGGAGCAAGGCCCTCGGAGGTCACCCGAAGTCTGATGTCCATGGGTTTTACTCCTGTGAAGGGTTCTTATGACTATGTTTACGATTGGGGAAATAACGTAAACACAGATGAGATCGTAAATTTTGGGGACAAAGTACAAGTGACATTGAAAGATACAGGTGTAATGTTCAAGATAGAAACAGTCAATGGTACCTAAATTGTCTCACTTTCCTTCTGCAAGTTTGCGTGAGTATTCAATATAGTCGCAGGACTGACCAGCGATCTCGATTATTTCGCTAGATACTTTTCCATCTTTTATTTCTATCTCTACAGCACATGGATCGGACATTCTGGGCTTGGTAGGGGATCCCGGACAAATGAGAAGTACATCGCTTTTTTCGATAAGAGGTCTGTGCAGATGCCCAAAAATGAGTATATTCACTCCCATCTCCAGAGCCAGGTATCTGAGAGCCGTAGTATCGTTCAGAGACAGTGCACCTTCATGAACTATACCTATTTTTACACCTTCAACTTCAAAAGTAACCTTTTCCGGAAGTACCTGCTTTGTCAAGGCATCATCTGCATTTCCATGCACGGCTTTTAGTTTACCTGTAGCTTCAAAAGCCTCATAGCATTCATAAGATGTAAAATCGCCGGCATGAGCGATTATATCATAACCTATGAGTACATCAACCAGATATTTTGGTATTACCCCGGTTTCAATGTGTGTATCTGAAATAGCTATGATCCTCAATTAACTACCTCTATAAATTCAATGCACTGAAAGATCAACAAGTTCATATTCAAGATCCTCACTTTCAAGACGACTTAATATGCCGGGGACCTCTTCGTCGATAGCAAGTACCAATGAGGAAAGACCATGGAATGCTGCCTCTATCACAGACTCTTTTGCTCCAAACATTACATCTGGTTCCCTTCCTACTCTTCTAAGAGCTATTAGCGATTCAACTCCAATCGTAGCAAGATACGATTTTGATCTGACAAGGTTCTTCAACCTCTCCAGGTCAACATTCTTGGATCCACCTCTCTCTACTCGTGGTATCTTGCAGACAGTAATGCTTGCATTTTCTAGGTCTATAAGTCCCATCAGGTCAGTGACGCCTACATCCTCTCCTTTTGATGCACTGGAAATGGTTGTACCAGTAGCGTTAGTGACATCCCGCGTGCTCACATAAAGTAAGCCGTTTCTCATTGTAAGATACACTTGCTGGTCCGCATTCACATCTTCTTCAGCAATGGCAGTCCAAGTGGACACATGACTGATGATGTCGCTCATCACAAACCTAGCATACCTTTTCATCTCGGCGGCATTTTCCAGAACCCATTCGACTCCTTGTTTTGTGATTCGGTATCTTACTCTTCCTTCGGAGCTCACTAATCCTTCTGCAACAAGCTCTTTTATGTACTCTGAGACTGCCTGAGGAGTCACGCCAATCTTTTCAGCTATCTCTTTTTGACGTACATTAGGCTGGTGTGCAGCTACCTCTATGAGTATCTGAAACTTAGTTATACCACTCTTACTACTAAGAAGTTCGATCATTCCTTGTCCTCTACTTCCTTTATGCGCTGCCCCATTACTGCTAATTTATCAGACCGTCGTGCGACTGCACGGATGTACATTGGGCTTTTATTCAATGCTCTTGTCAGACTACTCATGGACTCATTGCCTTCAATCACGAGTTTTTCGAGCTCTTCAATGGCATCTTTTACTTCTTCATAGGGCTTAAATGTCAGCATTATTATGTCACTCATATCTTCCACAGTACATTGGAAATTGGTCTGGACCTTTGAGTAGGAACTGTGGTATTCTTTTTGTGGCATCTTGCCTGGTTCCGGCATATGCCACTGACTCTCTATCAAACCGCTTTTCTTCAGTATTTTTATACTCTGTGCAACATCCGTTCCCAGCGTTTCCTCAAGTTCATCCTTTGTCATCCATAAGTTTAAAAGGGCATCAAATACTTTTTTGTGCCGCTTCGACCCAAAAATTTGGAGGAGTGGTACAAGTTCGGAAGGATCATTAATAATTCTTGTCCGTTTATTCATAGCATTAACCTCTGAATGTACCTCGTATGGATCGAGACCAGTTGCGTATCTATACTCCCAAGTACAATCGATCCAAAAATACAGTTAATCCATCAGAACACTTTTTTCCAATATTATATGTTCCTTAATCTTAATAAATGTGTTGTGATTTCAGGATGTGTTGAAATCGATATCTAGCTTCCCATTTTCCTGCCAAATGAATAATGGGAATTTTCTTTTTACATGCAAATTTTTCTCATGCAATGCATGTATCACAATGGGGAGTGCAATTGTAGCATCTACAAAAACCTGAACTTTCTTTGCACTTGCAGCTATTTTACCCCAGGACACTGCTTCATCAAAAGTACATCCAGATAGGCCGCCCCAGTGAGGAACATCTGTAGTATATTGTATTGCATAATCATGTCCTGCAATATCCGCACCCATTATTGAAGCCAAAACTTCTGTCTGCTGTATGAAGTTCTTTGGTACTCCTCCGCCGACGTAGACTACTCCGGTTTTACCAGACGCTTCCACAATACGAGTAATTTCATCTACATCCTTGATCTGATCCACATCCACATCAAACCCTTCTCTTCTTGCAATGGTCAATCCAATTCCAATTGAACTATCCCCAAGAGCAGGTACAAATATGGGTACACCATATTTGTAAGCGCTTCCAACTATGGACTCATCTCCATTGCCTTCTTCACATATTTTCTTTCCAAGCAGGGCTATGAACTCTCTTGAAGACATTCTTCTCCCATGAAGTGTTTTTACAAAATTAGCTATCATGTGATCTGTATGTCTGAACTCTTCTTCAAAAGCGAAAACATCATATATTCTGTCGACTCCATGCCTAAAGAGTTCTTCATCGTTGGCAAGGTGAGAACCAACATAGTGTTTTTTTCCCATAGCTTCATGGCAATCATGGAACAGATTTGCTCCCGTGCTTACCAGGCAGTCGATCATCCTGTTCTTTATAAGGTGTACTATTAGTTTCCTCATGCCTGCCGGCACCATGGCACCTGTGAGTCCCATCAAAACAGTAAGTTTCTCTTCTTTGAGCATATTGTTCCATGCTTGTACAGACTCAGCAAGTTTTCTACCCTGGAATCCAGTATATAGCATTCCATCTACAAGTTGGGCTATAGATCTATTCGTGACATCTAAAGGTCTTGTTGGGTTTTGAGTGAAAACATTGATCTTATGTGGTTCCATCCTTGCACACCTCTAAATGGACAGAATCATGAAACTCTGATACACTTACATTTCAGCTAACAGCCGACAATCAGAGAAACACATCTTTTGGAAAAAGTATCATGTTCGCCATCGTAATTAAGCGTAACCTTTTGAGCTTAAATTACAATTCTTTATTCTATTCTTTCACAGACCGATAAATATATCCAATTCTGTTACCAATCAGTCAGATACCATGCCACAGAATCTTAATGAAAAGATAAATGATGTGCTTGTAGATAGGCAATTGTCCATAAGCGCGATCACTAGGGAACTTAAGGAAAAAGGTTTTGTCGAACATAGGCTGGTATTGACAGGATATTTACGAGCCCTTCGCGATCTCAAAAAATTACAGGAGATAGAAGTTCCCCCTTCTAAGGTATACAAACGCTTGGATTATCAGGAAAAGTCCACGGACATTTTTTCTATTATAGGCGATCAGATAAAGAACCTTGATATGGAAATACGTGTTCCTCTTGCTATTTGTATTCTTTTTAAGCTGTTTAAGCGACCAGTTTTCAAGGAAGAACTTGTACATCTTGGTATCAATAGCAAGAATATCGCTAATTGCCTGGAATCTTCCGCATGCATGGTAACTGTTTCAAAGGATGAGAACCTGAAACTCTATCGTAGCGAGATCACAAGGATACTGCTACCAGCAAACGATCCTGCATATGAAATAAAAGATGAAGATACAAAAATGGTCTCTATGGTAAACATGGTACTGCTGGATACGATAAAGGATCTTGTGGATATAAGCGGGCTTACTCCTAAGACAAAGCAAACAAAGCTTGTATGATGTCATTTGTGAATGCATCATCTATTGGTCAAAATAGTAATCTATCAGGCAGTGATAATTTGGAAGATAGACACAATTCTCTTATTCAAATGCAGCCCATTGGATATGTGCATAATGAGTTCAAAGAAGCTGTTTTTGATGAGAATATGTATTCTTCGATATCACATATAGTCTTGAAAGTAGAACTGCAGGATGGTCTTAAAAATATAACCGATTTTTCTAAAATATATGTGTTATTTTATTTTGACCGTTCAGAAGATTACAAACTAATACAGAAGCGTCGTTATGATGGTAAGATGTCTGGTGTTTTTGCTTCAAGGTCGCCTAAAAGACCTAATGGCATAGGTCTTACATTAGTGGAATTGCTGGAAGTTAAAGGGAATATACTTACTGTCAGGGGTTTGGATGCAATTGATGGTACTCCAGTTCTCGATATAAAGCCATTTATAGAAAATGATGTGACAGGTGATAGGATACGACCTGCGTAAATGTGGCATGTGTGCAAATGGAAGTGGCACACTGTTCTAAATCAGGCAATTTAAAGAAAGCAATGGCTATGGCAGACGAGGCAGTGTCCTCCGGTGCAGATATTGTCGTGTTCCCTGAGTTGTTCTCTACAGGATTTTGCTATGAAGAAATAAGTGATCTAGCAGAAGGAGCTCCGTACCCCACAATAACTAAACTTCTTGAGTTTTCAAAGAGAAAGCGATGCGTTGTTATAGGTTCTATCATCGAAACCCAACTCCAGGCAGACGTTCCTATATACTATAATCTTGGTTTCTGTGTGGAGCATGGAATACTTGCAGCTGTTTATCGTAAATCCCATCCTTTCAAGAAGGAACGAAATTTCTTTACAGCCGGAAATAGCATACATCCTATAGCTCTTGAAAATTATAGCCTCACCATCGGACTGGAAATATGTTATGAATTACGTTTTCCCGAAGTTGCCAGAAAACTGGCTCTTGAAGGTGCTGACCTCCTGGTTACTGCGGCTCAGTTTCCAA
The DNA here is from genome assembly GCA_002508425.1 of Methanosarcinaceae archaeon UBA470. GTDB lineage: Archaea > Halobacteriota > Methanosarcinia > Methanosarcinales > Methanosarcinaceae > Methanomethylovorans. The sequence continues at coordinate 18,224 of DAKU01000153.1, forward strand.
ATCCTAGGAGACATGTATGGAGGACCCTTTCTCTGGCTCGAGCCATTGAGAACCAGATTCCACATGTAGCCTGCAACCCGGTAGGTTCTTCTCCCACATCCTCATTCTTTGGTGGCTCTATTATTATTGATGCAGCAGGCAATGTGCTTGCAGAGGCAGATGATACAGAATGTATCATTATGCATACAATAAATACTGAGAATACTGCTAAGGTTAGATCGGAGATCCCAGTTTTCTTGGACAGGCGTGCAGACCTTTACTAATCCTTTTTGTTCTATTTCCTGCAGGAAGAGATTCTCTGTTAAGTTCATTCATCAAATTCGATGCTCACATCTCCCATTTTACGAGCCAGGGTTTTGGAAAGCATTCCAGATTCCATCCTACACACATGCAGTACAGCACATGGGATCAGGCAGATCGGTGTGCACTGCAATTCTTGGGCTTTGTTCATTACATAGTTATTCTTGATATCCATTGTCTCCATGATGGGTATTTCCATGTGAGACATTTTTTTAATTTTCTCGCAGGGCGTCTCAATATCGATAATAATATTCTTCCCTTCTAGTTTTCCATGAACTTTGTGAACAAATCCGCATATATTGGAATTTACTGTAACACTTGAAGGCATGTTATCAACTCTCTCTTTTAGTCAATTATCAAAAATTGTATATTAACCTTAGTCTTGACTTAAAAATATGATAATCAGCTATGTAATAGCTATGTTAAAATGTTCCACTAAACTGTTCTGATTATAATATAAATAACTTATTTGATGAACTAAGTTCAGTCCATAAATAATGCTATTATTCGTTGATTTACAGGTTGTACCTATACAGTAGATTCTGGCACAGTTATCGGTGATTTTGAGAGCGTCTTTAAGAGCTTCTCTTGGTCGTAATAGAAGTTATGTACATTATAACCTCCAAGAGGGCATCTGCCAGTCCTGCCAGGGCCGTGATAATCAGATCCTCCTGTCATGAGCAAACCGTATGAACGGCACAGGTCAAGCATAGATTTTACCTGTTGCCAGTTGTTCTTTCCGTAAAATACCTCAAAACCGTCCATTCCACACTTTACGAAATGATCCACAACATCGGCAAGTAATGGTAGACTGTTATACTGGTCCAGAGTGCGGATCAAATGTGCTCCAATAGCTTTTCCACCTGCTCTATGAATTATATCAATAGCTTCTTCTATCTGGAACTTTTCAACATCTATGAAGCACTGAGACTTTTCAGTAAGCCACAAGTCGTGGAATTCATAAGTGGACATGTCTCTGTTGACAACTGCAAGTGCAATATCATGCTTTGTGATAATGCCCTTTGTTGCTTCAATACGTGCGTAGTCAACAAGCCATCCATGGGAAGATAGCAAGTCCACCAGTTCATCAGCATATTTCCAGGCACGTTTTTTTGTAATTTCCATCTTTTTCTGCAAGTATGAATCATCTTTGTCAAAGCCGTAGCCAAGGACATGTACTTCAATCCCAAGAGGGTTAAAATTAGTTGTGAACTCTATACCTGGAATGAACTGTAATCCCATTTTTCTGCACTCACGTTCAGTAGATTCAAGACCATCTACGGTATCATGATCAGTAACACTAATTGCCTTTAATCCTAAATCTCTTGCTTTTGTTACTAGCTCTGCCGGGCACAGGTCCCCGTCCGAATAGATAGTATGCATATGCATATCTGAAATAATTTGGATACTAACACCTCACTCGTATTCTTTTTTGCAGCAAAACTATAATTAATTTTATGTAAATAGAATATAGCAACATGTATAGGCTATATTGGATCCATGCCCTAAAATGCTGATCGTTTTTGTATATTGATCACTCTTGTAAGATTTGATCAAAGAGTTTAAGGTAAAATTGGTATTGCAGTTAGCATACATTTCCAGCACAGAATCAGTGCCTTTAGGATCGTTTTTCCTCACGTTTTTCCTCTCCTTGCGTGCATAATAATATATTATAATTAGTATATAAAACTCCCCGTAGGTGTCATCTACTTAAAGGAAAAACGTCCATATGCATATGAATTTCACACTATCATATATTATATTGAATAGAATACTTATAGTATGAACTTGATTTTATAACAGATAAAAGCTGAAAGAATAAATATGTCTAGCAGAGAAAGGGATATGGCTATAAGATACCTCAATAAAGGGGTATCTTTGAAGGAGAAAGGCCTTCATGCAGAAGCACTTGAGAATTTCAAAAAAGCAGAAGAACATTCATGGAGTGCTTCATCTCCAGCTCTTCTGGCTACGGTCATGCAGAACCTTGGAGAACTGCTGCAGACCGTGGGTGATGAGGATGAAGCTTTTGATCAGTATTCTCATGCAGTTGAAAATTTAGAAAAGCTGGTTGAAGTTACTCCTTCTTTTAAAGAGCAATTAGCTATCACTCTCAGTAAGTATGGCTCTATGCTTGTGGATAGGGGTAAAAAAGCAGAAGCAAAGGCAACTTACGAGAAAGCTATTGTTCTTTACCGAGAACTTCGCAGAGAATTTCCAAGAAATGTGCAGATACGGTCCAACATGATCTCCACTTTGAACAACTTAGGTGGGCTGCTTGCAGATATGGGTCAGGGGGATGAGGCACAATGGAAGTTCGAGAGGGCATTGAAGATGCTGGATGATAAGCAGTGTATTGCAGAAAATTACACCCAATGCCTCGAGAAAAGAGCCATGGTGCTCGCAAATCTTGCTAATTTGTTTAGTGAGAAGGGAGAAATTGAACTGGCAAGGGAAACTTTTGAAAAAGTGCTTAACATTTATTACTCTCTGCTTGATCAAGGTCACATGACAGAGCTTTACAGAGCAAGAGTTTCTTTAGTTCTAAGCAGAATGGCTCATTTACTAGTATCGTTGGATAGAAAGGAGGAAGCATTGCAAAGTTACACATCGCTGATGCAGATGTACGATGAACTTGCAAAGCTTGAGCCAAAAAATGCTGATTTAAATGTTAAAAAAGCTTTGGTTTTGAGTTCCATGGGAGATCTCTTTGAAGAGATGCACAAAGAAAATGAAGCCATCAGCAAATATGAGGGAGCACTGGCGATACTAACCGAATTTAAGGATGAGCTGGAAACTGATAAGTATTCTTCAATTATCATTCCTATAAATTTGAATCTTGGAAAACTGTTTATTTCACAGGGTAGGTTGACGGAAGGTCTCGAAAAAATGGACGAGATCTTTGGTCTCATATCTTTGTCGTCAGAGGAAAAGGATGTGCAGATCATTGATCTGGGTTATTCTTGCCTAATGCAGGTATGTGAACAATTGTCAGAAAAATTGGGTTACGAGAATCCTGAATTGTTTGAAAAACTGCTTGAACTGCATAGCAAACTGAGTATATTCACTATCACTCCTGAAGGTATTTTGTGCAAGGCAAGGATAATGGAAGCTCTTGGACGGGCACAATTGAATAGTGGAAAAAATGAAATTGCCATAGGGAAACTCACGGAAGCTATAGACCTATATACCGAGCTTACAAATACAGGTGATCATTCATCAGAAATAGCTAAGTTGTCAGATATGATCGAAGCAAACATATCTTGCATTACGGATGCTGATGAACTTGAAATCATCTCTTGTGAAATAACTGAGGTCATTAAAGAGGAAGACCTTGAACCTGAAACTATCGCAGATAATGGGAGCATTATGGATACACAGGAAAGATTAGCCGACCTGGCACTCGACAAAGGAAGATATGAACAGGCATTTGATCTATATCTGGAAATATATTCTGCCGATAAGTCAAGGGAAGGTTTGCTTAAAAAAGCTGCAGTTTTATTGGGGAATCTTGAAGCTGATATGCACCTGAACAGACGGTCAGGCAGTATTCTGAAAGATATGGAATTCCTTGTCAAAGGATATACTGTACTTGCTGATCTCGAGCCTTCAAACTCTGAACACAGGCGTAACCTCGCAGCCATTGAAAAAGAGATGGGAAAAATATTGATTGACACTGGCCATGTGGACGAAGCGAGGCAGAGTTTAGTGCAAGCTCTTGAAAGTTATCTCTTGTTAATGGGCATGCCGGGCAACAAGCATCATCTTAAAGGTATGTATGCGGTCCTGAAGGAACTTACGGCTCTTTTACCGACCATCGGTGACAAAGAAAGGGAACTAAAATGCCAGGAGAAGATCTCTAAGAGTTATTCTCTGATGTGTGAACTTGATCCTCAGGATGTGGGGCTTGTGGAAGAACTTGCAACTGCCCTTGACCACCAGGCTTCATTGTTGGCAAATCTGGATAGAAAAACAGATGCTTATGATCTTCTGAATCAGGCTCTAGATAAGTATGAGTTGCTTTATCAGCTTGAGTCTTCCTATAAACACGCTGAAAAGGCTGCTGTGGCCATGAACAATATGGGCGCGCTGCTTGCTAGGATGGGTAAGAAAGAGGAAGCAAAACAGATGCTTGAGGATTCTTTGAGAATTTATAATTATCTGCTTGATCAGGAGCCTGATAACACAGAGCACATGGTGCATGCGGCCTGTACTCTAGACAACATGGGCACGCTCTTTGGGAACATGGACAGGCTGGATGATGCAAAGCATATGTATCAATCGGCTTTGCAGATGTATATGGATATTACCGGTGTTAACCCGGACGACACCTCATGCAATGAGTACGCAGCAGTTACCATGGAAAATCTGGGAGCTGTGCTGGAGCGCATGGGCAGGCGCGATGATGCCAAATGGATGCACGATAACGCTAAAAAATTGAGAATGGGTGAGGCTTGAATTTATTCAAGCTTCTTTTCTAACTTGTTCGTGCTCTGTGTAATGAGTTTGAAGAGGGTTCTGGGGAGGCTCAAAATAATATCGTCGTTTAATAATTCTATAAAACAGTTCCCTTATTTTTTCATTAAGTTAAAGACTGTGCACACATACATTTTTACTTATGTTAAAAAAATCAGCTCTAAAAAATCCAAAAGCCCCGGGCGTGAGTTGAACACGCGACCTAGTGATTACAAGTCACTCGCTCTGCCGGGCTGAGCCACCGAGGCATATATTTATGGATTGCATCCTCTACATAGCATAATAACAGATAAATTTTATGGTTCTTTTGGATGAGAGCATGTGGCAGGATATATCAAGGATAGGCAGGAAATTGGTACAAAGTGGGCTTGTAGAGTCTCATTTTGGAAATATCAGTGTAAGATCAGGAGATAAAATGCTCATCACGCGAAGTGGCAGTGCCCTGGATGAGTTGACATCGGACAAGGTGGTAGAAGTGGACGTATATGGCACTTGCGCCCTGGATGTGATCGCTTCCTCCGAAACTGTGGTTCACCGGGCTATTTACAACAACACTTCAGCATTTTCCATAGTGCATGCTCATTGTCCTTATGCCGTGACCATGTCTTTGCTGCAGGGGGAAGGCTGCATTACTCCACTTGATAGTGAAGGCAAGTACTTCCTAGGCGATATTCCCATTGTTCGGGGTGGCATAGGCTCCGGAGATCTTGCCAGCAACCTCGCAGAGGCTCTGTCTGTTCATAAAGCTGCTATTGTGCATGGACATGGTACATTCGCTGTTGGAAGGGTTCTTGATGAAGCCTATGTGCTTACTACCCAGGTGGAGCACTCCTGTCGTATCAAGTATCTTCACGATCTGATGCGTAAGTAAGGTATGAAGTACAAAAACGGTTCAAACTAGAAAATCGAAAGAAAAACATTAATCTGAAAAAGCCGTTATAGCATCACACATGACCTCTGATTCCCTACGTCCACATGTTACGCAGTTCATTTCACCCCTTGCACATAGGGTAGCAGATGCAGGTATTACTCCGAATCAAATCTCCCTGTTTTCTCTGCTCTTTGCCATATTAGCTGGAGTATTTTATTATTACTCATTTTCAAATCCTTTGTTAGTACTTGCTGGTGCTTTTATGGTGTCCCTTAATTCTGTACTTGATGCCATAGACGGCCTTATGGCCAGGTATCTCAAGACGGCAGGCCCAAAGGGAGATTTCATCGATCATGTGATCGACCGCTATGCTGATGTCATAATTATTTGCAGCATTTTTTTTGCAGGCCATGTACAATGGCAGATAGGGGTCATTGCTATTGTGGGCGTGCTGATCACTAGTTACCTTGGTACACAGGCCCAAGCTCTTCACCTTGGCAGGTACTATGGAGGTATAATGGGGCGAGCTGATAGGCTTTTGCTCATCATGGCAGCATCTGTGGCATACTTTGTTTATCCTCAACAGATCTTTATGTTCAATCTCTTGGGTTGGGTTATGTTAATAATTGCCGTCGCAAGCCATATTACAGCTTTCCAGCGCATCTGGCATATCTGGCAGCAACTTTGAAACCTATTATTCTGCGCAACAATATTTTTTGTACTATTTACTACTAATTTTTATCTATTCTCTACGCCACTTTATACTGAGATAGGGACGTTGCGAAAGATTTATAATAGATAATCATGTACGATGGTTGTCAATAAAACTAATTAATGATAATGAAGGTTGGGTGCTTTAAAAATGACATCAAATATTGAACGCTGCTACCAATGTGGGCAATGCACCGCTGTTTGCCCCATGGCTGAACAAGAACAGGCCTACAAAATCCGCAGATTCCTGCAGTTGGAAAAAATTGGTCAAAATAGTGAAGGGCAGATGAATATACCTTTCATATTCTACTGCACGACCTGTTATAAGTGCCAAGACAATTGTCCACAAGGCGTAAAAATAGTTGATGCTGTATTAGCTATCAGAGAAGCTGCAGTTCACCATGGAACCATGCTACCTTCCCATAAAAAAGTGGCTCAGATGCTTATTGCCAGTGGCCATGCAGTTCCAGTAAATGAAGAAGCCAAAAAGAGAAGGCTGCAATTGGGTCTGAGCGAACTGCCTCCAACTGTGGCAAGTTCAAAAGACCAGCTTGCTGAAGTCAAACTATTGGTGCACCTTTCTGGTTTCGATAAGCTAGTCGCTGAAAAGAATGAATATAATTTACCTATGGTTAAATCAACAGCTTTCAAGACTTGTGATCAAGTTCTTGCTGAGGGAAAGGCATGAGCGAACTCTCCTTGTTTCTGGGATGTGTCGCACCTAACAGATATCCTGGTATAGAAGCTGCAACCAAAAAAGTGTTCTCAAAGTTAGGCATTGGTCTTGTAGACCTTGAAGGAGCATCATGCTGTCCAGCTCCAGGTGTCTTCAAGTCCTTTGATAAACTTACATGGTTGACGCTGGCGTCAAGGAACATCACACTTTCTGAAAGTAAAAAGGATGATATTCTTACTGTATGTAATGGTTGCTTCAGTACTCTTAAAGATGTCAATGACATACTCAAAGAAGATGTGAACCTTAAAAAAGATGTCAACTTAAAGCTTGCAGAGGTCGGACGCGAGTTCAAAGGTACTCAGGATGTAAGGCATGTAATTGAATATCTCTATCAGGATGTTGGCACTGATAAGATAAGGGACGCTATTACAAAGCCATTGAACCTCAAAGTTGCTGTACACTATGGATGTCATCTCATTCAGCCACTTAAGGAATCACATGTTGAGATTGCTGAAAACCCTACTTTCTTTGATGAACTGGTAGAAGCAACAGGTGCTACAAGTGTGGACTATGAAGATAAGATCAGTTGTTGTGGTGCTGGTGGAGGAGCAAGGACTGCAATTCTTGATTCAACTCTAAAAATGGCAGAGAAAAAGCTTCAACATATGACAGAAGCCGGAGCAGATTGTGTTGTTAATGCCTGTCCATTCTGTCACCTACAATTCGATGCTGGCCAGGCAGAGATCAATCAGAAATTCGGAAAGAACTATCATCTTCCTGCATTGCACTATATGCAACTCCTAGGACTTGCCATGGGTTTCTCTCCCGAAGAACTGGGTATCTCTTTAAACGCTATGGACACTACTAAGTTCATTGAAAAGGTAAAGATGGACACTCTTAAGAGCAAAATCTGTATTACTGCAAACTAAAAAAACATACATTTTTGAAATAATTAATTTTAATCAGCATATCTCTAAAAAATGGTCTTTTACAGGTAACTGGCAATTATATGATAATATAAGCTATGCTGCCGGATCAGCCCGGAGATAAAATATGGCCCAAGACGAATCAATCACTGGAACTGAAAATGCAAAAGACATCCGAATAGGGGTCTTTGTATGTGAGTGCGGGACGAATATTGGCGGTGTTGTAAACTGCCGGGCTGTGGCAGATTATGCTGCCACATTACCCAATGTTGTGCACTCTGTTGTCAATAAATACACCTGCAGCGACGCAGGGCAGTCTGAGATAAAGCAGGCAATAAAGAATCATAATCTTAATCGTGTTCTTGTGGCATCATGTACTCCCAAAACTCATGAGCCCATCTTCAGGGCATGTGTAGAAGAAGGTGGTCTTAATCCTTACCTTTTTGAATTCGTAAATATCAGGGAACACTGCAGCTGGATACACATGCAGGATAAGGATAGCGCCACAAAGAAAGCAAGTGAGCTGGTACGCATGGGTGTTTCCAGGGCACGGCTTCTCGAACCACTCCAATCCAATGAAGTTCCTGTCACTAACAAAGCGCTTGTCATAGGGGCAGGTGTTGCAGGAATGCAAGCTGCTCTTGATATTGCTGACATGGGATACAAAGTATACCTGGTTGAGAAGAATCCCTCCATTGGTGGAAAAATGGCTCAGCTTGACAAGACATTTCCTACCAACGACTGCAGTATCTGTATCCTCGGGCCAAAGATGGTGGAAATTGCAAGAAACAAGAATATTGAACTCATGACCTATTCCGAAGTAGAGGAAGTGGATGGTTATGTAGGCAATTTCAAAGTCAAGGTGAAGCATAAGCCTCGCTTTATTGACACAACTACTTGTACAGGCTGTGGATTATGTGTGCAGAAATGTCCTGTGGAGGTACCTTATTTTGAATTCAATGAAGGTATAGGGACACGTAAAGCAATTTATGTTCCATTCCCTCAGGCAGTTCCACTAAGGGCTGTTGTGGATAAGTCTGTTTGTATAGATTGTGGTGCCTGTATAAAGACATGTGAGAGCCACTCAATTAATATGGAACAAAAGGAAACCTTCTCTGATATTGAAGTAGGCGTGATTGTTGTAACTACAGGTTATGACATATACGATCCGGAACCAAAACACGACTTTGGTTATGGATTATGTGATAATGTTGTCACTGGTATGGAGCTTGAACGTCTTCTCAATGCCAGTGGACCTACCATGGGCAAATTGGTCAGGCCCAGTGATGCAAAGCCACCAAAGCGCATAGGTTTTGTCCAGTGTGTCGGTAGTAGAGACAAGAATCGTAATAGGTATTGTTCAGGGTTCTGCTGTATGTATGCATTGAAGGATGCACAGCTTATCAGAGAAAAATATCCGGATTCTGAAGTCTACATTATGTACATGGACATTCGGTCACCTTTCAGGAACTATGAGGAGTTCTATGACAGGGCTAGAGATATGGGTATTAAATTCATCCGTGGAAAGCCAGGTAAGGTGGACGAGGATAAGAATGGTAATGTCACTGTGCGCATTGAAGATACGCTAACAAGCAATCTTTACAACCTTGAGCTTGATCTGCTTGTGCTCAGTGTGGGCGCAGTGGCAGGCGAAAGTTCAGAGCATATAAGACACTTGTTAAAGGTCAGCAGGGCAGCCGATGGATTCATGATGGAAGCTCATCCGAAGCTCAAGCCCGTTGATACTAACCTGGATGGTATATTCATCGGAGGTGTGACCCAGGGTCCCAAGGATATTCCTTACTCAGTATCTCAGGGAAGTGCCTGTGCTGCCAGAGCCACCCGATACCTTGCACAAGGTAAGGCAACAACAGAGGGTATTACTGTTGAGGTGGATGATGACGTCTGTGTAGGCTGTGGTATATGTGTACCAATGTGTCCTTTCCAAGCCTTGTCTCTGGTTGATGGAAAATTGAATATTATTAAGGCACTCTGCAAAGGTTGTGGAACCTGCGCTACAGCATGCCCCACGGGAGCATTGCAGCAGAATCACTTCAAGAATGAACAGCTTCTTGCCCAGATAAGGGGTGCTTTCACATTCGAAGGAGAATAAAAATGGCAGAAAAAGAATGGGAACCAAAGATAGTGGCTTTCTGCTGCAACTGGTGCAGCTACGGCGGTGCAGATACGGCGGGTATGGGTAGGTTCCAGCAGCCCTCCTCTTTAAGGATAATCAGGGTAATGTGTTCAGGGCGTATTGACCCAATGCACGTCTTTAATGCTTTCCTTGAAGGCGCAGATGCTGTACTAGTGACGGGATGCCACCTCGGCGACTGCCATTATGTTAATGGTAACTATAAGGCTGAGGTAAGGTACCAGTTCCTTGAAGAGATGGTAAAGCAACTTGGGCTCGAACCTGAAAGGCTTCAGCTCAATTGGATCAGTGCAAGCGAAGGCGAAAAGTTTGCAAATTTCGTGCGGGATGTCACTGCAAAAATTAAGGAATTAGGTCCAAGTCCATTAAAACCTGAAGGGGTGAACTAGATGGTCGAGGTTGGAGACCGGTTATTGGGTTATGCCACTGATCCAAATGTCCGCAGCAAAGGAGCATCCGGAGGGTTAGTTACTGCTGTTCTGGCTGCTGCTCTTGAGAAAGGACTGGTCGAAGGCGTGGTCATACTTAAGCGTATAGATGAGTATGAAGCAGTTCCAGTGATCACCGACGATGTTCAGGAAGTATTGTCTTCAGGAGGCAGTATGCATGCTGTTCCTGTTAATCTGGCAAAATACGTAGTTGGCAAAAAGGTAGCTATGCCAGGAAAGCCATGTGATGTACGCGGTGTAATTGAGCAGGCTAAACGTAATAGCGTTGACCTAAGCAACACCTATATCGTGGGACTCAATTGCGGAGGATCAATGCACCCTGTGCTTACAAAGGAAATGCTCATAAAAATGTATGAGATCGATCCCGAGGACGTTGTTGGCGAGGAGATCGAAAAGGGTAAGCTTATCTTCAAAACAAAAAGCGGTGAGGAGAAATCCATATCAATTGACAAACTTGAGGAAGAAGGATATGGAAGACGTGAAAGCTGCCGTTACTGTGATGTGAAAATACCTGTCAGTGCTGATCTTGCATGCGGCAACTGGGGTGTTATCGGTGAGCTGGCAGGAAATGCTACCTTCTGTGAAGTAATGAACGAGAAGGGTAAGCTTCTGCTTGATACTGCTATTGAAGCAGGTTATGTGGAAGTGCGCCCCGCCGATGAAAAATCCATCTCCATCAGAGAAAAGGTCAACAGCGCTATGCTGAAATTGGGCGATGAATGGAAAGAAAAGGTATTTGACGAAATACCTGACAAAGACCGCCTCAAATATTACATAGATCAGTTTGCAGATTGTATTGATTGTGGTGCCTGTAAAGAAGTCTGTCCTGTATGCTCATGTGGGCCGGATTCTAAATGCACCATGTTCCACAGTCTTGCTGATAATTATAAAATGAGTATGTATCACATGGTTCGGCTTCTTCACCTGTCTGACAGCTGTATCGGTTGTGGTCAGTGTGCCGATGTATGTCCTGTGGATATTCCTGTAACTACAATCTTCAGACGTTTTGCAAATCCTGCTCAGAAGAACCGCAATTATATGCCGGGTATGGATCTAAAGAGACCCCCATTCTTGGAGGTGATGTTGAAATGAAAGAATCAATATATCAGACAGTATGTCCCGGCTGCGGTATAGGTTGCGGCCTTTATATTAGGGAGGATAATCAGGGTGCTGTTAGTATTGATTTCTTCAAAAGTAACCCTGTGAACCTGGGCAAATTATGCAGGTTTGGAATGAAGCTTCCACATTACTTTTCATCAGGAGCATTTTGTAAGGCAGATGAGCCCTCGAGTATGGAAGGTGCTATAAGGGATGCTGCTGCAAGACTCAAAGGTGCAGAAAAGGTTGCCATGCTTTCTGTGGGTAATACTACATGTGAAGAGCACATGGCATTTGAGAGGATAGCAAAGACCTTGGGATCTGCAGTGCACACAGGTATACAGGCCTATTCAAAACTGCCTCCTGAGTGCCACTCTTATCTTGAAGGCATGCCTTTCCAAGATATTGAAAAAGCCAATAAGATAGTTCTTTTCATAGATCCTTATGTGCAATATCCTCTGCTTGTCAGGAGATTGCTTGCTGCCAAGCGTAATAACTCACATATAATCTCTGTAGGCACAAAAGAACTTCACCTCGCAGATGAGAACTTGTCCATAACTCCAAACGAGTATAGTCAGCTTGGTCTTGACAGCAACTCTGTCATCATAACCGATCTACATCCTCATACGGATGCTAATGATATCATCCAACTGCTTAATCTTTCACTTGAGACCGGAGCAAAGATACTTACTATGAAGCCTTTTGTGAGCAGTGAAGGTGTTAATAGAATTTCAAAAGTCAAAACAACTTCAAAAGGGCTTTCTCAAATGATGGATGAGGTCAAAAAAGGAAACATCAGGACTCTTGTTCTTCTGGACAGTGATCCCATTGAACTTATGCCAGACACTGATGAAACTGTCAAATCGCTCAAAAAGCTCGATAATCTTATTGTAATAAGCTCAAGAAAGAGCCCGGTGAATGAAATAGCTGATGTGGTGATTTCTACAGAACCTTTGTACAGGAAAGCTGGAACTTTTATGAACACTGAAGGCAGGATTCAGGAAAACAGTGGAACTGGTGTCACTGGTATAAACGCGATGTCTTCTCTGAACAAAGAGCTGGGATCTGAAGAGTTTGAGTATGGACAGTTACATGAACAGGTTATGGCTGCTCTTACAAATGAAGGACAAAAGTCCGGATACAGCAAAATTAAGAACTTAGCCACAGCAAAGCAATGTACTGGTGGCTATGTGCTGAAGTATCTCTATAATCCTTTCATGTGGTTCAACCAGCTGGATGATAATGATTTTGTGTTAATCAACCTCAATATGGTAAGAAGTCTCAAACTGAAAAAAGGCGGTCAGATAAGCCTGACTTCTGAAAACGGCAATATAAAGATGCGCTATCGCGTTGAGGGAATGCCTGATGGTTTGATACTGACTGCCAGGAAACTTCCTATTGCGATAGCAGGTACAACAAGCGTAAAAGTGGAGGGATGCTGATGGTAGAGCTCGATAAGGAACAACAGAAAGCCTTTGTCGACGATATTATGGCAGCCAACAATCTGAAAGGTGCGTCAAAGAAGCGGCTCATTGTATTCCTAGGTGAACGTTATGGGTGGGACAGGCAGAAGGTGCAGCACAGACTCAAAAGAGCAACATTGGCTCAGAGGTATGCAGAAAACCATTAATGCAGTTTTTTTTGTTAACGCAGCATCTTCTTGGCATATCCTAAGGGTGCTGCGGTTTATGGTAAATATTTAATAACATCTTCAATCTAGCTTCTGCTTATTTTTACATTTTTTAATAAATCCCTGCCAATTACAGGTTTCTTTGTGTGTCTGACATAACTGATCTGGACTGTGAAAATAAACTTTCTGAATTTAAATACACTTTAAATAGGCTTACTACTATTATTCACCATGCCCGATGACCCGAAGAAGTATGAATATCTGGACCACACTGCAGATGCTAAGTTTCTTGCATACGGTAAAACCCTTGAGGAAGCCTTTGAGAACGCAGCTCTTGCTATGTTCAACGTTATGATCAATACTAATACAATATCTAACACTCTATTACAGGACATTGATCTAGTTGCGGAAGATATTGATGGTTTGCTCTTTGATTGGCTTTCTGAATTCCTATTCCTAATGGATGCGGAAAATCTAATATTTGGTGATTTTAAGGTACATACCATCGAGCAGAAAGGTGGTAAGTTTTACCTTTCAGCTACTGTTTATGGTGAGCTTATCGATCTCTCCAGACATGTGTTCGACACTGAGGTAAAAGCAGCTACATATAACGACATGCAAGTGAAGAACTTAGCAGATGGATGGGTATTGCAGGCTACAGTAGACACATAAGCCTGATTTGTACTATTAATGAGGTCAAGTATGGACCAACACTGTTTTAGATTTCAGCCCTAATCTATATATGGGATGGGAGAATCCAACAAAAGTTTCAAGGAATATGATAATCATGTCTGAAGATAACGATATTTCAGTTAACCTCAATAAAATCAATGATAATACGTGGGAGGTGCCTCGTGGATATAAGCCGGGCATGCGCGTTCCGGGGCGCCTGTTTTTGTCTTCTCCGCTTCTTAAACTGCTGGAACAGGGCACGCTGGATCAGGTAGCCAATGTAGCTGCATTGCCAGGCATACAAAAATATTCCATGGCCATGCCGGATGCACATCTTGGTTATGGTTTCCCCATAGGCGGTGTTGCAGCTTTCGATATGGAAGAGGGTGTTATCAGCCCTGGGGGTGTGGGTTTTGATATCAACTGTGGTGTGAGGCTTATCCGGTCCAACCTGCAAGAAAACGATGTGAGGCCGGGAATAAAGGACCTACTGGAAAAATTATTCCATGCAGTGCCCTCTGGTGTTGGTTCTAAAAGTCGCCTGCGAGTAAATGATGATCAGTTAAATGATATTTTTATACACGGTTCACGCTGGGCTGTAGAAAATGGCTACGGTTTGCCCAAAGATGTGGAAAGATGCGAAAGTCAGGGTATGATGGGGGGAGCTCTGGTCAATCAAGTAAGCACAAAGGCACGTCAAAGAGGCAGGCCTCAGCTGGGTACTCTTGGCAGCGGTAATCATTTTTTGGAGATCCAGTATGTAGATGAGATATACGACACAAAAGCTGCTGAAGCCTTTGGTCTTGAAAAAGGGCAGATCACATTCATGATACACTGTGGATCAAGGGGTGCAGGTCATCAGATATGTACTGATCATCTGCGAACTCTTACTCAGGCAGCACAAAAATATAAAATAGACCTCCCTGACAAGCAGCTTGCATGCGCACCTACGGATTCTTCTGAGGCTCAAAATTATTTCGGAGCCATGGTATGTGCAGCCAACTATGCCTGGGCTAATAGACAGGTCATTATGCACTGGGCAAGAGAAGTATTCCAAGATTTCCTCCATAAGGATCTGGATGAACTGGGCATGGATCTCGTGTACGATGTGGCACACAATGTGGCAAAACTTGAGGAGCACAAAATAGACGGTAAAAAGCAGGAGGTCTATGTGCACAGGAAAGGTGCCACGCGTGCTTTTCCTCCAGGGCATTCCGATATTCCTATTGCATATAAAAAAGTAGGTCAACCAGTTCTTATTCCAGGAAGTATGGGTACTGCTTCATACGTACTGCACGGAACACATGATGCAATGGATATCAGTTTTGGTAGTGCATGCCATGGCGCTGGCAGGGTTATGAGCAGAGCTCATGCCAAGCATGAGTTCAGAGGAGAGCAGATACAGAAGGAGCTCAGTGATTTGGGTATCTCTGTTCGTGCCACTCAACCAGCACTAATAGCCGAAGAGGCCCCGGAAGTCTATAAGTCCAGCAGTGATGTGGTGGATGTTGTTCATAACCTGGGTATAGCAAGAAAAGTGGCACGCTTAATGCCAATTGGAGTTGTAAAAGGTTGAGCCCAGTCTCAACCCGATATTGATCGGGTCCCCTAAATATTTGTAATATTTATCACAAGAAAAAAGAGGAAACGGGTGTATTGTTTGAGGGGATGAATGGTTTGCTTGGTTACAGTTACGTTTTTCGGGTTATACAGCTTACAAGCATTTTTCCCGTTTCCTCAAGTACTAATAAGCCATTATTATATTTAAATCTGTTTGATGCTAATTATATATTACAATTGATAAAACAATTTTCACCCATCTAGTTTAAAATGACCGCTATACATTTAAAAGGTACCTATAATTTAGCTGCTATGCAAGATACAGACAAGAATCTAAAAAAGGTTAGGAACATAGCCGATTACCAGTTTGGAAAAGATTGTGGAAAAGTTCTTTTTCCAGAAGGTGTGACTTTTCTGCTGTCCAGGACCAACCGTGTCAGGCAAATTATGAATAATGGACAGCGCATTGCTACTGTTAGGGCAAAGGATGGTATGCTCACTCTAAGCATTGACGGAGCTATGGTGGTGCACAATGTCCTGCCTGTTCCTTCTTATAGAGTTGTAGTCTGTGATGATGCCGTTCCCTTTGTCTCAAAAGGCAAGACTGTTTTCGCAAAACATATTGTCAGTTTGGACAATAAACTTCGAGCAGGTGAAGAAGTTCTTGTTGTTGATGCCTCTGACAAGCTTCTTGCCACGGGCCAACTTTTGCTTTCCCCCGATGAAGCATTGTCTATAGGGAGAGGACCGGCTGTTGATGTGCGCAATGGCATTGATCAAGAGTAAGACAGACAGGATAATTAATAATATATCCATGCCAATTTATACCATGTGTTCCATAACCGGAGCTACAATTCATCATTCCCGGAAGTGAGATCATAGCCGAAGAACCCCTCCTTAAGACTTTTGTGGTCCCTAACAATACAAAGATGGAAGAGCACACTATTGTCGTGGAAGGTGACGTGATAGTAGGCAACCATTCATACATCAAATATGGTATTCATACCAACTCTGCCATTTTGGGTGAACGTGTGGAGCTTGCTGGCGATCTTATATGTAAGTCTGATGTACGTATTGATATCTGGTCCCGGATAGGTGGTAATGTCAAAACAGATACAGATGCTTATCTGGGAGAGTTTGTGAACATTGATGGCAAACTCATTGTCAAAGGAGATTTGGATATAGGTAACGACGTAAAGATCAACGGGGGTTTCGAGGCAAAGGGTTGGATAGTCATACGTAATCCTGTACCGGTTATCGTGTATCTATTCCTTTATATAAGTGAGCTTCTGCGGCTTGGCAAGGATGAAGAAGTGGAAAAGGCCATGAATGATCTGTTTGAGGATAATGTGGGGGCTATGGGCTCTGCTGCTATGATAATTCCTAACGGTTCGAGTATTTCTATCGATTCCATACGCGTACCTTCTCACGCCGTGATTGGAAACGGTTGCAGGCTTGTAGGAAATATCCGTTCCACTTCTTTGGAGATGGGTGATGGCAATACTCTCTATGGAAGTATAAGGACCATAGATGATGTAACTCTGGGAAAGGATAATTCCATTCATGGGAATATTGTTTCCAGAGGTATGGTCCAGATATCTGAAGGCTCTCATGTGCTGGGCGAGATCAATGCACGCACTGTACGGATACATGAGTCAGCAAGAGTGGACGGTGTAATGAGAGCTTCTGAAGGTGTTGTTTTTGAAAGGGAAGAACAGGATGAATTAAGTGACAAACAACTAATGCATCTTGATGTTTAGATCATGTTCAAATTTCATGTGCTATCTCAGATAGCAAGTATAATTATGTAAAATAGGGTGCCGTCATATGAACACAAGTTTCCTAATTGCTCTGGATGTTCTGATGAGGGGTCTCACGGTAGTCGTTGCACTACTGGTCTGTTATGAATTGAACAATTATAGTGCAGATGTTGTGCGCTCCCGTCTTTTCATATCCTATAACAAGCTTAAGTTAAGTTTCTACTTTCTATCTCTAAGCTTATTGTTCTTTTTCTTTGAACCTTTGCTATCACCATTTCCTGCATCGGTAGAAACTAGCTACAGATATAGTTTTGCAATGTTCTTTTTCCAGGTATCTCTTGCATTCCTGCTGCACAATATCTATATTGCATTGAAACCGCCACATAAGATTCTTTAAGCATCGTCAAGTCTTTATATATTCCAACAATACTTCACTGCCTGTAATTAACAAAGGTGTGTTCCATGTCTTCCATAAATTACGAAAGCATCGCACAGAAGGATGCAGCACATGTCATGCAAACATATGGGCGTCAGCCGATTGCCCTCGCCAGTGGAAAAGGTGCAGTTGTCCGTGATATCTACGGCGTGGAGTACATAGACTGCGTAGCAGGCATAGCGGTCAATAATGTAGGGCACTGTCATCCAAGGGTAGTAGAGGCTATAAAATCTCAGGCAGAGAAACTCATACATGTCTCAAATCTTTATTATACCGAAGTTCAGGCTAATCTTGCCGAAGAATTGGTAAAATTAACAGGTATGGAACGTGCTTTTTTCTGCAATTCAGGTGCTGAAGCAGTGGAAGCTGCAATGAAACTGGCTCGTGTCACCACGGGAAAAACAGAGTTCATAGCAGCAGAAAGGTCTTTCCATGGTCGTACCATGGGTTCTCTTTCAGTCACTTACAAAGAGGTATATAGGGCCCCTTTCAGGCCTCTGGTACAGGAAGAGATCTTCGTACCCTACGATGATGCCAATGCAATGGCAGATGCTATCACTGAAAAAACTGCTGCTATTATCATTGAACCCATTCAGGGAGAGGGCGGCGTTCACGTGCCTTCTGAAGGTTATCTCCAGGAAGTGCGCCGCATATGTGATGAGCATGGCATACTGCTTATCTTTGATGAGGTACAGACAGGTTTTGGCAGGACCGGTAAGTGGTTCTGTAAGGACCATTTTGGTATCCAGCCCGATATAATGTGTATGGCAAAAGCCATGGGTGGAGGTTTCCCTATGGGTGGGATTGTTGCCAAAAAAGGTATAGCATTTAGCAGGGGTCAGCATGCCTCTACTTTTGGTGGCAATCCTCTTGCATGTGCTGCTGCCCTTGGTTCTATCGCAGCAATCAAAGAAGACAGGCTCCTGGAGAATGCCACTGAGCTTGGAAAATATTTCATGGACAAGTTAAGGAAAGCAGATATTCGAGGCTTCAAAGAGGTTCGTGGTCGTGGTCTTATGATCGGTTTGGAACTGGATCGCAACTGCACTGAAATAGTAGACTATGGCAGGAAGAATGGGGTGCTGCTTAACAGTACTTCTGAATCTGTGATACGCTTCGCTCCACCTCTTGTGATCACTAAGGACCAGATAAATAGGGTGGTAGAAGTAATTGAGCAGGCTTGAACTAATTGATGAGGATATACGCAATATTCCAGAATACGTGCCAGGGAAGTCCATAGAGGAAACAGCAAAAAAATATGGCCTTGATCCAGCCTCCATCATAAAATTGGGTTCCAATGAGAACCCATTGGGGCCTTCTCAAAAAGCAGTTCAGGCTATTTTGGAATATGCCAGTAAGGTCCATCTCTATCCTTCAGCGGATGCAGGTGAACTTGTAGATGCTTTGAGCATGTACCTGAATATTCCTTCTTCCAATATATGTGCCACTGGACCGGGGATGGACGGTCTGCTGGATAACCTGATGCGTCTTATCATTCAGGAAGGCGACGAGGTAATTATTCCAATACCTACTTTCTCTTACTATGAGATAGCTGCCCGTGCAAATGGAGCTTCCGTTGTGTATGTAGATAGGAAAGAAGATTTCATTGTTGACATTGGAGCTATTCAAAAAGCAGTGTCTCCACGCACTAAAGTTATTTTCCTATGTTCTCCAAATAATCCATCGGGTGACGTGGTGCCAGAGTCGGATATAAGGACGCTTCTGGAATCCTTCCGGGGATTGGTGTTTGTTGATGAAGCATATGTAGAATTTGCCGAGCACAGTATCACAAATCTTGTGATGGAATATGACAACCTGATTGTGGGCAGGACTTTCTCTAAGATATTTGGACTTGCAGGCTTACGCTTGGGTTATGGAATCATGCCTGCCTGGCTTAAGAAAGAATATATGAAGATCGCAACCCCATTTAATGTAAGTCTTCCAGCAATTAAGGCCGGTGTAGCTGCAATTTCTGACAAGGCGCATATTGACAAGAGCATTGCAATGGTCAAAGAAGGACGCAAATACCTGAAAGAAGAAATACCATTCAAGGTATATTATTCCATGGCCAATTTCGTCCTTGTGGACATATCTCCTCTCAATGCCAGTGAAGTATGTGAAAAGCTTCTTAAAAAAGGCATTATTGTCCGGGATTGCCGTTCTTTCAAAGGTGCAGGTAACTCTCTTATCAGGGTCACCGTTGGGACAAAAGAGCAAAATATGCGTGTCGTAAACGCATTCAGATCAGTATAAAATATCCATTACTATTGGATATTTGATATTTCTTCTATTTTCATTAAAGGATAATCCAGTTCTCTATTGAATTTGAGAGAAGCGTTTACTATTACATTTTCGTACTTCATGGTCAGATTGACATCCAGCATACGTCCTTCCAGTTCGCAGTATCCAAATTCACTATTTAGTTTGGAACGTATCATTCCTCTATCGATGCTAACCGTTATGCTCTTTACGTATGGCTGCACAGATATGCTCTCTGCTATTGCCTTTTCCAAACTATCTACTGTTTTCAGGTTCACGGGTGAACCACTGAACTGGTGGTATAATGCTCCAAGCTTGATTCCAGCTTCAAATAGTGCATTGTCTCTTTCAGTTATGCTGTTTGTTTTGCTCATGGATCTTTTCCCTGTTCTTTATGTATATTGGAGAAATGATGTACAGCATCATTATCAACAGTAAAGGTAATGTAAATGTGCTTCTGTGTGTTGTATGCAGGAAATAACTCAATATGGGGATAGCGAAGATAACTGTTAATGGAAGCGTCTTCTCTTTGCCTCTTATTTTCATGTAAGGCACACTGCTTACCATCAGAAATCCTAGTACTATGCTTCCAAATTCCATAACAATTGGTTGCAGTTGTCCGTTACTCACTAATATGATTGCAGCCACTGTTATCCCGGCTGCTGTAATTGGTAAGCCGCTAAAGAAATTGTTATTGTATTTGGATGTGCTAAATCTTGCAAGCCTAAGGATGCCACAGACCAGATAAAAGCAGACTGCTAGGAGTGTAAAGTATTTGTTTCCCATGTTTACAGCTATAATTATTGCCGGTGCCACTCCAAAAGAAATGACATCTGCAAGTGAATCTAGTGCTCCTCCTATTTCACTTCCTCCTGTATATCTGGCCAAACTTCCATCAAGGCCATCAGCAATTGCAGCAATAAGGATTAATATACAAGACAATTGAAGCATTCCATTTTGTGTTGCAACGATCGCTCCAAAGCCACACAATGCATTGAGCAGAGTGATAAGATCTGGCAATTTTAGAGTATTAAATATGCCTACTCACTCCTTTGGTTTTATTCTGGCTATAGCGGTCCGGCCAGCATATACCTTGTCGCCTCTTTTGCACTCTATTATGAAGTTTTCAGGAACTGTCACGTCTACTCTGGACCCAAATCGGATCATTCCGATGCGCTGTCCCTTTTCCATCACATCCCCTTCCTTCACATAAGGCACTATCCTTCTGGTAACGGTGCCTGCTATCTGAACCACTTCTACTTTTCCGTGTTCCGTATCTATGAATATATGCTGCCTCTCGTTCCTATGTGAGTCCTTACAAAAAGCAGGTATATAACCACCTTTTCTGTATTCAATGGCAGTGACCTTTCCCTTCAAGGGTGCTCTATTCACGTGAACATTCTGGAAATTCATAAAGATACATAGTTTCCTGCCCCTTATATCTACTATTCTGCCATCAGCAGGTGATATCATGCACTCGTCCCCTTCCGTGAAATAACGTTCAGGGTCCCTGAAGAATACAAAAAAGAATAGAATAGCCACTATTCCTATAAACAGTCCTACTTTTGCATATATAGATCCTGTAATGTAGGCTGCCACTGCAAAACAAATTGTAATAACAGAAGTAGTTAATATCCAAGGAATTGAACCTTTTGCAAGCATTTAATTATTTCCCAAAACTTTATTCCTTAAATTATGCATCTGTTCAGCAGTCATGTCCCATAGGCCATCAATGAGTTCTAGGATGTCAGGCAGTATGCGCATGACCATATATGCGATCACGAACAGGGCCACACCTGAACCCGCCTTTGCTATCATATGATGTGCAATCTCAAAGCTATTAGGTCCAAACCACATTTCACCGTATGCGATCACTACAAATATGTCTCTTAATATATTAAGTATATAGATGACTGGAACTGATACCATGAATGCTGCAAATAATTTTTTTAGTGGCGCATTCACAGATGCTATCAGGCCCATAAAAAGGGCAATGCTTTCGATGGCTGTACATCCCAGGATGATCTCTACGGTGTGGCCGTTGTATGTTATCATGTTGCCAGTCCTATAGGCAGTAATGTTTAACATGCCCAGTGCCCACATTATATTATTTGTAACTGTACTAATCAGCCACTCACTGAGGGATGCTATCTCTGCGAAGGGGTAATAGAACACTGATCCAATAGCTATGGCATTAGTAGCCATATACGTGATATCTATTTGCTGTTTCACTGGAGTGTATTTATGGGTATGCTCAATGAACATTCTATATGCTATGAAGATACAAAATATGCCCATTGAAATAGTAAGCACTACATTGACATAATCATCTATTGCAATATAGTGTAAGGGCTGGCGTAGCCAGTGAATGGAGAATATGCCCCATCCCGAAGCTCCTATTATTCTTTTAGAACCATTTTTCACAGGCAGAATGGCACTTAGTAGCATTAAAGAGATTGATATCCATAGTAAGGTAAGCATTAATAGCACCTGTAATTGTATGGACTTATATACCTGTCAGCCATAATAAACTTGTTGTCCTATGAAACCAGTAACCCCTCTTTTAACAGTTGATGCAATCATTATTTATAATTCAAGCATTGTACTCGTCAGGCGCAAAAATGATCCTTTTAAGGGTGTTTTCGCTTTTCCAGGTGGATTTGTAGAGGTGGGGGAAACTACTGAACAAGCTGTAGTGCGGGAAGCATTGGAAGAAACAGGCTTGTCTATAGAAATAGTTAAGTTGCTTGGGGTATATTCAGAACCTTCGCGTGATCCTAGGGGGCATACAGTGTCTATATGTTATTTCGCAAAGGGAACAGGTATCCTAAAAGCAGGTTCTGATGCGGCAGAAGTCGCGCTATTCACAATAGATTGCATACCCAAACTGGCTTTCGATCACAATCATATAATAGATCAGTCAAGAGTTGATATAAATGGAGTTCTGTCCAAAGTGTAAGTCCATGATGTTCCCTGTTCAGGGTTCTTTCGTGTGTAAGAAGTGTGGCCATGTGAAAGGCACCGAAGGTGCATCTGATGATCTCGTATCCAAATCACAGCGTAAGGACCGTGAGGTCACCGTTCTGGAAGAAAATTTCGATCAGGGTCTTCCCACTACAGCAACCCGATGTCCAGATTGCGGACATAATGTTGCATATTGGTGGCTTAGGCAGCTTAGATCGGCAGATGAGTCTGAGACACGTTTCTTTAAATGCACCAAATGTAATGCTACATGGAGAGAGTACGACTGAGATTTGTCTTCAATCCACGTTGTTATGGTCTTTATATAGGAAACTTTTATTAGTTAAAGGATATAATGAAGTGGTTATTCAGACACCGGATGGAGAATTAATATGTTCAAGGCAACGATTGACGCGGATATTTTTAAAAGTTCCATAGAAACGCTTTCTGTACTCGTGGATGAGGCGCGGTTTAGGATATCCACTGAGGGGCTCTCTGTAAGAGCAGTGGATCCGGCAAACGTGGCCATGGTGAGTTTTGAGCTTGCTGCAAGTGCTTTTGATGATTATGCTGCCGATGACTGTGAGATCGGCATGGACCTTACCAAGATTAATGATATATTTGGAGTAGCAGAAAAGAACGAAAAGGCCACTCTTGAACTCGATGAGCTGTCCCAGAAAATGTCCATACACATCGGTGGTTTTTCTTACACTTTATCTTTACTGGATCCCTCCACTATCCGTGCAGAACCGCGCATACCGCAGCTTGAGTTGCCTGCTGAAGTGGTTCTTAATGGCAAGGAACTACAGAAAGCTGTTAAGGCAGCTGAGAAGATCAGTGATCACATGTCTCTTGGTGTGGATGAGGACATTTTCTATATGGAAGCCGAAGGTGATACTGACAAAGTGCGCCTCGAAATGCCCAGGGACCAGTTGATAGATCTGAAATCAGGAGAGGCACGCTCTTTGTTCTCCCTGGATTATCTGTCGGATATTGTCAAGCCAGCTTCTAAATCAAATGAGATCACTCTTGAGCTCGGAAGGGATTATCCAATCAGGATAAGCTTTACTATTGCCGAAGGTGCAGGCAAGATAAGTTACTTGCTTGCTCCAAGGATAGAGTCAGACTGATTTATGGAAGAAAAGGACCTTGCTCTTTACCCCTTTATTACGGAAGCTTCATCATACGTATCAGGTCTAGGTTTCAGCCTTGAAAGGCTGATTACCTCTCGAGCCATGGATTCTGCTCGTTCCCGGGGGGTTGAAAGAGTACTACAGGCCTTAAAAGGTGAGGTATATAAACCTCAGCTTTTAGTTTCTGATGAGAGCAAAATTCTCATCGAACTGCTTTCATACCCCTTTTCAAGGATCTTGGTATCCTGTATCGATGATAATTTTCTTATACGCAGGTATGCACTTGCAGAAGCAGTTTCCTGTTATGAGCTTCTGCGTTTAGAACCATCTGATTTTATATACTCAATTGCATCTGATTTCCATGTCGATGTTATTTCTTGTGATCATGAGTTCGATATCCATTTCACGGATTATATCAGGCTTGCAAGTTCTATGAAAGCCTTGGAATGGAAACTTGTCAACCGTAAGATACAGAAAGGCCATGTTTATATCTCAAAGGAAGAGCTTTCAAGGTTGCTTCAGGAGGCTATACGGGATAGGATACAGAGTTCTCTTCCTCTGGATATACCTAAAGACATCTGTCAGATGTGTGCTCCATACATCTCTCCTATTCAGACTGAGCTACAGCAAATGAAGGAAACTTTTGGCTCAGGAGATTTCGGTGCTGTGGAGAGCAATATGTTCCCTCCTTGCATGGTGCATGCTATATCCAATGTAAG
>DAKU01000153.1:43042-50003 GCA_002508425.1 Methanosarcinaceae archaeon UBA470
TCTTGCTCTACTATGCGTACTTATGGTAATTGCTACGGTGCAGATGAACTCTGCAGCAGGATCAAACACCCCCTTAATTATTACAGGCGCAAGACATGGTTCAAACACAAGAATGATGACTCACAGCAACAGTCATCATCGGAGAATAAAAATACGTAGAATGTGCTTTGAAGTGATTTCCTAACATTTATAAAGTAAAGCGAATATCTTTATGTGAACCACAAGGAGGGAGAATATGGGCTTATTCAATCGTATGAGCACAGTTATTAAAGCTAAAATGAACAAGATCGCCGATAAGATGGAGGATCCCCGGGAGACCCTTGATTATTCTTATGAAAAACAGTTAGAGTTACTCCAGAATGTAAAACGGGGAGTTGCTGAGGTCACGACATCAAAGAAACGCCTAGAACTACAGAAAGCCAAGTTACAGCAAAGTGTAGACAAGCTGGACCAGCAGGCAAGAGACGCGGTCATAGCTAACAGGGAAGATCTTGCAAGGCTCGCTCTTGAGCGCAAGGCTGCACTTGTAGCGCAGGTACAGGGGCTTGATCTGCAGATCGTAGACCTGAACCAGGAGCAAGAGAAACTTGTAGCTGCAGAAAAGCGGTTGTCCACAAAGGTTGAGATTTTCAGGACAAAGAAGGAGACCATTAAAGCACAGTATTCCTCTGCAGAAGCTCAGGTCAAGATCAATGAATCAATTTCTGGGATAAGCGAGGAAATGGCTGATGTGGGACTTGCTATGGAGAGGGCCGAGAACAAGACCGAACAGATGAAAGCACGTTCCTCAGCCCTTGATGAGCTCATCGAACAAGGTACATTGGAAGATGTGACCGGCAGGCATGATGATATAGATCGGGAACTATCAAAGATAAGTTCCAAGAGCACCGTGGATGCAGAACTGGCAAAACTCAAACAGGAGGCAGGCAAATGATTATCAGAATCATGGGTCAAGGGCAATATAACGTTCCGAGTAGCCTTTTTGATGAGTTGAATGCTATTGATAACCGCATAGTTGGTCATGTGACAAAAGGAAATGAAAAAGCCTACAAGCAAGACCTTGCAGCTCTTATCTCAAAGATCAAGCAGAATGGCACGGTTCTGGGTGCAGAAGAGATTATTGAATCAGATGTCATAGTTCCTCCTGAAGATCTGACCTTTGCAGAAGCAAAGGATGTGTTCACAGGCACTGGCATCTTTGAAGACTAAGTAACCTAGCAGTCGCACTAAATATCAGAATGGTATTCCCCACAAAGGATACCATTTCTCTACATTTTTTTCTATGGGAAGTTCCCTTTCCATCAGGGACTTGAGTCTGAATTCTACAGAACTGTTTCTCTCTTTGTTTCCTTTTGGTACAAAGGGGTAAAAACTGTCCTGCTTGAAATTGTATATCCAATATACGGTATTTTTTCCCTGGAACTTATATATGGCACATAGAAGCTGTTCGCCGAAACCATGTTCTATCATTGTCTGGCTTACCAGATGTATGTTGGTGACAATGTCTTCAAAATCAGGATCTTCCAGGATGGCCCATAAAAAGTTGTATTCATCTTTTTTGAGTTTGTATGATGTTCCTGTTTCCTGGCAACTGTATTTTAATAGGTCTTCGATCTCAGTGCGAGCTGTTTCATAACGGGACGATTCAATTGGCTTAAAACATATCCCTGCCACTGTAGATGGTTTTATACCCAGGTTCGTTTCCAGAGTGATACTTGCTGTGGAAATAGCAAACAATCTCTCGGTTTTTGCTTTTGGGAGTTTGCTCCTTCCAAGTATAGTGTCAAGAAACCCCATCAGAACTCAAGCTCCCTTTCTAATTTCTCAAGTGCTGCTAAGCGTTTTTCGGTGGAAGGGTGTGTGGATAGAAGCTGCATGATCGAAGAGCCGGATATTGCAGGGATGATGAAAAAGGCGTTCATGCCTTCAACTTTCCTTAAATCCTCAGATGGCACTCTCTGCATCGTACCGCTTATCTTCATAAGAGCGGATGCGAGTTTTGAAGGCTTCCCGGTTATAATTGCAGAACCTCTGTCAGCAGAGAATTCCCTATATCTTGAAAGGGCACGTATGAGTAGGAAGCTTATTACCCATACAATCATTGAAACTATCCATACTACAATGAGCCCTCCATTTCCATTTCTCCTATCGTTCCCTCCGGTAAAGTACAATGCATACCTTACAATGAAGAAAGCAACTGTGGAAAGGAAGCTGGCTATGGTTAGTACTGTCATATCCCGGTTTTTAATGTGGGTCAGCTCATGCCCCAACACCGCTTCAAGCTCTTCCCTGTCAAGGCTACGCATAAGCCCTGTAGTAACAGCAACAACTGCATTCTTTTGATTCCTGCCAGTTGCAAAAGCATTAGGCATCATAGTATTCATGATGGCTATTCTTGGCACCGGGAGATCTGCGATCGCACATAGCCTTGTAATGATCTCATGGAGTTCAGGCTCCTCGCTTGCAGATACAATTCTGGCTCCTGATGTCCATAATACCATCTTGTCAGAATAGTAGTATTGTACGAACATCATTACTCCTGCAAACAGAAGTATGAACATCGAATCTGTGCCATTCGCTGCCAGGAACACCAGGAAGAACAGATACACGGCTCCCAGCAAGAACATGGTAAGCAGCATTCTGCTCTCTAATCCTATATCATGTTTCCATTTTCTCATGGAGATGTACTCCTATCAACTGAATGTGTTGTCTGTAGGATGTTATTATCCTGCATATATCATCTGCGCTTATACTCTCTGCACATATCCACAAATGCTTTTACCGGAAAACTTACAGGATGAGCGTGCTGATAACATGCCAGGGAATTGTGCTCCACAATGCCATCCCAACCATCTTTTATCCCTTTTCCACGCTTCATCTCAAATGTAAGCCTGGCATCATTATCGCAATATGTGGCAGAGTAATGGAATTCATGTCCACGAACTGGGCCTTTTATGAAAGGTCCGTGGGCATAACCTTCTGTATATCCTAGGGCTTGGAGCTTTTTGGTGAGCACAGTACGTGCCGGGAAAAGATCTGCCATTTTGTAGGTGACGTCTTCTATTTCGTATGAAGTGGAAAGGTATTGCAATCCGCCACACTCCCCGTATATGGGCATTCCATCTGCAGATAGGTTTTTTAAGGCCTTTGTAGTTTCAGAGGCTTCAAGTTCACATGGGTAGAGTTCAGGATAACCTCCGCCAAAATACATCCCGTCTACATCTGGCACTTCTCCGGCCATAGGGCTAAAGAATACAATCTCTGCGCCATTTCTCCTGAATTCGTCGAACATATCGGCGTAGTAGAAACAGAATGCTTTATCCATAGCCACTCCGATCTTCAGGTCTGCCTCTGGTAGCTCATTTTCCGGCAGGTTATCTGTTTTTGGTTCCCTAGCCAGCCCTACAATTGCATCTATATCTACATTATCTTCAATGAATCGGGCAAGCTCACTGGTATCAAATTCACATTCAAATGCCATGTGCAATCCCAGGTGCCTAGAAGGTACGCTTATATCTTTATTGCGTGGAAGGCTTCCTACAATAGGTATATCTGGAATACAATCCCGGATCATTTTTGTGTGTCTTGGGCTTCCTACCTTGTTGAGGATCACTCCTGCAACTTCAACTCCTGAGTCGAATTCGGAATATCCCTTGACAATAGCAGCGGCACTACGCGACATCCCGTGGACATTAACTACTAGGATCACAGGAACATCAAGGGATTTGGCAACATGTGCAGAACTTGCAACCTCGGTAGAGTCCATTCCATCAAATAGTCCCATTACACCTTCAATAACCGAAATATCTGAGCCTCCACAGGTGCGGTCCACTTCTCTTTTAACACCTTCGACTCCCATCATGAACGTGTCCAGGTTACGTGATGCCCTTTTGCAGATAGCCGTATGGTATGACGGATCAATATAGTCCGGACCAACTTTATATGGCTGGACTTGCATGTCTCTTTTGACCAGTGCAGCCATTAGCCCCATAGAGGCCGTGGTCTTTCCAACACCGCTGTTAGTTCCTGCAATCAGTACCGCTTTTGTCATGAATTTTACTGTATGTGTAACGTATATATATCAGTATGTCCGACTAAAATGCTCAAAGGCTTCTAAAAAAGGGATATTTGTAGTATGAACGATCCACATAAAACGGAGTTCCTCAGAGATGCTTATGGCCGTACCATAAAGAGCCTGAGGATGTCTATTACTGACCGCTGTAATCTTAATTGTATCTATTGTCACAACGAAGGGAGCACGGGTGCTATAGGGGAAATGTCTGTGGAAACGATCTCCAATATAGTCCACGTTGCTGCGGGTTTTGGGGTCAATAGTCTCAAGATCTCAGGTGGGGAACCACTGTTGCGTAAAGATCTAAAAGATATACTCATCTCACTGCCCCCTCTTAAGGACGTGTCTATGACTACCAACGGTGTCCTGCTCAAGGAGTGCGCGCAGTCTCTAAAGGATGCAGGTCTTAACAGGGTTAATATAAGCCTTGATTCCCTAAATGAGACTAACTATAGACATATAACCAAGTGCAAGGATGGTATATTTCAAAAGGTTATAGGTGGTATTCATGCTGCTGTGGATGCTGAGCTTACTCCTGTGAAATTAAACATGGTCCTGCTCAAAGATGTTAATGAATCTGAGGTTGAGGAAATGCTTTCCTTTACCCGGGAATTCCATGGGGATGTTATACTGCAGCTGATCCAACTCATGGATTTCGGGGATGTGGCCTGTTATCACGTAGATGTTGATGAGGTCGAAAGGGAACTTGAGCTTAAGGCCGGTTATGTCCAGGTTAGAGAATTACATCACCGAAAAAAATATCTCATTGACGGGGCTGAAGTTGAATTCGTCAAACCTGTAGATAATACTGAGTTCTGTGCTAACTGTAACAGGTTGCGTGTAACAGCAGATGGGAAGCTTCGTCCCTGTTTGCTTGTGAATGATAATCTTGTAGATGTATCTCGTGCCCCCTTGGAGGGCATGCCTGAACTTTTCAGGCTTGCTGTAAGTCGAAGGGTTCCATTCTATGTAAAACAAAAGGAGATATGATTATGGAAGTGAAGTTAACAGTTGATGGAAAGGATATTGAAATAAATAATTTTGTGCAAAAGATCCTTGCAGGTACTATAATTGGTGCAGTTAGCACATTGAACGGTGTAGAGGACGATTGTGGGGAGATCGTACTAAAAATTAGAAGATGCTAAAAATACAAAAGATTAACCTGCTTATAGCAGGTGTTCTATCTCTGAAAAATCAATGGGTGAAGTGGCATCCAGAGAGATAGGAGTGACTGAAATATGTCCTTTCTGTGAAATGGCATGTACATCGGTACCTTCTTCCTCTTCCATTATTAAATCCCCTGCTATCCAGTAATAGGGCTTGCCTCTTGGATCATGCCTCTCTTCCACAGCAGTTTTGAATACTTTTCTGGCAAGCCGTGTGATCTCTATTTGAGTATCCTCTTCTACCTGATGTGGGATGTTTACATTTAACAGGTCTACATGCTCAGGTAATCCAAATTTGATCACGTTTTTTGCGATTCTGTTCACAACCTTCACTGCGACATCGAAATCGTGGTCATATTCCCAATTATCATCGAACTTATCCTTTTCTTCCTTTGCTTGTATAGAAGCAGCAATAGCGGGTATCCCGTAACTAGCTCCTTCTAGGGCAGCACCTATTGTTCCAGATGTAGTTATTGTGTCAGTGCTAATGTTCTCTCCGATGTTGAACCCGGATAATATGAGATCAGGCATTTCTTTCATCACGGCGAATATTCCAAGTATGACTGCATCAGTTGGGGTACCACCTACGGCATATACCGTCATATCGTTGATCGTAGCCTGGTTTATCCTTAAAGGCTCAAAGATTGATATTGATCTGCCTACTCCACTTTGCTGCATAGAGGGTGCACATACTATTACTTCTCCAATTTCTTGTACACTTCGGTACGCTGCCCGGATGCCTGCTGAGTAGACACCATCATCATTTGTAAGCAATATTTTTGGCATATGGTCATCTTTGTAAGACCAAGCCTTAAAACTAATCCATGAAACATATTAAACATTAGTTTAATTTTAAAACAGATAATCTTGTGGTGTGTTATCACACGTTTACGTACATTCTTCGATGGCCTCTCTCATGATCCTGGTTTTCGTCTTTGTCCTGCATCTGGGCCATCATCTTGACTTCTTCAATGACTTCTATCTCATCGCGAATCTCTTCAAGTCTGTCTATTATTGCATCTATTTCCTGATTCTGTTCGCTGGATATTTTGGGATTATTACTTATGACCTCTAGTAGCAATGAGGCATCATCAAGCACCTGGGCTATAATGGTCCGGTCCATATATTCTTTGGCTGTCCTGTTTTCTCCGTATGAAAGACTGCCATTGAACTCGCTCAGTTGCTCTTCAAAAAGGCCAATATCATAATGTGCAGATTTAAAAAGTTTTTTTACATAATCTTCTCGATAAACCTGTTTGGCGTTTTTAAGAACACGGCTAAATTTTCTATAATCCATCTACTCACATCCAGAGGTCGAAAGACAACAGACTTATAGGGCTATCTAAATATCATTTACCAATGAAACTGAACCTGTTTCTGTTTAAATAACTCGATACGTAGTATTTATTCAGACCAGTCTTCTTCCATTAGGGTTTTAGTTCTTATAGTTTCTATACTCTTTGGGGTGCATACGGTTTCAACGAACTGTCCACCATTAACCTGGTAGGAGAAATCCACCTCAGAACCATAATTCTCTTCTTCATCTGGAATTATGCAGTCACATAGGTAGATGTGTAAACTACCTTCCCCATCCATAAATACGGAAGGTCTTACACCTGTATTATCGTATTCTTCCACTATTCCTCTAAAAACCAATGACATGTATCTCTTTGCTTCCATCGGCCATCACTAGACAGACATAACCCATGTTCACGCATTTAAA
>DAKU01000171.1 GCA_002508425.1 Methanosarcinaceae archaeon UBA470
GAAGGTGCACAGGCGGGCTTAAGCTGGGAAACGATTCTCAAAAAAAGGGATAATTACAGAAAGGCTTTTGATAATTTTGATTATGAAAAGGTTGCAACATACAATGATTCAAAAGTGGGTGAATTGCTTAAAGATGCAGGCATTATCCGCAACAAGCTCAAGGTACGGTCTGCCATTAATAATGCACGGGCTTTCAAAAAAGTGAGAGATGAATTCGGTTCATTTGACACTTACATCTGGGGCTTTGTGAACAATACACCTGTGCAGAATTCATGGACATTATTGGCAGAAATCCCTGCAAAGACCGAAATTGCAGAAAAGATAAGTACGGATCTGAAAAAAAGAGGGTTCAATTTCGTAGGTCCTACAATCCTCTATGCTTTCATGCAGGCAATTGGCATGGTCAATGATCATGTGGTGGGTTGTTTCAGGCATGAGCAGTGCAGGGAGCTTGGAGGGAAATAACATCATGCTGATTTTATATATCCTCTTTTTTACTTATTTTCCAGATCTGTAAAGAATATCTCTCCCCAAAAAAGGATGGACACAAATTAAAAGATGTAAAGGGCATATGTCCAGACTAGTTCAGGACAAATGACCATATGGTGTTTCTTGATACTGCTTTAATACAGTTTCAATGGATGTGTTCGAAGTTTGAGATTCAGAACCGAATAGCAGACTTGATAGGGAAGGCTTGTTCATGTAGACAATTGTAGGTTCCCCTTCTATGCCAGCCAGTTCCGTGGCAATATCAATGGCATCATAGAAATTTCCAAGTTCATCCACAAGGCCTAATTCTTTTGCCTTTTTACCGGTGTATATTCTTCCATCTGCAAGGTCTTTTACTTCGCTGACGGACATATTACGGCCTTCTGCAACATTTGTCACGAAAGTTTCGTAAACTTCCATTATTACACTGTCAGCATATTCCTTTTCTTCATCTGAAAGCCCTCTCCAGGAGCCACCCATATCTTTGAACTCTCCGGATTTAGCTATATGATATTGAATTCCTTCTTTTTCATTATATGCGGACATATTTTGAAAAGTCCAGATTACACCTATACTGCCTGTCATTGTAGAGGGGTTCGCCACGATCACATCAGCAGGTACGGATATATGATATGCTGCGCTGGCAGCTACGTTACCCATGGAGACTACTATAGGCATGCCTTCATCATGAGCTTTTTTCACTTCTTCATATATCTCTTCTCCGGCAGTTGAAGAACCACCAGGGCTATCAACCCTTAATACAATTGCTTTTACACTTTCATCTTCCATAGCATTGCGGATATTCTCGTTTATTCCATCAGGTGTGGCATATCCTAATCCATCATATATGCTGCCGGAAACAATTGAACCTTCTACATATATCACTGCTATCTTATCGCCGGTGGAATACAGATCACCATCGAATGTACCCATAATAGCTGCAAGGCTTGCACCAATGAGGAGCACAAGGAATCCAGCCACTAGTAAGTACATTTTCCATCTACTTTTGCGGGGTGCCATAGGCTGAGGTGTATTTCGGGTATAGGTTGTAGGTTCGCTTGCCGAAATATCTCTTTCCACTTTTTCTGTGGAATAGGGATTACTCTCCATGGCCGGTGTTTCCTCCCCATAATTTGTATTGGAACTATTTGCCATATCTTCAGGATTCATAAGGATTATACCTTCTTGGCAAGAGAATGTACATGAACATTGAAATACTTATCTTGAATAATGCAAGCGTAATATATTTTATAAAAGCACTCTATCCTCGTCAAGTAAATCTATTCCATAATATAAATCTAACATACTACTCATATTATTCCGGAGATCATACATGTCAAAACTACCTGAAGATAAACCTGTACTTGTTACGTGCGGTCTTCCTTACGCTAACGGCAAAGCTCATATCGGCCACCTGAGAACATACATTCCAGCGGATGTTTATGTGAGATCCCTGAAAAAACGTGGGAAAGAAGTAACTTTCATCTGCGGCTCGGATACTCATGGAACACCCATAGTTGTCAACGCAGAAGAATTGAAGATCACTCCTAAAGAGCTGGTAGAAAAGTATCATCAGCATTTCTATGAAGTATTCAGGTCTATGGGTGTAGTATTCAATGCGTTTGGAACAACGGATGATCCGGAAAATCACAACCGTACACTGGATATTGTAAACAAGCTTATCGAAAAGGGTTATGTTTATCCAAAGGTCATTGAGATAGCATATTGTCCTGCATGTGACCGTTTTCTACCGGACAGGTATGTTGCAGGTGTGTGTCCTCACTGCGGTCAAAATGCGAGAGGCGATGAATGTGATCAGGGATGCGGTAAGCACCTGGAGCCAGGGGAGCTTAAGGAACCCACATGTACCATTTGCCGGGGTCCTGCACATTATAAGGAACAGGAACACTTTTTCTTCAAACTTTCCGAATTCAAGGAATTCCTTCTTGAACACCTGGAGCATCTGAAAGGTACGTCCAATGCCAAAAACTATGCTCTTGGCTGGGTGAAACAGGAGCTTACAGACTGGTGCATCACAAGGACACTAGAATGGGGAGTGAAATTCCCTGGCCATGATGATCTTGTTGTGTACGTCTGGGTGGATGCACCTATCGGTTATATTGCCTTTACAGAACAGTGGGCCAAGGCTAATAATGAAAGCTGGGAGAAGTTCTGGAAAGGTGATTGCCCCATCGTCCATTTCATTGGTGGAGATATTATCTACCACCACTGTATATTCTGGCCTGCCATGCTCAAAGGTGCTGATTACAGCCAGCCTTGGGCAGTTGTATCCTCAGGCATGGTGAAGATCGAGGACAAAAAATTCTCCAAAAGCCGTGGATATGTGGTATGGGTACAAGAGGATTACCTTGACCACGGTTTCCATGCTGACCTTCTTAGATATTATCTCCTGAGTTACACATCACATACAAAGGAAGTCAATTTCTCATGGAAGGTATTCCAGGAAAGGATCAACACTGAACTTGTGGCTGTGCTGGGCAATTTCCTTTATCGTAGTCTTCTGTTCGACTTCAAGAACTTCGGTGAGATTCCGGCAGGCAAGATATCACCTGAGATCATGGAAAAGATAAGATCCACTATTAATGAGGTCACAGTTTCAATGGAAGAATTCGAGTTCAAGAAGGCCATTGATACTGCTATGGCACTGGCTTCTTTCGGGAACTCATACTTCCAGTCCAATGAACCATGGAAACTAATTAAAGAGAATAAGGAAGCATGTGCTGAAGTGCTGGCAAACTGCGTACAGATAGCAAAAGCCCTTATTCTTCTATTTGAACCCACTATTCCTGAAAAGATGGAGATCGCCTGGAAGCAGATAGGTATGGATTCCGATGTGCATACAGCAGGATATGAAGAGGCTCTGGTGCCAGTCATAGCAGGTACAAAACTTTCTAACCCCAGCATTCTCTTCGATAAGATAGAAGATGCCAAGATCGATGAGATGACTGCTATTTCCAATGAGAGGATACGCAAAGCTCTTGCAAAGGAAGCAGGCATTAAGGAAGAAGAACCAGTAGTAGTGCCTCTGAAAGACCAAATTACCTACGAGGACTTTGCAAAGGTGGATATCCGTGTTGGTAAGGTCCTCAGCGCAGAAAAAATAAAGAAATCTAAAAAATTGCTCAAACTGATGGTCGATGTCGGTGAACCAAAACCTCGACAAATAGTTGCAGGTCTTGCGGATTATTATCAGCCAGAAGAACTTGTGGGCAAGATTGTCAACGTTCTTGTAAATCTCCAGCCTGCAAAACTTTGTGGCGTGGAGTCCCAGGGTATGCTATTGGCAGCTGATGCAGGAGAACGTGTATCTTTGCTGACTCCTGATAAAGACATGAACCCTGGATCGATTGTGAGATAAAATAATATAAAAACAGTAAGTTCTGATTAAGAACCGTTAGTCAGTGTACAGGTGCAGATTTAATTGCACCTGTTATTGATCTTTTATTCCTTTTTCTCAAGCACCATCTCAAGGTAAGATGTCCTGATGGAATCTTCCTTTCGGATACCTAATGATTCGAGAAATTCGAATATTTGATTGCGATGCTCTTCAATATTAGTTTCAGCCTGTTTCTCAACTTCGATGAATTCTTCAAGCCCTTCCACAGAATCAAGGGCAATGGTCATGCCTTGGCAACTGAAGATTTCTCTTCTCTTACGGACTATCCCCGATTCAAAAAAGCCAAGAGCTATAAGAATACTTCTTGTGCTGTCACCATCAACTTCGGTCTCGAATTCCGGGCGGGTCTTGGAAACCGAGTCAAGTTTCTTTCCTTTGTATGTGAGCACTGATTTACCATTGACAGAACGTATCCTCAATGCTTCGTCAGTGGTAGCAAAATCCCTCATGGGAGAGTTATAATAGGTATCCAGATGTTGCTGGATACCTTCCGGCTTTGCACCCATAGCAGCAAGTTTCTCACGGAGTGGACGGTGGCTTGCCTGGGCTTTTACTTCTATCTCTATCATTTCACTCAGGTACGAACTTGGTTCCGTAATATATCATGCCCTTCTCGCCACTCTGGCCAAGCTTCCTGAACACAGGTCTTACTTTCATACCTATCTTCATGGATGCCGGATCACCTATGATCTGGCTGGTGAGGCTTGGTCCTTCTTCCAGCTTCACAATAGCAAGCACATAAGGTGTCTGCTTCTCAAACCCTTCGGCAGCTGTGTGAATCACTGTATATGTAAGAATTTCTCCTTTTCCACTAAACTTGAAGTTTTCCAGCTTACCGCCACGTCGGCAAGTGGGGCACATGTTGCGGGGTGGATAGTAGTATGCCCCACAGTTAGTACAGTGTGTACCTATTAGGTTATACCTGGCAACCTGTTTTCTCCAGAATCTCGGTACTGACATCGTGATCACCTATCCCTCGAAAATATGTGTACTACAGCAGTGGCGCCTGACCCTCCCACATTGTGGGTCATACCTATTTCAGCTCCGTCCACCTGGCGTTTTCCAGCATCTCCACGTAGCTGCTCGACTATTTCTGCAGCTTGCTTGATACCAGTGGCACCCACAGGGTGGCCACATGCTTTAAGTCCACCGGAAGTGTTTACAGGTATCTTTCCTCCGATAGCTGTGTTTCCTTCTTCGGTAAACTTGCCTCCTTCTCCTTTCTTGACAAAACCAAGGTCTTCGATAGCGCATATCTCTGCAATGGTAAAGCAGTCATGCACTTCTACCAAGTCTATATCATTAGGTGCTAGCTTTGCCATCTTGAAGGCTCTTTTACCTGCTTCCACTGAAGCATCAAGGGTTGTGATGTCCCTGCGGTCATGAAGGGCAATGGTATCGCTGGCCTGACTTGTGGCCTTTACGTAAATGGGCGTGTCAGTGTATTTGTGGGCAATATCAGCAGGTGCAAGTATAACCGCTGCTGCCCCATCGGTAATGGGTGAGCAGTCAAATATATGAAGTGGGTCGGCCACCATAATGGATCTGAGTACATCATCCACACTTATCTTGTTGCGATACTGTGCTATGGGATTATGGATACCGTTAGCGTGATTCTTCACAGCTACCTGTGCCAGCTGCTCACTGGTGGTGCCGTACTTATGCATGTGCAACTTTGCTATCATAGCATAAAGTCCCGGGAAAGTTGCTCCCATTATGCCTTCCCATTCTCTGTCTGCTGCAGCTGCAAGGGCAGTCGATGCGCTTGAAGCTGAGATATCTGTCATTTTCTCCACACCGGCAGCAACAACTATGTCCTCAAGTCCGGATGCTACTGCATGTATACCCTGTCTCAGGGCTAATCCTCCGGAAGCACAGGCTGCTTCCACACGGGTTGCTGGCACATGGAGTTCCTTTGCAAGTCCAGCATAGTCTGCTATCAATGCGCCTATGTGTTCCTGTTCTATGAACTGACCACCGCTCATGTTACCGACCAGGATTGCATCTATCTCTTCTCCGGTAACTCTCGCATCTTCCAGAGCACCTAGACCGGCTTCGGTTATTATGTCCCTTAAAGAAACATCCCATTTCTCTCCAAATCTGGTGGTCTTTATACCAATGATGGCTACATCTCTCATTTGTCTCACCTCATGCCAGTCTTATTTTTCCCTTGTGTTTTGCATATGTTGCATAATCTACATATATTGGATTTGCCAGAAGTTCCAGTACAGTAGGGGCCCTGTTGCGTATTTCTTCTATCTTGTCAGTTACTGTGAAACTAAACGCGTCTGCTCCGGCACCTGATCCAAAAGCGGTGGCAAAGATCCTGTCCCCGGGTTTTGCCTGGTCAAGAGTTGCAGCAATTCCCATCATGCATGATCCTGAATATGTGTTACCAAGCTTTGGAACGACTAGGCCTGGTTTTATCTGTTCCTTGCTAAAACCCAGCATGGATGCTGCACGGGATGGGAATTTACCGTTTGGCTGGTGGAAAACCGCATAATCATAATCCTCTGGTTTTGTACCCATTTTCTCCATAAGTCCTTTTGCTGCATGTGTGACATGCTTGAAGTATCCAGGCTCACCGGTGAAACGTCCACCGTGCTCAGGGTATGGCATGCCTTCCCGTCTCCAGAAGTCAGGTGTGTCAGTGGTAAAGGAGTATGTGTCTTCAATGACTGCTACAAATTCAGACTCCTTGCTGCCTATTAAAAAGGCTACACCTCCGGCAGCTGCAGTATATTCAAGGGCATCTCCAGGCGCTCCCTGTGCAACATCAGCTCCTATTGCCAGTCCCAGGTCTATCATTTTTGACTGCACAAGTCCCATGCATGTTTGTATGGCAGCAGTTCCGGCCTTGCAGGCAAATTCATAATCTGCAGCTGTAAGGACGGGTGTGGCCTCTACAGCTTCTGCGACTATGGTACTGGTAGGTTTTACAGCATAAGGATGGCTTTCTGATCCAGTGTATACTGCTCCTATCCTCTGAGCATTGATTCCTGATCTCTTTACTGCATGCCTTGCAGCTTCTACTGCAATAGTGGCTGTGTCCTCATCAAAATCAGGTAATGATTTTTCGTATACCATAAGACCTGATTTCAGGCTGTTAGCGTCATCGCCCCAAACCCGGGCGATCTCGTCCACTTTGATCCTATATCTTGGAATATAGGCTCCGTATGAGACTATCCCTGCACTCATTTTTTTCACCGATATTATGTAAGTGTTATTCCATTACGTGGTACTGGCTGTATTTTTTAAGATTTTCGATCAATTGATCAATATCCATTGTGGTGGCTAAAAGAGGCAACCTGTCTATTTCTGCCATCTTCTTTGCCATGGGGTCCAACTCGTTGCCTCTAAGTCCGTGTATCACTACAGCACCTGGCTTCAGATTCGTGACCCTTATGGCTACAAGCGGCGATTTCCCGGTTGTCACCTTTGTGAATATCATGGCTCTTTCGGTACTCCATCCATAAAGTTTCTGAAATTCATGGGATGAAAGTTCGAGAATGGCTTTTTGGCTGTCAACCACTGTAAACCCATAAAGGGGTTTTTCTATGCCCCTATTTACAAAATCAGCTTCTATAAGGCTTGCCAGTTTGGCAAGTTGCATAGGAAAAGTGTACTCGTAGGTTGCATAGACAGCTCTTGAAGTGTTGTCTGAGAAAAGTATGCTTTCATAGGAATGTATCTTCTGTCCGCCTCTCAGTGAGTCTATTTCCAGTAGTGCCTCAACGATCCTGCTCACTATTAGCGTACCTGGGGATTTTCTCCTTCCACTTTCATAATCACTTATAACGGAAGGGGATACTCCAAGATAGCTTGACAGGTCCGTTTGGGGAATCTCGAAGTTAAGCCTCCATTTTTTCAGAGCTTCGCCTGGTTTCTCTGAAAGTGTTATTTCACCGGCCATCTTTTCTGCGAGACGTTGGCGTATATTCTCACGAGATGCATTGTCAGCCATTTCATATTCTAAACGAGACATACTTATATATATTTAACGAATGCCAAATCGTTGATTGACGAACAAAGGCAAT
>DAKU01000036.1 GCA_002508425.1 Methanosarcinaceae archaeon UBA470
TGGGTTCCAGCCAATCATGATAGTCTTTTACTCTCCCAAATCTGCGGGCCATCATGAATGCGTAACAGGGATAAGTGCAACCATGTGAGCATCCTAAGACATGGTTTATAGTGTAGTCACCGTATTCTACTCCGGTTTTATATAACAGAGAGTGTCTTTTGATTTTATCCATTTTAACCTATTAGTGTGAGTATATCATCGTCTATAATTGCACTATCCCGTTTACTTGAAACCGCGGTCTTACTCACCAAACCTTCATTCCTAAGAAGCTTAAGCACTGTCCTGATGTCCTTCTCAAGGTAAGGAGTAGAATCAATAAGTTGCGCCACAATTTCGTTAAAAGTCATAGCCCTAAGTGACAACAGTTCTATGAGCAATGTTCTGAGATCTTCTTCTTTATAACTTGATGTTTCAAAGAAAGTAGATTGATCCTTTTGTTTGCCCAGATATGAGAGCACTCCATTGTTGGTCTCTGCAACACAGCTTTTCATAATCGTTGCGCCTTCGAGGCGGTTTGTAAGATGAATAAGATAGTAAATTGTTCGATTCCGATCAGGGTAGCACACTCTAAACGGCATAACAAATTGTGCAGCTTCCTTAAGCTGGTCGCGGTACAATCCAATTATGGCTTGTTCTTTTTTATCAGGGGAGCACTCTCCAATATCTCTCCATTGCTCACAACCGAACAATTCATCCATACAGTTCTCAACTATAGGGTTTGTTAGATGTCGTTGAACTGCGTCATACATAAAGTTAAGAAAGACTTCTGACTTTTCGACACTCATTATTCTCTTAATCGTGCTATACTTTAGGGTAAAACCAAATGGATCGACAAAAAAGAACGATGGTGCTAATACCATATCCGATTTATCAATATCGTCTAATATAGCGTTAACTGAATGATCAAAGTCATCTTGAATAAAATAGGGTGTTTTTAGGTTAGGAAGATAGTCGGCAAAGACTTTCTTGAGGTTATCGAGATTCCCCAGTTTCTTCTCAATGCAGATCATCCTTAATTCATTGGCTTTGTTTCCTTTATTCAACCAAGCTTGAGCAGCTAAGATTGGAGATCCTGGTTCAAACACTATCCCATCGGAAGTGTAGGCTCCACACCCACCAAAGCAATCAAAGTAGTTTACCGGGTGGTATTTGCCAAGAATGATAAACCATTTCTCAAGATAGCATTGTAGCATGTCATGCTTAGTTTTAGTGTGTTCTTTGAATCGCCAAGCATAGTAGCTTTTTCCGGTGACTAATATTGGCTTTTCCTTAGGCATAATGTCTCCAACTACCTATCTCATGTCTTTAGGCTTGATGCCTTTGAAATCCGTAAACTAACTAAAGAGACAAAAGATCCTATAATTTCTTGTCTTTCACAATCAGTTAAGCCTAATGCATCAAAAACAATTCTATCAAGAATCTGTTTATCCGGTTGTATTACTTCATCTTTAAAATCTAATACATCTCTCAAGCATAGATTTCTATAAGCATGCTTAAGTTTCTCAATGTCGAACAATGTCAAATCAGGTAATCGAACGTATTCATAGTCAGGTCCATATGTGTTAAGAATACCCTGCCCCTGATTTTTTCTGCCCATAATCTCAATTTGCCAGAAATAAAAAGTGCTATTCATGAGGGCTAGTATCGCTTCTTTGTCATATTTTAGATTATACCCGATAAAGAAATTGTCACTAGCGATCATATCGATTGTAGGCGCTGGTGTAAAAAAACGTTTATCCCAAAATCTAAATAGCAGTAACGATGCTTTTTCATGCTTTGCTGAGTACCATATACCGTCGAATCTAGCCGGTTTAGCTTGTATCTCCCAGTTTTCTATATATTTTAAGGCATTTGTACCCATAAGACTAGGTTTGCTTTCATGGCAGGAGAAGAGATATTTGTCATTATCAAACTGAAATCTTTTTATTCTCTGACTAGATGTGATTATTGGTGTTAGGTACTGATCTTCTATCCTAAAGTCTGACTTATCTTTGTCAATGAAGAAGAATTTAACACAATTCGTAGTCAATCCTCGTTTATAGTCAAAGAATGATCTTAGAGGTCGCAAGCATCTTTTCTTTCTGATGAGTACATCCCAATACACTTTTGGTGCAACCAAATACAAGCTTCCAAGTTTTGTCCCATTAAAACTATTAATAAGCATTAGATCGTCTTCAGTGCCAAGCAATTCTAATTCATTTAAAGTAATTTCGTCCAAGGTAACAGGATTGATCCTGACATCAGAGTAATCAATGAGTTGTTCCGTCTCACTCATTAGAAGGAGATTTTCTGTATAAATACATTC
The DNA here is from genome assembly GCA_002508425.1 of Methanosarcinaceae archaeon UBA470. GTDB lineage: Archaea > Halobacteriota > Methanosarcinia > Methanosarcinales > Methanosarcinaceae > Methanomethylovorans. The sequence continues at coordinate 2,306 of DAKU01000036.1, forward strand.
CTCAAATGGAAGTTTGAACGTTATAAACTTACTTTTGTGCGAAGATATACTCTTGCTGTTATACGAACCTATAATGCTAATAATCGTATTAACATCTGCACTCTTGAACGATCTTTGGGCTTGGTTGTTGAACAAGTAGTGTAGTGTACATTTCTCTATTACTAACTTTTGTAACCAATACCCATACTCAACATCAAGCCAAGAATTCGAGCAGATATATGTAAGGCAACCTCTTGGATTAATGAGCTTTAATCCCCTTACATAAAAAAAAGTGTAAAGGTCACTCCTGCCATCAATGCTTTTTTCGCTGATATCGTTTGGGAAGTCTAACTCAGCCATTTTACGCAAGAGATCTTTATACTTGTCGTTTTTGAACTTACCCAAGGGGTCACTAATATCGCCACTGTGCAAGTATGGTGGGTTACCTATTACAATGTCAAAGCCCCCCTTTTCGATAAAAATCTCAGGGAAGTCGATTCTCCAGATAAAGGGTAGATTCTTTGTGGATATCTGGCTGATTTCATGATCCACTTTATGAATCTGAAACTCCAGTTCTTCCATCTGGCGTTTCTGCAGCGTGGAAGCAAAATCAATTTCAGTTTGAATGTCTGTTTCAAAAAAACTAGCCTGCACTTCTTTTTTTGCATCACCCTTCATCCTGGAAAGCTTTAGAA
>DAKU01000072.1 GCA_002508425.1 Methanosarcinaceae archaeon UBA470
TTCAGGTTACAGAACCAATGATGAAGCACCTTGATATCAATCCTGACAAAGCCCGGAGCAAATGTGCGGATCTATTCCGGACTGTCAATCTTGATCCGAAATGGATGGATTCATATCCGCATCAGCTTTCCGGTGGTATGAGACAGAGGGTTCTTCTGGCAATGGCTCTTTCATGCGATCCGAAATTACTGATCCTTGATGAAGTTACTTCTGCACTTGACGCATTTACCCGGAAGGAGATCCGGGACCTTCTGGTTGAACTTCAGAAAAAGAACGGTTATACAATGTTAATGATATCTCATGACATCACTTTTGTATCTTCTATGGCATCCAGGGTCGCTGTCATGTATTCAGGAAGGGTTGTGGAAACCGGTCCTGTAAAGGATATTCTATTATCTCCCCGTCATCCCTACACAAGGGGACTTGTACATTCTACACCGGATATTTTTGTTTATAAGGATCTGTGGGGGATCCCCGGTGATGTTCCGGCAGGAGCTGATTTCAAGGGTTGTCCTTTTAGCCCAAGGTGCATACAGAAGATCAAGAAGTGCAATGAAGCCCCTCCGGCTCTGATCCCAATCTCAGGAGGGAGGGAAATTGCATGTCACAGAGGAGGTATAGCAGGCCTTTTGAAGGCTCAAAACCTGAGTTATAGTTATCGTCTTCCAAATGGACAATATCTAAAGGCAGTTGATAATGTTGATCTTGAAGTGAGAGAGGGGGAAGTTCTTGCAATTGTCGGACAGACCGGCTCAGGCAAGTCAACCCTTGCACATATCCTTGCCAATGTAATAAAGCCTGAAAGTGGGGAAGTATTATTTATAGATGAGAATACCAGCAAGGGTAATTATGGAAACAGGCTCAACGGCATTCAGATAGTGTTCCAGGATCCTTTCAGTTCCACAAGCAACAGGTTCACTGTGCTTGATGCAATTAAAGAGCCTCTTGATATCAATAAGATCGGGTCCAAGGAAGATAGACTGCAAATGGTTAAAAATGCTCTTGAACTTGTTCATCTTCCAGGTACTGATAATTTCCTCAGTAAATATTGTGGTGAACTTAGTGGTGGGCAGAGGCAGAGAGTTGCACTTGCCAGAGCAATGGTTATGCAGCCAAAACTTCTGATTGCAGATGAGATCACTTCGGCTCTGGATGTTTCAACTTCCGCAAATGTATTGCGTCTTTTGAAAGGTCTTCAGAACCGGAGAGGGTTTGCAATGATCTACATTTCACACGATCTCTCCCTTACATTGAAGATAGCTGACAGAATAGCTGTCATGGATCAAGGAAAGATCGTGGAGACGGGTAATTCTCACGATGTGATGCTTTCACCTTCTGATGAGTATACAAAAAGACTTGTGGGTTCAAAGATCCCTGTCTGAAGGTCTTGTTCAATATGAATGCAATAAGAATTGCCGGGCTGACAAAGAAATTCGGAGATTTCATTGCTGTGGAAGATGTTTCGTTTTCAGTTGAGAGTGGAGAACTTTTCGGTCTTTTGTGTCCGAATGGTGCGGGAAAATCAACAATAATCAACATGCTGACCACTCTTCTGATCCCTACGGCAGGTGATGCTCATATCACAGGATATGATCTTAGAAAAAATCCGGATGGTATCAGGAATAATATTGGGATAATATTTCAGGACCCTTCGCTTGATATTGGGCTTACCGGGAGGGAAAATCTTGATTTCCATGCCATGATGTACAATATCAGTTCAAATGAGCGGAAAATAAGGGTCAAGGAAGTGCTTGATATTGTTGGTATGGCTGATAAAGCTGATATTCTTGTTGAGAATTATTCGGGCGGAATGAAGAGGCGGCTTGAAATTGCAAGGGGACTCATTCATTACCCAAAGGTTTTGTTTCTGGATGAGCCTACTCTCGGGCTTGACGCACAGACCAGGAGAACAATATGGGATCATATAAGGGACCTGAACAGAAATTACGGGACATCTGTCATATTGACCACTCATTATATGGAAGAGGCCGATTATCTCTGTGACCGCATTGCGATAATTGATCATGGGAAGATAATTGCACTCGATACGCCGTCAGGTCCGAAGAACTGTCTTCGGGGCGATCTTGTAAGCCTGACCATTGAAGGGAACATTGATCATATTGCTGATGCACTTAGGGGAAAAGAATGGGTGAGGGACATTGTTCAGAACGGTAAAATGCTTGATGTTATTATATCGGATTATGAGAGGAATATCCCCGATATCTTTCAGACAGCCGGTAACCTGGATATTGGGATAAGTTCGATAAGTTTAAGCAAACCAAGTCTTGAAGATGTTTTTATCCACCTGACAGGTTCTACGATACGAGAACAGGAAGGTAGCAGGAAGACGGACAAACATGATCGTATGAGGAGGAGGATGCTCAGATGATCCAGAGGAAAGTTGTATACGTTCTCTGGCGGCGTGAGATGATAAAGTACTTCAGGGTAAGATCAAGGATAGTGGGTGCTATTGCAATGCCGGCTTTCCTGCTGGTCTTTCAGGGCATGGGCTTTAGAAGAGTGGAATTTCCGGGTCTGCCTGGATCGATAGGATATTTTCAGTACCTTGTGCCGGGTATTATCGGGATGACACTCCTTTTTACTGCTGCTTATGCAGGTATGAGTGTCATAATGGACAAGCAGTTCGGATTTTTAAAAGAGGTTATGGTAACTCCTGCAAGCAGGGTCTCTATTGTTCTTGGGATGATCTGCGGAAGTGCAACGACATCGATCCTTCAGGCACTTGTTATTCTGCTAATGTCGGTATTACTTGGTTTCAGGCTGCCCCTTATCTCTGCGGTTCTGTCCTCGATTGTAATAATGGTATTTATATCAATGATTTTTATAAATATGGGGCTGATTTTGTCATCCAGACTGAAGGATTTCCATGGATTCAGCACAATTATCAATTTTATTGCATTCCCTCTATTCCTTTTATCCGGAGCTTTATTCCCGGTTTCAAATTTGCCTGCTCCTATACGGGTCCTGTCTTATCTTGACCCGCTTACTTATGGTGTGGATGCTTTACGGGGTATATTGATCGGTTATTGTGAGTTTTCAATTGTTCAGGACGTGTTTATTCTTTCAATATTATCGGTTCTGATGGTTTGTGCCAGTGGTTATTTCTTCAAGAGAGCAGAGATGTTCTAGATGACCTATTTCAAAATTATAACTGCTGTCTCCGATAGAAGTAATCTCCTATTTGATAATTGATTTTGAAAATTAATATAACAATGTAATCATGGTTCTCTTCAAATTTCTAATTGATAAGCTTTTTCTAAAATTTAATAGCATCTGTTGCTACAAATAAATAAATTTATATGTAATTAACCTCTTCAATCTGGTAAATACAAGCTGAGCTGATAATATGATTAAGAGGAATGTGATAGATTGGAACGAAATATGGAAAGAACAAACGTTACTTCAAAATCAATCACAGCATGGAGTTGATTGCGCTTCCATCTGGGAAAAAAAAGAAAGCGCACAATTATTTTTAAAAATGTTTGAAGAAGATGGAACTTCACTAATTCAAAAAACCATCGACGAACTTCCACTAACTTCTGAGTCCCGAATTTTGGATATCGGGTCCGGACCCGGTACACTGGCAATCCCACTCTCAAAAATAGTTACTCATATAACAGCAGTTGATCCTTCAGACGGAATGATTAATGTATTAAAAGAAAGGATTGCAAAGGACGGGATAAATAACATTATTTGTGTGAACAAACGCTGGGAAGATATTGAAACCGATGTAGATATAGAGTCTTCTTACGATATTGTGATAGCTTCTTATTCTTTGGGAATGTCTGATATAAGGGAAGCTATCAGAAAAATGGAAGAGGTTTCTTCAAAATATGTCTGCCTTTACTGGTTTGCAGGGGACACATCATGGGATATCAATTATAAGGCACTCTGGCCTTCTCTCCACGGAACCCAGTATTATCCGTCACCTAAATGCAATGTCCTCTATAACGTCCTTTATGATATGGGAATTTATCCCCATGTGACTGTTTTTCCATTTGAGCACATTCATCGTTTTTTATCCGAAGAAGATGCTGTTGAACACTTCAAATCCTATTATAAAATTTCGGGAAAAGATCAGGTCGAAATCCTCAGTAATTATCTTGGAAATCATCTTGAAAAAGATAACAACTCCGTTATTTTGAGAGCTATGAATACCAGAGTAAAGTTCTGGTGGGAAAAAGGAGAGCTCAATTATGGCAAATAACAAAAAAAGAATCAATCTGAATGCTTTGATAACATGCGTGTTCATAGTAGCCTTCCTATTGATATCCGGTTGCGTGGAATCAAAGGAAGAAGCAACTACTAACGAACTTACAATAGGCATTAGCACTGATGTGAACAACTGGTACCTTAGTCAATTCCCTGATGGTGACGGAAGGTTTGTATGGTCACAGATATATGAAACACTGGTCCGCCTGGATACTGATCTTAACATAGAACCAGGACTGGCAGAATCATGGGAAACTCCGGATGGAGGTAAAACCTGGATATTCCATCTAAGGGAAAAAGTGTATTTCCACGATGGTACACCACTGAATGCGGATGCTGTTGTGTTTTCCTATAGCAATGAATCCTGTGTCAAAAAAATGGGAACTTTAAGGGCCCTGAACTCTGTCGAAGCTGTTAATGACACCACTGTGAAATTCATACTGGCTAAACCAATGTCACTTCCATTTTATCTTACACATGTTGCATGGCCTGTTATGAGTCCAAGTTGTGTAGATGGGAGTGGTAATTTCATTTCACCAATAGGGACCGGACCATTCAAGTTTGAAAAACAGGTCACTGATCAGGAAATAGTACTTGTCAGAAATGATAACTACTGGGGTGAAAAACCTGCAATTGACAGTGTCATATTCAAAGTGATCCCTGAGGCAACTACCCGCGTCATGGCCCTTGAAACAAAGGAAATAGACATGGCAATAAAGCTGCCAGAATATGATGTCTCAAGGCTTGAAGAAGAAGATGGCATTGAAGTTTACAGAAAGTTAAGCACTTTCACTGACTTCTTGCAATTTAATTGCAACAATGGGGTGTTTGAAGATAAAGAAGTTAGAACGGCGGTAGCTTATGCTATTGACACTGAAGAAATGGTCGATACCGTCCTTGAAGGAATAGGAGTAGCAGCAAAAGGTAGAGCATTTTCTCCCATAATGATGTATTCCAATCCTGATCTTAAACTATATGAATCTGATATTGACAAAGCGAAGCAAATATTGGCTCAAGATGGATGGTCTGACTCTGACAACGATGGAGTTCTGGACAAAGATGGGAATCCGCTTACAATAACACTCATTGTTGGAAAAGGAGAATGGGCCTCCCGGCATATTTCTATAGCAGAAGCTATCCAGGGCAGCTTGCAGGAAATAGGTATGAATGTAGATATTCAGGTACTTGAAAGTGCAGCAATCACAAGTCTTGAAAACAAAGGTGACTTTGATATGCTCCTGAGAACCGGATACTTCGTATGGGGACCATATCCGCGTCATTTTCTTGTACATCAGTCAACCAGTCCTTATTCACATTATAATAACTCTGAGTATGATGCACTGGCAAATGCAGCCGACTCCACAGTTGATGCGGCTGAACAACAGGAATTATACTATCAGCTTCAAGAAATGGTGCTGGAGGAACTCCCTGCTTTCTATCTGGTGCACGAAGAAAAGATTATCGCAACAAACTCATATGTGAAAGGATATGAGATCACTGCTGAGGACCCGTGGCTTAACCTTAATGGAATATACATCGAAAAAGAGCAATGAGTCTCATGACCATTGCTTTTATTTTTTGATATAGCTGTGATGAGTTTCTTTATGTCATTGAAGAAATAGCAAACATAGGGTCGTGTAAAATGCTGAAATACATCTCTAAAAGAATATTTTTGGTATTATTTGTACTTCTGGGAGTTACCATTATAACTTTCTGTACAATGCATTTCGCACCCGGAGATCCTGAGGAAGTCATTGCAATTGCCAGATACGGCGAAGATCTCACACAGGAGCAAATAGAATGGGTAAAAGTTACTGAAGGTTTTGATGCACCAATTTATGCCCAGTATCTTAAATGGCTTAACCATGTGTTACATCTTGATCTTGGACAATCTCTTGTAACATCTGAAAATGTCTTGAAAGAAATCACTACCAGATTTCCTGCTACAATGATACTGGCATTTTCAAGCTTAATTATATCACTAACTATTGCCATTCCTGCAGGAATTATCAGTGCCATCAAAAAAAATACAATAATAGGACAGTTCTTTATGACAGGTTCACTGATAGGTGTGTCTATTCCTAACTTCTGGCTGGGACTGCTACTAATATGGTTATTTGCACTTACACTTCATTTATTGCCAAGCTATGGATACGGAGGACTAAGTCATCTTATTCTTCCGGCACTTACCTTGGGAACATCCATGGCTGCAATCACAACCCGTCTGACACGTTCCAGTATGCTGGATGTGCTTAGTCAGGAATATATAGTGGCAGCAAAGGCAAAAGGCTTAGACAACAGGACAATAATACTGAAGCATGCATTGAAAAACGCAATGCTCCCAATTATCACATTTGCCGGTATGCAGCTTGGTTTTTTACTTGGTGGAAGTGTAATAGTTGAAACAATATTTGCCTGGCCCGGAATTGGAAAATTACTTGTGGATTCCATATATGCCAGGGATTTTTCTATGGTACAGGGTTGTGTATTAGTCATTGGTGTGACATTCGCACTCACCAATCTGGCAGTAGATATCACATATGCATTCCTGGACCCGAGGATCAGATATGAATAAATTTAGTAGTGAATATAGGAATAAAGTTATCAATAAATTACATCTTCCTGAAGCTTTTCTGCAGAACAGAACGGCAGTTATTGGAGGTATGCTAATAGTTCTGCTATCATTTATTGCTGTCTTTGCTCCTTATATCAGCCTGCATGACCCACTTGAACAAAATATGGGAAATAGGTTATGCTCTCCTTCTTTTGAATATCCATTTGGTACGGATAATCTGGGAAGATGTGTTTTTTCAAGAATTGTTCTTGGGACCAGATATTCCCTTGGAATAGGGATCATGGTAGTTTCTATATCTTCTTTTATAGGTACGACCCTGGGAATAATTTCAGGTTACAGCCGAGGTATGATTGATGAAAGCATAATGAGATTTGTTGATATAGTGCTGGCATTTCCAAGTATAATCCTTGCCCTTGTGATTGCTGGCGTCCTTGGGCCCAGTTTATTGAATGTGGTGATCGCACTTGCTTTAACTCACTGGCCTGCCTATACGAGACTTGTAAGAGGAATCTCTTTTTCATTGAGGGAAAAAGAATTTGTCGAAGCTGCAAAAGCACTGAGAGCTTCTGATATCTACATTATGCGTCGTCATATTTTCCCTAACTGTATCCATCCTATCATAGTGCTTGCAACACTTGATATAGCAAATGCGATTATCTTTGCAACAGCTTTGAGCTTCCTTGGCCTTGGAATTCAACCTCCCACTCCAGAATGGGGTTCCATGCTTAAAGCAGGAATTCCTTTTATGCGAACATTCCCGTTCCTGACAGTACTTCCGGGCATTGCCATAATGACTATAGTTCTTTCCTTTAATTTTTTAGGTGATGGTCTGAGAGATATGCTTGATCCAAAAGGAAACGAATTGATGCTGGTGAATGAATGAGTTTGCTGGAAATAAAGGGGTTACGGGTATTTTTCAGATCAGGAGATAGAACCATAAAAGCCAACAACAGCATTGATCTGGAAGTTATGGATAACGAAATAATTGGAATCATTGGTGAGACAGGATGTGGCAAATCCATACTTGGCAGGGCTATCATGACATTACTTTCAGATAACACCGAAATCAATGGAAAGATTTTCTACAAAGGTGAGGACCTGCTTTCCCTTCCAGAAAGCAAATTGAGAACTATTAGAGGTAAAAGCATTGGTATTATACTTCAAAATCCCTCTGCTGCATTAAATCCTGTTCTCAGTATTGGTGACCAGATCGCAGAGGTCTTCCAGTATCATGAGAAAATGAGTAAGCAAGAAGCAAAAATGAAAACTGCCGGTATACTCAAAATGGTGGGTATTGACCCTAATAGGATGCAAGAGTTTCCTCACCAATTCAGCGGTGGAATGAAACAGAGGATAATGATAGCAATGGGAATGGCTTTCAGCCCTGAACTATTGATAGCTGATGAACCTACAAAGGGTCTTGATCCTGAAACAAAGGATAGTATTGTAAACCTTCTTCGAAATCTGGTTCGAAGCAAAAACATGAGTATGATCCTTATCACACATGATCTTGATGTTACAGAAAAGATGTGTGATCGTGTCGCTGTGATGTATGCAGGTGAAATAATTGAGCTGGCATCGATCAACAACATATTAGCAGCACCCAGACACCCGTATACAAAAGTATTGTTAGGCTCTCTTCCTAACAAAGGTTTAAGATCAGTTCCTGGAGAAAGCCCAAGCCTTAGTTCTCCTCCTTCCGGATGCCGCTTTCATCCAAGATGTGTGCATGCTATGGATGAATGCAAAAAGGATCATCCTCCCATGCTTTTGACAGAGATTGGAACAGAAGTCAGATGTTTTCTGTATAAAGGAGATCAGGATCAAATATGACTTTATTGTCGGTTACCAATCTCAAAAAATACCATTACTCTGGCTTTCTTAATAGAAAGGAAATAAGGGCAGTTGATGGCGTTGATTTTGAGATAGAAAAAGGTAAAGCAATGGGACTTGTAGGAAATAGTGGATGCGGCAAAACAACAGTTGCCAGAACAGTGCTACGCTTGCTGGAACCCACAGAAGGGAGCATAGTTTTTGAAGGGAAAGATATTACAAAGCTAAAGGGCCGCAGTCTTAAACCTCTTGGCAGGCAGATGCAAATAATTTTCCAGAATCCTGAATCATCTCTTAATCCTGTAATGAGGATATACGACGCTCTTTTAGAACCTTTGAGAATACACAAACTATGCAATTCTCATGAGGAAGATCAGAAAGTCCGGGATTTGATCGGAACTGTCAATTTGAATGAAGAACTTTTGTTCCGTTATCCGCATGAACTGAGCGGCGGACAATTACAAAGAGTGGTCATTGCCCGGGTTTTAAGTCTTAACCCAAAACTGATCATTGCGGATGAGGTCACATCAATGCTTGATCCTCTTGTCCAGTCTCAAATATTGAATTTACTGAAAGATCTACAGAAAAGATTAGGGATAAGCTATCTATTCATTTCTCATGATATGGATGTCGTGGAATGGATGTGTGATGATATCGCCGTAATGGATAAAGGAAAGATTGTGAAATGGAAATAATATGTTTTAACATTATTTTTGAAATCAAGAACCAGGATGTTGAAAAATGAAATTAGCAAAGGAATTAATGAAAAGACCAGAAGTGTGTTCTGAAAGATTAGTAAAATTTATAGACGACTCTATGAATGGTTTCAGAAAATATAAGATTCTGTCTACCGCTGTGAAACTACAGCTTTTTGAATATGCTAAAAGTCCCATTTCTCCTGAAGAACTGGCAAATAAGATGGGATGCGATCAGAAAATGACAGTGTTATTCTGTGATGTTCTGTGTCAATATGATCTTCTCTTGAGAAATGAAGATAAATATCTTAACACTGAATTAACAAACACTTATCTTGTTAGCGATTCACCCTATTCTCAGTTAAATTATCTCTCGGATATGGACAGAAACATAATGATGTGGGAAAAGCTGGATGAGATTATCACCAATGGTCCAGTAATTGTTGACAAGCAAAGTTTCTTTGGTGAAAGGGTAATACATTCCATGGCAGAAAATGCGAAATGCGGTATGCTTCAGGAAGTTGTTGGTACCGTTATAGAGAACATCGATTTCGACAGTGTCAGGAAAATGCTTGACCTAGGTGGCGGTCATGGATTGTATTCTATAGCTTTTACAGGTCAGAATGAAAAAATGAAAGCATTTGTTTTTGATCTTCCACAGGTGACCGAGCACACAAAGAAGTATGCTGAGAAATATGGAACAGATCAGGTTGATGTAATACCCGGTAATTTTTTCACAGATGATATTGGTGAAGACTACGATATAATATTTTCATCATTGAACCCAGGAGGCAGAGTTCCAGAACTTATTCCAAAAATTGTTTCTGCATTAAAATCCGGAGGAGTGTTTGTTAACAGACAGGTAGCTGGTGGGGATTCAGACCCGATGCAGACACTTAACTGGAATCTGTGGACTTTCAATGACACTAAAAAAGGAAGATCACAGTTTAGCTTTGAAAACAGTGTTTCTTTAGAGGACTATATCAACATTCTGAAAACAAACAATCTTGATGTTTTTAGGGAACTCGATCTTGCTGACGGCTCCAGAATTGTCTTTTCGCGCAAGATGTGATTACTTTTTCGAAATTACATTAAATTAGGGTCCTGTACCTTCCTAGTAATCCCAAATTCGAATAAGGTACAGGACTATCATATTTACAGCATTTTAGATACGCTGCCGGAAATCAGTTTTGTCAGTCTTTAAGATTCATCAAAAAGGAGGCAATTGATTCGATCTCCTCTGATTCCACATTGAACTTATTTCCAAGAAGGCCTGCCCTGAATACAGACTCCATTATTGGTAGTGTTGCAAGAATACGATTTTCTGGAACTTTCTCATAAAGGATGGCTTTGCTCTCCCCTTCTGCCTTGTTAAGTATGTAGTAGAGATCCTTTCCGGCAACATTTGCCAGGCTGCTAATCTTTTCTGAGAGGCGTATTGATTCGTAGGAAGGATCTATCACCATTAACAAGGTGTTGCAGCCCTCTTCCACTCCCCTGCCGAAATGCTCGATACCGGCTTCCGTGTCAACAAACACAAAATCATTGTCATGAACATCTATGTTCTTCAACAAGTGCTTTGCAAGGACACCCATAGGGCAGGCACAGCCTTCTCCGAAATCATGTATCTTTCCCACTGCCATAAGGGACAGGTTCCCTTTCACGGAAACATATTCCTCAGGAATATCCGGTATTTCCCATCTGTTCTCAAAGAGCCTGACCGTTTCCCCTGTCGAAAAGGATTTTCTCATCTTTTCCCCAAGCTCTTTTTTCCCTCCGAAGTAATTAAGGAAATCCTGTGGCAGTTCCAGTCCTAACTGCCTGTGAAGTCCGAAATTCGATTCGTCATTGTCTACTACAAGAACATTACATCCCCTGCGGGCCATGGATTGTGCAAGCAAAGCTGTCAGTGTGCTTTTCCCACATCCGCCTTTACCACATATCAGTATTTTCAAAATATCACCTTATATTCTTATTTTGATCTTTATTCACTTCTTCTCCCAGCTTATTTTTACTCGTGTTGAATTTCCTTTCTCAACAAGCTGTCCATTTTCCTGCACAAGAATACCCTTCAGATAATCACGAAGGATACTTTCCTGTTCTTGTGTTTTGATCACATAGCGGTCTCTGTAAAAATCCATTGCTTCATCAACAGAAGAGAAATAGTTGGTATAGTCCATGGAAAAGACATGCACATCAGGATAGATACCCATATTGTAGAGCAAGTTGTACAACACATCACATTTTGGACCCGGAACATAGTTCTTTCCGTAAAGCGAAGGCCAAAGCGCAATCGAATGCTCTTCCCAGGGAGTTGTCCCTGCGAACCAGTACAGATACACATACTTTGAAGAAGCTTGCAGCATTTTTTGGATAGCTTCCTTTATATCAGGCATTCCTAGTGAGAATGAGGCGATAACCACATCATAAGGAGCATCGATATCATTTTCAACATCTATATCTTCCCAGCGTTTGCTCACGCAACTGATATTGTCTATTCCCTGTTGTTTCGTATTTTCCTTCAAAATTTCCATCATTCCGGCTGCAGGCTCCACAGCAGTTACATGGGACACTTTTTTTGCAATAGGAATAGCCAGCCTTCCAGGGCCTGATCCGATATCTAATACTCTTGATTCTGGGGTGAGGGGCAGTTCATTGAGAGTTGAATCAGTTTTTTCAGAGTTTTCCTGAGTTCTTTTCCAGAAACGTTCTGCGTTTTCCTTTTTATTCCAATGGCCGTTTTTATCACCACTTTTATCAAGCCTTTGTTGATTGGTCATGAGTTCTTTCCATATATCATTCCAGTCAATTTTTCCGTATTCCATGTATGATTCACCTGTAAATGCAACTTCATTAATTGAGATAAAAGCCCATATATATGTCAGGGTACAAGTTTCTAGTATTACTTCAATATGATTTAGTAGCACTAAACATCAACTGATATATATGTTTGTATTAACACTGAAAACCATCAAAACTAATACAAGAAAGGGGTAAAATCTAAAGGACAATGGAATTTGATGCCATTAAGTTGGCTCAGAACTTTAAATAGGATGAATACTTAACCTAGATAGTAGCAAATAATACTGATTAAATTATACTATATGCTACTAAGGTGATACAAATGGAAATAAAACCTTTTAAAAGAGAATCTGTTATGCCATTGCCTGTAACTTTCATTTCCACGGTCAGTAAAAGTGGCGTAAGGAACATTGCTCCGTATGGATGTGTAATGCCTGTACTTCGTCCCCTTGACCTCGTATGTGTGGCAACTGCTAAAAGAAGAGATACGATGGATAATATCCGTAAGACCGGAGAATTTGTTATCAACCTGCCCGGAGAAAACCTTTCGGACAAGGTTATACCCACTGCCAAAGCAATCCCCTCAGATGCTGATGAGTTTGAGTTTGCAGGACTTGAATCAAGGCCTTCAAAAAAGGTGAAGGCTCCAGGCATCAAAGGATGTTATGCATGGATGGAGTGTGAACTAGTCAAATTGTATGAAGAGACTAGCTACATACTTATCATGGGGAAGGTAGTACATCTTGAAATCGCTGATGAAGTATATGAACAAAATGGTTATTGCAATGTAAAGAAGGCAAGGCCACTTATGATGATGGGATCCGATACTGGTATGCATTTTTGTACTATCGAAGAGCTTGACAGGTTCGAACCTTTCGGTGCAATGTTCTCTGATGGAAAAGATCCCCTTGCAAAGATGTATACCAAGGACAAAAGGTAATGAAAGCGCTTTTAAGTACGCTTTTGCTTCAAAACCCTATTTTTCAGTACGGTGAAGACATAGTCTCATCACTATTTCCATATTGGTAGTTTCCAGGCTCTATGATGATAAGAAATGTCTGGTATTATCAAATCCGATATTCTAAACATTAGATAGCATGTTTCTTAAGATAAATAGAATATGATCGAATAATATAGAAAATATATAAAATCAAATAACACGAAAAGTATTAAAAGTATTATCTTCTTTTACCCCCCGTGATTAACATGTCATCCGAATGTTCAACCGAAGATACGATCAGACAAATAGCTTCTTTTGATGATGCTGCCAGATTTCATGGACACGTTTGTCCTGGGCTCACCATTGGCTACATTGCTGCCAAAGCTGGAATCGAAAAGCTGGATGCAGAGAGAGATATCGATGAAGAGCTTGTGACGATCGTGGAGAACGATGCATGCGGAGTTGATGCAGTACAGGTTCTCACAGGTTGCACTATAGGTAAAGGCAACCTCATCTATCAGGATCATGCCAAGCAGGTATTTACTTTTATATGCAGGGACAGTGGAAAAGCTGTAAGAGTTGCCCTGAAGGCAAGTTTCAACATTGACAACATTGATCCGGAAGTCAGCAAGCTGCGCCCGAAAGTAATGTCCTGCACAGCTACAGAGGAAGAAACAAAAAAATTCAGGGAGCGCATGGATGGCATATCCCGGACCATGAGGAACACGCCAGTCGAGGAAATGTTTGACATTAGGTTCGTTGATGTCAAAATCCCGCAAAAAGCGAGAATATTCAACTCTGTCAAATGTGCCAAATGCAAAGAAATGATGGCAGAATCCCGGGCAAGGGTGCAGAACGGGGAATACGTGTGTATCCCATGCTATGAGGAATATACCAGAGGATGGTAAAGATGCAACAGAACGGAAGAATGATTTCCATCTTTTTTTCCATATTCATCATCAGTTCCTTATTTTTCTTGCCAGCGGCAGCTTCGGAAACTGGTACGGATGAACAGGAGACTGTGCTCAAAGCAAGCTGGGGAAGCTCAGGTGGAGACTGGGGGTTCCCGTCACCTCTCACTTTCTATCCCAGAGGTCCTGGTTATATTATGACGAGCTACTGTTTCGATGCGCTTGTATGGCCTAATGAGACAGGCGATATGATAGGATTACTTGCCAGTTCATGGAAAAGTTCCGAGGACGGACTTGAATGGACTTTCCAGCTTAGAGAAGGTGTAACCTGGCACGATGGGGAGCCATTCAGCGCAAATGATGTTGCCTTTACGTATGATTACATCAAGGGCAAGGCATCTATCAGTCCAATTGGTTCTGGCTGGTACAACACAGAAATTATAGAAAGCGTGGAGGCTCTTGATGATCACACTGTAAGGATAAAACTCAATCGGCCTTATGCCCCATTTATGCAACAGGTAGCTGCTGTTGTACCCATTATGCCCGAGCATATATGGAAAAATGTCTCTGACCCCAGCAAATACATGGAAAAAGACGCATCTATCGGAACCGGACCTTTCATTCTTGAAGACTATGACAAGGATCAGCAGTCCTACAAATATTCTGCAAACGAGAACTACTTCCTCGGAAAGCCGGTCATTGACACACTGATCTATGTGAAAACTTCTGATCCCGTCATCTCATTGAAAACAGGAGAAATAGATCAGTCGAGCCTTACGCTAGACCAGGTAAAGGCACTGAATGATTCGGATAACCTGAAAGTCATAAACGGACCAGGATACTGGGTTTATCGTCTAAGGTTTAACATTCCTTCAAATAATATACTCAACAACACTGATGTACGCAAAGCCATCTATTATTCCCTTGACTGTGAGGATATAGAAAGCAGAGTGCTTCACGGAGGAGGTGTTGCGGGCAATCCCGGTTATGTACCACCATACTCCAGCTGGTATAATCCTGATGTCGCACAATATACCTATGACATCGAGACAGCTAATAAGATGCTTGATGATGCAGGATACCAGAATAAGGATATGGATGGCATCAGGCTGGATGCAGCAGGTAAAAAGCTTGAATTCCAGCTATTGTATACATCTGACCAGCAAAGCCAGAGGCTTGCGGAACTCATCCAAAGCTACCTCAAGGGTGTTGGCATTGGTGTCGTCCTGAAACCAGGGGATATGAAGACCGTTGATGGTCTTGTCGGAGCAGGTAACTTTGACCTTGCAATATACTCTCATGGTACCTCCACCGATCCTGCAAGAATGCTGAACTCATTCTCCACATCAACAGGATGGAACAGTACTGAATTCACGGCCCTTGCTGAAGAGCAGATGGGTACGATGGACGAAAATCAGCGCAAGGCTCTCGTAGCCCAGATGCAGGTGCTTATAGCTGATAATGTACCCACTATTCCGATCATGTACAGAAATGTTTACAGTGCCTGTAACCAGGAAAAGCTCGATGGTTTCTTCTACACCCCAGGTGGTGTGGGTGGCGGCGTTCCTACGGAGTATAACAAGCTTGTTTTCATATACGGAACATCTGGTGGCAATTCAGAAAATTTGGGCAACTCAACCGGAAATACAGCGGACAGCATGGGCATTTTTGGCAACATAGCCATTCTTGTATGTGCTTTTGCCCTGAAGACCCGTAAACAACAATAAAAAAGGAGAGATTTGTGCAATGGATGGGAAAAGATGGGGGCATATAATATCCAGAGGTCTGGAATATGTTCTTACTTTTTTCCTAATCCTTGCCATTAATTTTTTTCTTCCCCGCGTTATGCCCGGAGGACCATTGTTAAGCATCCTCGGCAGCCAGAGTTCGGATCTGCCGGTGGTTATAGACGAAGAAACAAAGTATAAGCTGATGGATTATTACCATCTTAACGATCCACTTCATGTCCAGTTCATTCACTATTTAATGGATGCAGCACATCTTGATTTTGGTTATTCCATATTCTACAATGTGCCCGTGGTTGACATAATACTTGGCAGACTTCCCTGGACGTTTCTCCTTATGGGAACGGCATTGGTCGTTTCAACCTTTTTTGGAATATGGCTTGGACTTGAATCCGCTTGGAACCGGGGGAACAAACTTGATAACCTGTTGCTTGTAATAATGCCGACTTTAAGGTCGGTACCTGCTTTTTTTCTTGGGGCGCTAATGATCTTTTTATTAGGTTACAAAATGGGATTGTTCCCTGTATCAGGAGCTGTTACGCCATACATGGACTATGGAGGAATAGCTGACAGAATAAAGGATATACTATCTCATCTAATCTTACCGATGTTTTGCCTTGCAGCTTTTGAAATGCCTGGCACATACCTCCTTGTGAGGAATGTTTGTGTCCAGCAACTGGAGAGACCCTATGTTCTTATGGCTACGGCCCGAGGCTTGAAAGACAGGAGTATCAAAAAACATGTACTTATCAATTCCATTGTACCCGCAGTGAATCAGATTGCTGCAATGCTGGGTTTTATGGTTGCAGGTGCTGTGTTCGTAGAAACGGTTTTCGCATATCCGGGCATGGGAATGCTTGTCTATAATTCCTTCATTGAAAGGGACTATCCCTTGTTGCAGGGTGCTTTTATCTTTATGTCACTGTGCGTACTGGCATGCAACTATGCAGCAGATATCATATGTTCATATATCGACGGAAGAACGGGACAGGAGTGAAAATGCACGAAAAAAAGCTCTTGCAAAGGCTTCAGGATCCAAAAGGTCTCATAGGCCTTTTAATACTGTTTTTCTTTATTATGATGGCCTTTTTAGCTCCAATGCTGACTCCATATTCCCCTTCTGATGCATCAAGCCAGCCTTTACTTGTTCCAGACGGGGAGCATCCCCTAGGTACCGATGATGTAGGCAGGGATATATTCACCAATCTACTGTATGGTTCAAGGACTTCGCTGATCGTTGCTTTTTCAGTATCTTTCGGAGTACTGGTAATTGGTACTCTTGCAGGTGTATTTTCCGGATATGTGGGAGGTAATCCCGATAGAATCATGATGCGAAGTGTTGATATTTTCCTTATGGTACCTGACCTGCCGCTGATACTTATTCTTGCAGCCTATTTACGCCCCAGCATATGGAATATCGTATTTATCCTCACTATAATGGGCTGGCCGGTGGGAGCAAGAATAACAAGAGCACAGACCCGAACTCTGCGGGTATCCGGACATGTGGATTTTGCCAGAGTTTCAGGAGCAAAAGATTGGTATGTGATTCGAAAGCATATCGTTCCAGATCTCTATCCAATAATGATCACTTCTTTTGTAATGCAGTCTATCCGGGCCATTCTCTCGGAATCAGGACTTGCTTTTTTGGGTCTTGGTGATCCATCATATCCAAGCTGGGGTACTATGATAAAATATGCGATCGGATACCCGCTGGTTTTCTTCACGGATGCCTGGATGTGGTGGCTCCTGCCTGCAGGAATTTGTATTACGTTACTTGTACTTGGTTTTGTTTTTGTGGGGCAAGCTCTTGAAGGTGATAAATAATGCAAGTGCTCAAGATACAGGGACTTACAGTTGACTTTTCAACAAAAGCCGGCATTCATCATGTACTGAAGAACGTAGATCTCAGTATAGGAAAAGGCGAGATAGTAGGTCTTATTGGTGAATCCGGATCCGGTAAATCAACACTTGCCATGACAGTTCTTGATCTGAACTCCCGTAACAGGATTGTTTCAGGAAGTATCCGTTTCATGGATGAGGAACTCATGACTCTCGACAAGGAAAAGATTCGAAAGATAAGGGGCAGTCATATAGGGTTCGTGCCCCAGTCTTCCATGAACGCTCTCAATCCTTTGATGAGGGTGAAAAGGCAGTTCGTTGAGACAATCAAATCTCACACGGATATGCCATTGCAGCAAATGGTCGAACTGATTGCCAGAACATTGGCAATGGTATCTATAGACCCTGCCAGAGGCGATTCCTTTTTCTATGAATTTAGTGGTGGACAGCGCCAGAGGCTCATGATCGCTTTGTCCATGCTTCTATCTCCCGAACTTATCATTGCAGACGAACCTACTACTGCTCTTGATGCAACGGTGCAGTCAAAGATCATCGACCTGTTGAAAAATATGGTACTACAGAAGCATACTTCCATGTTGGTAATATCCCATGATCTGCATACCATTTCCAGGGTATGTGACCGGATTTACATCATGTATGCTGGCAAAATTGTGGAAACAGGTACCAGGGAAGAAATACTTACTCGTCCAAGGCATCCATACACTCAAAAACTGCTTAGTTCAAGGTTATCCCTGATGGCCGAACCTGTAAAAGTGAATGGTATACCAGGGAATCCACCTTCTGTACTGAAAGAGTACTTTGGATGTTCATTCCTGGAAAGATGCGACAGGGCTTCATTAGTGTGTAAAACAGAGAAGCCACCTGAATGCATTGGTAATGTGAAAGTGGCATGTCACTTTGAGGGTGAATCATGAATGGTAAAGAACTTGTAAGAATCACTGATGTCACTAAGGTGTTCAAAAAAACCGGTTTCTTCCGGGGTAGTTCAAGTGTGCTGGCTCTTGACAATATCTCGTTGTCAGTGAAAAAAGGAGAGATACTTGGTATCATAGGAGAAAGCGGAAGTGGAAAAACCACTCTTGCCAAATTGATACTTGGCTTGTTGAAACCAACATCCGGGAGCATCTCGTTTGCAGATGTCAGGAATCATGAACATGAATCCAGAAAACCTGCTGTTCAAGTTATCTTCCAGGATCCTTATGATTCCTTAAGTCACATGATGACCATTGGGGAGATTGTTGCAGAACCATGCTTCATAAAGTATGGGAGGTCATATGTTCCCGAAAAAGTACGTCAAGCTCTGGAATCAGTAGGGTTGATACCTGTGGATGAATACCTCCATAAATACCCTCATACTCTGAGTGGTGGGCAACGCCAGCGTGTGGCAATTGCCAGAGCTATAGTTACTCAACCTGATATGATAATAGCTGATGAACCTATATCTATGCTGGATTGTTCCATCGGTGTTGATATACTCAATCTCATACTTGAAATGAATGAAAAGAGCGGTATTACTTTTCTGTTCATCACACATGACATTGCTGCTGCTACGTATATCTGTAATAATATTGCAGTCATGAAAGCAGGAAAAATAGTTGAATATGGCCCAAAGAAGCAAATTATCTCACAGTGCAGTCATGAATATACAGATTCACTGCTGGCTTCCGCAAGAGGTGAAGTAATAAAAAATTATTGAGAAGAATANNAGTGTAACTTCAATGGCAGCTATTATTGATAGAACTTTGTGTACAGGATGTGGACAATGTGTTGATACCTGTCCGGTGGAAGCGATTTCATTGGGTGATGATACTATTGCAGTTGTTGATCCAGAGTTATGCGTAGATTGCGGTGAATGTATAGACGCATGTCCTGTTGAAGCGATATCGCTAGATTGAGCTTACAGCTGATTATAACTTTTGAAGAGTACGATGGTAAAACAAAGATGACTCTGCAACACGTAGACATTCCTTCAGACACAATGAAGGATGCTACCGAGCAGTACTGGAACGAATCTTTTGACAAGCTCGCTGCAAGTCTGGAATAAGTGAATTTGTGAGGAGTGAATGAAAATATGCACAAATCCGTTTCAAAAGATATTGTCGATAAGAGTACCAATTCGGATTCCGTGGATGCTTACCTTGCCACCGTTCCGGAAGAAGCGCGTGGCACGCTTATTAAACTTCGTAAAATGATCCAGGCAGCAGCACCCAATGCAACTGAAGGTATTAGTTATCAAATACCTACATTCAAACAGAAAGGTCCCCTCGTAGCCTTCGCGGCATTCCCGGCTCATTGCAGTTTTTATGTCATGAGCCCGGCTGTCATGAACATGTATAAGGATGAACTGAAGTCATACGACACTGCCAAGGGTACTATTCGCTTTCAGGCCAATAAGCCGCTTCCAGCAGCGCTTGTAAAAAAGCTCGTAAAGGCGCGGATTGAGGAAAATGAGAAAGCATAAAGGGCCCACGAAAAATTTAAAATGTAATCGGGAAAGTACATGTGCAAAGCACATTGAGTTCTTTCCCGAGTTGAATTTATATTTGAGCACTGTTTCCGTTCAGCTGTTCAAATTGATACTTAGGAGACTGCCGTTATCTTCTGCTACAAATACATAGTTTCCTGCTACAGCAATATCTGATACACTACTATTAGTATTATAATTGCCTGCAAGTGTTGGTATTGAAGAGTCTGAAATATTCAGAATTATAATGCCATTGGAAACAGCTAAGCAGGCATTGTTACCAGATACAGCAACATCGTATGCCTGCCCATCGTTTTCATATACATAAACTCCTTCAAAGGTAGGTGCGGAAGGGTTAGTGATATCTACGATTTCGAGCGAATTTGATTCATCGCAGATCATGTAGGCATAATTGCCTGATACATAAACATCATTGTTGTATTCAGGGATAGCATAATTTCCCACAACTATTGGTGAGTTTGGATCGCTGATATCTATTATCATAAGGCCATTCCAGACTGTTACATAGGCATATTTATCTGATAGCGTAATACCATATGCCAAGTCGTTTAAGTTCAAATTGCTGACCTGAATTGGTGAGGTTGGGTTGTTGATATCCTCAATTATAAGACCATTGTAGTGATCGACTACATATGCATAGTTATTTGCTACGTCAATATCAACTATAAGGCCAGATGGCTCATAACTTCCTTCAAGTGTTGGTGAAGATGGATTCGTGATATTCACAACTAAAAGGCTATTAGTTGTATTGACCACATAAGCATGGTTCCCAGATATTAATACATCATGAATTTCCCATGGAGTAGCTAGCCTTGCTATTTCAGATACATTTGAAACACTGGTACCATGCAGCACAACAAGATCATGTCCCTGTGTAATATATGTATAATTTTCTGCTATTGTCAAACTGGAAACATTCCCATCTAAATGCCCGACTTTTTCCATATTTAGGACATTAGCCAGACTAATTCCTGCTGTCACCATAAAGAACATCAATATTCCAATATAAATTGATCCACTTGATTTCATTTGCATTTTGAACACCGTTTTGTGTATTTATGGCAAGTATCGTCTATTTGAATATATTAACATTGCTAATATATTCCGCATGTTGATACTCATAATGATGATACATGCTTCTTCAAGACAACACAACTTTTTTAAAATTTTCATTTATTAAATTTATATGCGCACAACAAAATCGTAGAACTCTGTGTAGTTATGTTTCGATTGTATCTCTCCTTAAATAGTATGGAATTCAAACATTGTCATTGAAGGGGGGAGTGAAGTATAGCAAATAAAAATATGAAAGTATTTGAGAATGTTCCAGGTCCATATTATGTCGATGAAGAATGCATAGCATGTGAACTATGTGTAGACACAGCTCCAGATCATTTCAGAATGGCTGAGCATAGACCGCAGGCGTATGTTTTCAAGCAACCGAAAACGAATGAAGAAAAGGATTTTTGTGAAGATGCAATGGGTGCATGTCCTGTTGATGCTATAGGAAATGATGGCTGATCCAGATTTGGCATTTTCTTAAAACCGCCATTTTTCAACTTATATTTATTTTACATCATTATAATCTACAAGATGTTGTAAAGTCTACCAAATACATAATCCATCACATCAATATGCATTATTGGGTGGTATTGATATACAATTTAAGCATTGTTATATCTCCACCACAATGACTTATCTGTCTCTTTATATATTGCCATTCCGTTCTTTTCCAGAATCTTATGTGAAGCAATGTTGAATTTTTCTGTCTCCGCTATTACATATAGAACTCCATCCTGCATTGTGGCCCACTGAATAACTGCTTTTACAGCTTCC
>DAKU01000134.1 GCA_002508425.1 Methanosarcinaceae archaeon UBA470
AAGATGCGGCTAATCTGCAGGAAGATGCTCAGGCATTCCTGGATAGCACCATCGGAGGTAAAGTGATAATTACCAAAGCCAACAACACAGGGGCTTCTATCCAGGAGGAATAATTTGAAGGCAGTTACGTGGTTTGGTACGCTGAAGCTTTCTGAAAACGGCGATGTAGAGGAGTGCTCTCTGTTGGAGAAAGATCCTGAACAGCTGGCTCAGCACATGCTGCTTGCTGTGGAAAACGAAGAGCTCCCTACACATGGCCTGGATCTGAGGGAGCTGGCACTAGCATGTGGTTTTGTTGAACTTGACGAGGATTATGACGTGCTGCTTCGGGAAATATGCATAAAGGCAGCAAAGCGCCAGATATCCATGACTGATACCGATGATAAACGCATCATTCAGGCTGTAGAGGCTATGGATGATGTTGATAAAGCAGCCAACGAGCTTTCTGAAAGGCTTACTGAGTGGTATGGCGTGTATTTCCCGGAACTGGAGCTGACGGCAGAGTCCATGGCAAGGTTCGTGGCAAGGTTTGGCTCGCGGGAGAATGTACCTGAAGATCATAATATGTTTTCAAAGGCCAGTAGTTCCATGGGTGCGGAACTGTCATTGGTGGATGAGGACCTTTTACGTAACTTTGCAACCAATTTATGTGGGATATATGACACTCGCAAGAATCTGGAGCAATACATCATGGCAAACATGGGTGCAGTAGCTCCAAACCTTACAAATATAGCAGGTGCTCCTTTGGGCGCGAGGCTCATCAGCCTTGCAGGAGGATTGAAGAAGCTTGCGGCTTTTCCTTCAAGTACTGTGCAGGTCATCGGGGCGAACAATGCTCTATTCAAGCATTTGAGGTCTCGTGCTCCGTCTCCTAAGCATGGTGTGATATTCAATCATCCTTTCATCAAGGGTGCACCGTGGTGGCAGAGGGGTAAAATTGCCAGGGCATTGGCAGCTAAGATAAGTTTGGCAGTGCGTATGGATGCATATGGCGGAAAACTTGACCCTTCAATAAAGGTAAACCTTGAGCGTAAGGTGGAATCCATCAGGAAAGCCCACCCAGAGCCGCCTAAGAAACAGTCCACAAAGGTCACACAGCCGGGTCCGGGGAGGGCAGGCGGCAGGCCGGCTAAGAAGCGCGGCGGTCAGAAAAAGGGTGGCATGAACAAAGGCAGTAAGAATACAAATGACAGATCGGGAGGCAGACCCGCATGAAAGTAGAGCAGTTGTCAGATGGCATCTTTGAAGTGATCATAGACGACAGGAAGATACTGTCCACGCATAACCTATATCCTGGTCATAGCGTGTACGGTGAGCGGCTTATGGATGTGGATGGCATAGAATACCGCCAGTGGGACCCGCACAGAAGCAAGCTCGGTGCTATGGTGCTCAAGGGTTTTGACATTCCCATTGAGTATGATTCTCATGTACTGTACTTGGGTGCTGCATCGGGCACGACCGTAAGCCATGTTTCCGATATCCTGACCGATGGTCTGGTGTACGCTGTGGAGTTCTCCCCGCGCACCATGCGCGACCTTATCAAGCTCTGCGACCAGCGTCCTAACATCATCCCGATACTTGCAGATGCCAACCAGCCCAGGTCTTATGCTCATATCGTGGAAACCGTGGATGTTATCTTCCAGGACGTAGCCCAGCCCAATCAGGCTGAGATAGCTGCTATTAACTCCAAATACTTCTTAGAAGACGACGGACACCTTATGCTTTCCATCAAATCCCGTAGTATCGACACCGTAGCCAGTCCAAAAAAGGTATTCAAGGACGAGGTCAAAAAGCTGGAAGGCGATTTTGGTGTAGAATTCGAGGTGCTGCAACGCAAAGAACTCGACCCCTTCCACGAGGACCATCTCGGCGTGCTGGCGCGGATGTTTGTGGATGAAGATGAGGAATAAGGGTTAGGTTTCAGTTATTTCTGTCTCGTATGTTTCTATTTTTCATCGTAGAAAGTAGAATCCTATTATTTAAATCAGGTTTTCTATTTTTTGATACCATGTCTTTTATTTTATCAAGCGCTCTCTTTACTTCGTCTTCAACTTTTCCAATTCCTCCTCCTAGTTGTCCTTGAGTTTTAATTACTTCTAATACTCCAATATCTCTTTCTACACTGCTTATTATTTCCTCTGAATTATACTCGAGCCCTTCTTTAGCCGCTTTTATTCTAATCTTTTCCAAAGCGTTTATGGCAACTTCCAACATTTTTTCTTCTACAGGTTCTTCAGCTGCTTGTATACCTATATTTTTGAGTGCTTTCACTATTGCCCATGTGATATTTCCAAACTTTTTTTCGGGCAAATTCATGCAGGCATTTTTTAGTATTTCTACAGTCTTCAATGAAATTCCTAGGAAATTGTTTTTTACAGCTTGTGCCCCTATATTTCCAAGTGCTTCCATGGTCCATGATGTCGCCATGTCACTTTCTTTTTCTACCGGTACAGCACCCATATTTTCCAGTATCTGTACAGCCTCAGAAGCAACAGTTGGAAAGCCCTCTTTGATAGCTTTTATACCTATATAGCCTAATGTTTCAGCAACCTCTCCTGGGAAGATTTTAAGATTTCTTTCGATTGCTTGTGTCCACAATTCTTCTAATCTTTTTACAACATTAAAAACAGTTTTTCCAAGCTTATTTTCTGCAGCAGCAATTGATATATTTTTTAGTCCTTTTATTGCTGTTTGTGCGGAGGATTCAAATTCTTGCTTTTGAATCGCTTCTTCAGTCAGATCTGTTAATTTTGTTACAACATCAAATGTTATTTCTAGTTCATTTTTTGCTGCTCTTTGACCCACTTCTCCAATAGCTGTAGCAACTTTACTAAAAGAATATTTACGCCCATTTTCTATTGTTTTAATACCAATTTCATATAGACTAATTATTCTATCCCTAACAAAGATTTCTTTTTTCTTGTTAGCTCCGTATATCCCAAATTCTGCTATATGTTGTATAATGCAATCTATTATTTTTTCTTCATTTTCTTCTAAGGGATTTTCAAGTATGACAATGGTATTTTTCTTAATCACTTTTAAACCATTTCTTACAGTTTCGTAGTCATTTCTTTCAAAAGCACTATTCATTATGTCAATAATTGGCTGCACAGGGTCTTTCTCAATAATGTCATCACTGTCTTTCAACGCCTCAAGAATATTTTCCTTGGTTATTTCTTTCTCCAACCATTTGATGGCAGTTGAAATTTTCAACAAATTCAGCGTGTTCCAGATGTAAGGTATTAGGCAGATAAAGGCAAAGAAACCCAAAAAGTAAGCTACGTAAATAGCAATCTCCATGTTGATGCCTGCAACACCAATGTCTATGACCTTGAGTAAAGCAAGACCGTAGAAAATAACAACAATGTAGATACTGATAAGTATCCACATATCAGGATTTCTTTTATAGAACTCTATAATTCTACTAGAATGTGATTCGGCTGCAAATTGTATTGCTATTAGACTGAGAGATACCACAAGTGCGATGGTAGCTGCAAGGCTTTGTACAAGGGCGCTGATGAGGTAGCGCTCGTTGTCGAAGAATCCCATGTTTCTTAATTCTGTGGTGTTGTATTGAGCGAAGGCAGTGTTGTCTATAATGCTGAAATTAGGAATTAGGGTATAAAAAATCCATAATACTATTGCAAACCCAGAAAGCACTAAGATGAATATAAGCAGATAGTACGTTATTCTGTTCACCCATAAGGGCTTGTCAAAATATTTTTTCAATTTCTCTAGTACCGTACCCACATAGGATAAACAGTTTCAATAAATAAAACTGTATTGAAATGAAACAGAGAGCTTATGCATCTGAAAGATTAAAGGTACATGCTGATAATAGATTAATTTTTGGCATTGGTATCCAAAGATC
>DAKU01000136.1 GCA_002508425.1 Methanosarcinaceae archaeon UBA470
GCAATTCTTGCTAAATGAGGTGAATCCCTTACAGTTTGTGCACTGTATGTATCTACAGTGTTATTAGATTCAAGCTTTTTAGATAACTGGTAGTAAGAGTCGGAGGTTAGAAGAGGCACAGAGTACTCTAAAACTTCATCTACATTCTTTCCGTTGATGCTGCCTTCCAGATCAACATAAGTTATAATTGTCAAATTTGTTTCTTGGGAATACTGCAAGTCATCCTTTACAGCCTGGACCACAGCCTGGACCTGTGCTAAATTAATAGAAAAATTATGTGATGCTACGTCACCATTGGAAAGCCTTGCATCACCTGCATTGACAACAGGAAACTCTTTCTGCCATAATATAGTTTCTTGTATTTGTTCGTAATTTTCAGCTGTTGCCAGAATAATAGTTTTTCTGCTTACACTTACATCAGCCGAATTGGATGCATCGATACCGAAGGTGAATACCATATTTAAGATAGGAGACACTGAATAGAAATATGCAGGTTGATTCGGTGGCAACACAGTACCCACAGGATATAATGGATTAGAGCCATTCACATAGGCTGTATAACTATACACCCCTTTAGTGGAATATGATGAAGTTACATAGTTCTGTTCAACATAGGAGGGTTTGAAAACGGAATAAGCCATCAATAGAACTGAAAACAGGATTAACATAAAAAGCAATATGCGGATAGGCTTATATCGTTCAATTATAATGTTCTGTAACTTAAGAAGTTCGATCTTCAAACTTTTACCTCCATCCCCAATATATACACAAGTTACAGATGATACATCTTATACCTATTTATTGATATTGTTTTGCTTCAGACAAAATGAAGATAACGTCTTAGTCGATATAACCTCTGCCTATAGGTTATTCTCTTCTTTTTGACTATTTTCCTATACCATATAGGTAGAGTAATTAAAAGAATTAACAGTGTATATAAGATAAAAATGGAAACTATAGGCATCAAAGGATGCAATTGAGAAAGAGAAATTATCCAGGAAACCGGTAGAATGTATGGCACATAGGAAACACTGGTTTTTGCTTCCTGTTTGAGGTCTACAGTGGTGGAATTAGAAGGAGAAATAACACTATATCCCGGATACAAAGGATTTTGTATGCCATTCACGGCTGTCAATACAAGCACCGATGATAGTTGGCCGGGATTATTTTTTGTATATTTATCCTGTAGGGTGAACCAGCCATTACCACCAAAATAAGGACTAAGCATCGGCAGGAATAATATGCAACATATGCATGTTATAGAGACTAGATACTTACTCTTAACTTTGTACGAGGTGCGTCTTGACAATTTTCTTTTCTTTTTCTCTGCTTTACGGACCTTAACAGGATTGCTATACATGATTATGTTTTTAAGCTCGTCCAGTATGAGTATCGAAGCTGGCAAAAGTATAAGGAGAACAAAAAGTGTTTTGTTCTTGGAATTTTGAGGTAAGTACCCTGCATATGGAATTACAAAAACAATTTTACCCTTAACAGCATCTCCTGAAACAAGGAATGGATCCAGATCCTCGTTCGCATCACCTTTTGTCTGGAAGACCAAAGGATCCTTACTATTTATGTAGATAATGCGATGTGTTACAAACACACCTTCCTCTGCGGTGGGGGGGTGGAAAGTTATCACATCTCCGACAACAAGCTCTTCAGGTGACAAAGATTCTGAGATTACAATATCTCCTACCCGCATGAAAGGATGCATACTGCCACTGAGCACGATGAGGGGAAGTGCTGAACCATTGAAAAAAGGCAAAAGAAAGTGCAATCCTATCAAAAAAAGGAATAAAAGCACAACAGCTGTGAATATTCCTTTCTTTGTCATGCAAATACATCAGCATCTGTACTATTTTAGGTCTTCGGAATATTCCCAATGATTGGGCTATCATTCGTTTATGGATGTGAGGGGACTGGTGCACCTTGCTGCATCAGGAGCACATCAAAAACAAACTTTTCTGTAGTGCCTTGACCCTCAGTTGCATCTTCGTCCATAGAATACTCGATAGGTAAATCGACACTTTCACCGGCGCCAAGAGTACCGATCATTATATACTCAGCACCCAGGTCATGACCATCTCCATCAACTTTAGTAGTCACAGTGAAAAAGTTGAGAGAATCCATACTTTCAGAACTAAGTTTAATATAAAGATCACCAGTAACAGTCCCATCGTTCTTTATGAATATTGAACCTGAGACAGATTGACCAGGAACTAGGTATTCATCGCCACTGCCAGTAATTGTTTTTGCTGTTGGCATATCTAGTTTAAGAGTTCCAGCTGTAAGCGCGTTTGAACCGCTTGTTTCTGTATCACTAAAGTATGCCCACGTGCTTGCACTTGCCATAGATGCAATAGAGAATATGGTAAGTATACTCAAGAATATTTTCTTGTCCATACTAACTAGTTATATATTATATTTTAATAGATATCAAGTTGTTGGAAGTAGTGTATGGAAGAGATACCTTTAAAAATAGCTCCACATGTTAATAGATTTGAGATTACCAGATGCCGAACGCTACAAAGAAAAATAAGTTGCTAAAAACAATCCAACGAACACTATAGATCACTTGGAAAATAAGAAACTATAAAGATAATTTCCTAGTATGCACCAATATCTGTACTATTTTACGTATCAGTAGCATTCCCAGTAACTGGATTATCCTTAGTATCAGTTGTGTTTCCAGCA
>DAKU01000048.1 GCA_002508425.1 Methanosarcinaceae archaeon UBA470
ATTGCTTATTATTATCAAGAGTATGATCGGAAATTAACCGACAAAGAAGTGGTAAAGGTACTGCGACATATCAAAAAAGGTATTGGTGTCAATCTATCTTGTTTTGATGACCCTTTGGGAGCAACTATACTTGAAGCTCTTGCAGAAGTACTTACTGAAAAACCCATCAGCAAACATGAATTATTGCTTGTAATTGATTACATTTTATGGTGTATAGATAACCGTTCCTGGATGGGGGATAAGCAGTCATATGTAAAAGGACTGTGTTACATGTTCAATCTCTACAATGAACTTGAAGAAAGACAATATGTTCAACATATTGAAAAACTAGGTACGAAACTGGGCCTTGATAGGAATACTATCGATAGTTTGCTTATGAAAAACGAAGAACCTGTGGATAACACTGAAGAAGAGGATAAGGCAGTACTTCTTGAAAGTGAATTCTTTGCCATGGATGACAAAACAAAAGTAGGTTTCCTGTTAGAACATGGTTATGAGCATTTCAATCTTTTTGAAACATATGTCATTGAACTTGGGGAAAGAAAAGAGTTTGGTATTATAAAAGAGTTAGTAAACCATTATATTAAAAAATGTGATGATAAAACGGAGGTATATGTGCTTGCAGGTACGGTCCTGTTCGAGGAAGACAAGAACCGTGCTAAAGGTTATTATTGTAAAGCTCTCCATGAACTAGAACAAGATAACAATGTGCCTGAAAGAACAAAGACGGTAATCACAAAAGAATTAAAGAAACTGATTAAAAGATGTGACAAAAAGAATTGATGTTAATGGAATGTAAGGAATATGTTCATGCGTTTAGATTAAATGCAATATAAATGGGTTCCAATTTGTGAGAACACTTAAATATCTTTGAACAAAAGACTCATGTATCATATTTTACCAAAATGCACTCTTAATAACCGGGGTTTTAATGAAGCACGTGAATAAAGGCTTAGAGGGCGTTGTAGCTCTGGATACGCAAATATCTTTTATCGATGGTGTGCAGGGTATACTCAAATACAGGGGTATAGAAATAGAAAAGCTTGCAGATATGTCCTACGATGCAGTTTCCTACCTCCTTATATATGGAAGGATGCCTGCTGCAGAAGAATTGGAAGAGTTTTCTATTAAGCTGCGCAAAGAGCGAAACGTTAACCCGCATCTCCTGGAAATGTTAAAGTTTTGTGATTTTGAGAATGAATCCCTCGATGCCCTACGAACTGCCATCTCTGTATGTGCACATTTTGATGAAGATTCACATGATATCTCAGAACAGGCCAACATTAGAAAGACCATAAGGCTCATTGCCAGATTCCCTACAATGGTAGCTGCTTTCTACAGGATGGCAAATGGCTTGGAAGTAATAGCTCCAGACCCATCTCTTGCTCATGGCGCGAATTTCCTCTATATGCTAAGAGGTACCCGTCCTACTGACTTGGAAGCAGAAGCAATGGAGAAGGACTTTATTCTCAGTGCAGAGCATGAACTTAACCCTTCGACATTCGCCTTAAGGATAACAGCTTCCACGCTTTCTGATATGCACTCTGCCATAATATCTGGTCTCTGTACCCTCAAAGGACCTCTGCACGGTGGGGCAAGGAAAGGAGTGATGGATATGCTGGATGATATTAGCTCAACAAGCAATATTGAAGTATATGTCCAGCAGCATCTGGAACACAAGCAGAAAATAATGGGTTTTGGACACAGAGTTTATAAAACTTATGATCCTCGGGCCCGTATCTATAAGGATATTGCAATGAGGGTAGCCATGGAAAAGGGTGATAACCGCTGGTTTGACCTTGCCCGGGAAATAGAGTCAGTAATGTACCATGAAATGGTCGAGAACAAACATAAGCCGATTTATCCAAATGTGGATTTTTACTCAGGGGTGCTGTACAAAGACTTGGAGATTCCTCCATATCTTGCAACTTCTATCTTTGCCATAGGGAGGATATCAGGATGGATAGCTCATTGCCTTGAGCAGTATGCCGATAATAAGGTAATAAGGCCAAGGGCACATTTCGTTTAAAAATCGAAAAGTATCAATTTGGCATGATTGAAGATGGAGTTTAGAAAACTGGCAAGTAGATATGAAATGCTTAATATGGTTTTCAAAGGATTATGGAATCTTGCCCGCTTCATCTTGATTTGGAAAAAGTTATCAGACAAGTTTTGGGACGGATTAATTGATAAATGTCCATTTCTGCTTGAGAATTTCAAATTAAGATTTTGATTTAAAAACATATTCCTTTTTTCGTTGATATTGCATCTCTCCCTTTTTAGAGGGGGCAGTAGCTTTATGTGTTCTAAATTTGGCCATAGTCTTGGCTCTGATTCTGCAGAATTTCTCAAACTGAAAATGGAAGACAAGAACAGGTTGTGGTGTACCTAAGAAACAAAAACATTAAAGATGAATTATTCACGGAGCTGTACAAGAAAAGAAGAGAATGTGGAAAAGTGCATGGTCATATAAAAGATACTATAATTATGTGTCAGAAGAATAAGATTAGGAAGCAGAGCTCTCTACTCTTTGCTAAATTTCGTTGTCTATCAACTATTGGTGCTTACTGAACTGTAAAATAAAGTTAAACTCGGGAATTCGTTCGGGATGCTATTCTAAAAAGTACATCAAATTGGGGCAGAAATCTAAGGAGCTAATTTGATGGCCTAAGATTAAGTTACAGTGTAGAAGGCAATATAGTTAAATAAAGGCAACCCTTTAATAATGAAAAAGAACTGAAACAGGGCGATCCTTAAATGGTAATG
>DAKU01000125.1 GCA_002508425.1 Methanosarcinaceae archaeon UBA470
TCAATGATAGCCAGACACAAGTTTTATCCATATTGAAGCGGGTTCTCCAATCATGCTCAAGTCCATTATTTTTGATATGGATGGGGTACTGGTGGATTCCATGCCTTCCCATGCCGATGCCTGGATAGCGGTCTCAAAAGAAGTGGGTGCCGAAGTATCCAGGGAAGATGTCTATGAGGTAGAAGGTGCAAACCACATACTGGGTATAGAATGGCTTTTTGAAAAGGCTGGTAAGAAGGTAGAGCCTCACTTATATGAGGAAATCAAACGCAAAAAAGTAGATTATTTCAGTGCTAATGCATCTATCACTCCTTTTGATGGCATGTTTGAGTGTCTCAGAGGCCTCAAACAACATTTTTCACTTGCTCTTGTCACAGGTTCCGACAGATATACAGTGGACGGTATTATGGATGATTTCTTTCCTGATGTTTTCGATACAATCGTGTGTGGTGAAGATGTACATTATGGAAAACCATTTCCTGATCCATATCTTAAGGCAGTGGAATTGCTCGACCTGAAAAAAGATGAATGTATTGTAGTAGAGAACGCACCTATGGGCGTTGAGTCTGCCAAAAGAGCAGGTATTTTTTGTGTGGGCGTACCCACATATGTGCCTCCTTCCAGATTAAGTGCAGCTGACGTTGTATTAAGTAACCATTCTTCTTTGTATGAATATCTGGGAAAACTTATCCCTTCAGGGAATTAGAAAAGTTTTAATTTTGGTCATGCACATGTATAATTGATCAAATTATAGGTTGGCGATACGTTATGAATCAAAAATACAATACCTCTGATAGCATTGAAAGCCTTAAGGAAGAATTTAAAAAAGAACCGTCTTTGGAAAGGATGATCCAGATAGTCGCTGCGTATCATGAACAAGGTCTCACTGAAAGAGGTATTGGTTTTGCTGAAGCCTTACTGCTGCAGATAGATGATGAAAAGGATAGATCAATGCAGATGGGCATGATAATGGAACTTGTGGACAGAAATGAAGAAGCACTCATATATCTGGACAAGGCCCTTAAGATATCTCCGGCCGATCCTCAGGCATTGCATGCCAAAGGCATGATACTTACTATAAACGGAAGTTTTGAAGACGCCATTTCTATCTACCGCAAACTAAGAGATGCCAATCCATCTGATATACAAGCAATATCAGGTATGATCCTGTGTTTGTTTGGCGAAGGACGGCCAACTGATGCACTTGCTTTATATCAGGAATCTACAGGCACGCTTCCCAAAACCCCACATGACTGGCATCCAAAAGGTATGATAGATGGCATAGTAGCTGGATATTTTGAAACTAATGAATCCGGTGATCATGGAATAGCCCCGGAAAAAATAAAAGAAAGCTTCAGGCGCATGGAAGATATTATCAGGAACTTTGGAGCTGAGGTGCAGATGTTCTACACAATGGGCGAGCTTTCCGGCAGGGAAGCATATAAGAAAATCCTGGCGAGTAAAAAGATCCGTAACTGAAGTTGCCGATCATATTATTTTATCAATTTTTAAAACCACTTGTTTTCTGGCAGTTTTGAATTGCTGGAAATTGTTTTATATTCCGAAACAAGAGCCATTACTCACTGTAATTATTATTAGTGTGAGATAACATAGGTATCCTTTAGAGGAAAGTATCCACACAATTTTTATCCGAATTTGGCGAATATAGTCCTATCCAAGGAAACATATTTATTCTGGATTATCAAGTTGGCTTCATGCATAAGTATTCTGTTAGATGCCCCACCTGTGGCGAGGTGCAAGATCCGATGTCTTTGGCATGCAGCAAAGGACATGATTCACTTTTACGCACTTCTTACAAGACTTCACAGTTGGTTCCCAGAGATCTGCCAGGGATATGGAAATTCTATAATTGGCTTCCTGTAGATGGCATTATCCCTAATGGCACAGGCAAAACAATAACATATAAAAGTGAAGCCTTCGCCAAGGAACTGGGTCTTTCAAATCTATATGTAGCTTTTAATGGATACTGGCCGGAAAAGAATGCTTCCATGATGACATGCACTTTCAAAGACCTGGAAGCTTTCCCAACCATGCAAAGACTGCTGGAGAGACAGGACAAAAGGATAATGGTAGTTGCTTCAGCAGGGAACACGGCCCGTTCTTTTGCACATGTGTGTTGTATAACCGGACAGCAGTTGTTGCTTGTAGTTCCGGAAAATAGCGTTCATAGGCTCTGGACCCTTCATGAAAACACATCCCCAATATGCCTGGTAACTGTGGAAGGGGATTATTATAATGCCATTGAAGTTGCCAACAAAGTGGTAGCAAGAGAAGGATTTGTAACTGAGGGGGGAGCAAAGAACGTAGCGCGCAGGGATGGCATGGGTACAGTGATGCTGGATGCCGTATTTACGATGAAAGAGCTACCTATGCATTACTTCCAGGCCGTAGGGAGTGGAACTGGTGGAATATCAGCATGGGAAGCTTCCATGAGGCTTATTCAGGACGGCCGTTTTGGAAAAGAATTGCCACAACTGCACCTTGCACAAAACCTGCCATGTGCACCTCTTATCAGCATGTGGTCACGCAATACTGCAACTAAAAACACAGTGCATGAAAATTGTCCAAAGGATATGTACGATGATGTGCTTTTCAACAGGAAACCTCCATTTTCGGCAAATGGAGGCGTACAGGATGCATTACAAGCAACAGGTGGCAGAATGTACGGCATTGATAACGCTTCTGCAGCACACGCTCAACAGTTGTTTGAGAAATTAGAAGGCATTGACATAAATCCGGCTTCTGCGGTTGCAGTTGCCGCTCTTATGGAAGCTGCGGAAAATGGAAATATCATCCATAATGACAGTATTGTTCTTAATATCACAGGCGGAGGAATGGAAAGATTGCGCAGGGATCATAATTTGAATTCTATTATGCCTGATATTCGGGTATCTGCCCATGGCCCGGAAGCAGAGTTGAAGATCATAGAAAAGGTTGCAGAGAAGTTTAAGAGGTAGGAAAATGAGAGATGTTACAACACTGACCATTCTGGGTGGTGTCAATAAAGAAGGAATTCCAGAGTGCATTGACAGAATAGAAGTTAACAAAGGTGAGATAATAGGCATAGTTGGCCCAACGGGATCGGGAAAAAGTACTCTCATTGATGACATCGAGCAGCTTGCAAGGGGAGACACTTCTTCAGGTCGGCACATACTTATTAATGGCGAAGTGCCAGACTCTTCGATAAGAGTGGATCCGAGGCTTAAACTGGTAGCCCAGCTATCGCAGAAAATGCATTTTCTGGCAGATATGACAGTAGAAGATTTTTTGGTAATGCATGCCAGAAGCAGAGGAAAGGGCCCAGAACTTGTGCACCGTGTTTTGGAGCTTGCCAATACCCTCACCGGAGAACCCATCGCCCTCCATCATCATCTCACAGCACTGAGTGGTGGACAATCACGTTCTCTCATGACAGCTGACATTGCAGTTATCAGTGATTCTCCTGTAGTGCTCATTGATGAGATAGAAAATGCAGGCATTAGAAAGCAGGAAGCTCTGGAATTGCTTGCATGTGAAGGCAAGATAGTGGTAGTTGTGACCCACGATCCTGTACTGGCACTCATGGCCACCCGCAGAATAGTAATGAAAAACGGAGGCATGGTAGACGTTATTACTACAAGTTTACAGGAACAGCAGGTTTGCTGCAAGATAGCTGAAGTGGATAACTGGCTACTCTCCCTCAGAGAAACCATCCGCAGGGGCGACCTTGTTGAGGGTACGGTATGAAACTTATTGTACTTGCTGGTACCCCCGGCTCAGGTAAAACATCTGTGCTGCTTCACGCGATAAAAGCTCTTGTATCCCTGGGAAATTCCCCTGCAGTGGTCAAAATAGACTGTCTTTGGACCGATGATGACCAGAGATTTCAGAGACTTGGGATACCGGTGCAGGTGGGTCTTGCCAAGGACATGTGTCCGGATCATTTTACTATTTACAACACAGAAGACATGCTTAAATGGGCAGAGACTCAAGGTGCTGACATACTGCTTAATGAAACTGCAGGTCTTTGCCTGCGATGTGCTCCTTATCCTGATAATTGTCTTGCTGTGTGCGTTATCGATGTGACCACTGGTCCGAACACTCCCCTTAAAGTTGGCCCACTGCTCACAACTGCAGATGTGGTAGTAATGACAAAGGGAGACGTGGTTTCCCAGGCAGAGCGGGAAGTTTTCAGGGAAAGAGTACTTGATGTGAACCCGGCATGTAGCATTGTGGAAGCAAACGGACTTACAGGGAAAGGCTCTTTTGAACTTGCTGAACTGATACGTGCTTCTTCTGACACAGGAATAGAAATGAAATTAAGATATAATCCCCCTCTTGCCATTTGTTCTCTGTGTACTGGCGAAATGAGAGTGGCACGTAAACATCACATGGGAGTGCTGCGCAGCCTTGATGGATCCATGGAGTACAGGGGTGAGTGAAACGGTGGAGAAGATCCTGTCCCTCTTGCCTGGATACAATTGCGGTAGCTGTGGTTTTAGGCAATGCAAGGATTTTGCAGCACAGATCACAGATGAAGCAAGCCTGATGCGGTGCCCTTTCCTTGAAAGAGAAATATTCAGAAAGAATCTGGAGCAGTTAAAAGAGATCGTAGGTAAAGAAAAAATCGACGAAAAAGAAGAAGAAGAAGAAAAGGAAAAAGAAGTAATTGGCATTATCGATGGTCTTAAAGCCGATTTTTCACTTGGCCCCCTACAAGAAGAATGCTCCTGCAGAGAGGATATTCATCCTTTGGATGGATCTCTTGAGATCAAAATTGGAGATATATTACGCTACAGGCCATTAGGCTGTCCGATCACACACTTTGCTAAAGTGATAGACAAATCCCCGGGCATATTCACTGTGCACATAGTAGGACCTTTGCACAGGCTTGGAAAGAACGATTTTTCTTTTAAGGATGCAGGTTTATGCATGATCCTCGCTTTCGAAGGCGTAGTGGTCAAAGGAAAAATTCCATCGGTGTGCCAGACAGTGAAGTTCCTGCCTGAACACTGTATGATGCAGAAAGTGCATTCCGGTATCGTAGTCTCTGCGGAGGGCCGCAGGCTTCGTATAGAAGCCATTGACCTCAAAGTATGGTAAACAAAAAGCAATTGGGGATAAGATATGGATAATAGCCCTTCAGCGGCAGTTCTCAGAGGTATGAAAGAAGCAGGTGTGGATTTTGTGGTCAGTGTACCCTGCGTGAACCTGAAAGACCTTATATTAATGGTCGAAAACAACCCTGAAATTATCCATGTGCCGGTCACAAGAGAAGAAGAAGGTGTCGGAGTATGTGCAGGAGCACATATGGGTGGAAAGAGAACTGCAATGTTAATGCAAAATTCAGGTCTTGGGAATTCTATTAACGCCCTTGCTTCCCTTAACAAACTATACGGTATACCCCTGCTCATGATAATGAGTCACAGGGGAGTGGAAGGAGAGCCTGTCTGTGCACAGGTGCCCATGGGTGAGCTCACTCCGAATTTACTGAAAACAATGGATATCCCGGTTTTTGTGCCGGCTTCAAAACAGGAAGCAGAAGATATGATAGTTGAAGCCATGTTTACCTCTCAGGAAAAAAGATCTCCTGTAGCTGTTCTGCTAAAAATTGGCTTCTGGAGGTTATGATGATACGTATAGACGCTATCAAAGTAATTGCAGACAAAGCAGAAAAAGAGGGCTCATTACTGATAAGCAATATCGGCATCCCTTGTAAGGAACTGTATCATGTCTGTGACATGCCAGGTAACTTCTATATGCTGGGTTCTATGGGACTTGCTTCGTCCATTGGTCTGGGTTTATCCCTTGCTAAACCCCAAAAACATGTAATAACCATTGAAGGCGATGGCTCCATACTTATGAATTTAGGCAGTCTTGCCACCATGGCAAGCCAGCACCCGGCAAACTATCTGCTGGTAATAATAGATAATGGCACATACGGTTCCACAGGCGATGAACCTACAGCCACATCCCTGTATACTGACCTTGCAGCTGTGGCAAAGGGAGCAGGGATAAAAGAAGTACACACCACCAACACATCAGAAGGATTGATGCAGTTACTTGAAGAAGTGAAAAGCGGGGTCATAGTGGCCAAAGTGCAGCCTGGAAATGCACAAGTGCCTGTTATAAATATCTGTCCGGAATCTATACTGGAAAGATTCAGGGCTGAGGTTTCGGAGAACACAAAATAATAAGTGTGCCTGTATTTCCTTTTTTCAGCATCCCTCGAAGCAAGTAACATATTGTTTTCAGCAGCTCTGCTTCAATATCCACACAGAGTTGCGTAATATTGAAATATTATAAAGACAGACTTATATTAATCTTTTAAAAGGAGGGTTTTATGAGTCTTACAAGCGAATTTAAGGAATTTCTATATGAATATAAGGTAATACCACTGGCCATCGCCTTTATTATGGGTATTGCAGGCACAGCACTTATAAAATCATTTGTGGATAACATTATTATGCCAATAATTACTCCATTTGTTCCTGGAGGCGCATGGCAAACTGCAACAGTAGCTATTGGGCCTATTGTTCTCAGTTGGGGCGCATTTTTGGGAGAGGTAATTAATTTCATAATTATTGCATTTGTGGTCTTTATTATCGCTAAGAAGGTGTTGAAAGAGGAAAAGGTCGCCAAGAAATGACCTTTTCTATTCTTTTCTTTTTTTCTGTTTTTCATGTTCAGATAATATACGGAAGTATTACGACATAATAAGTGAAACTATTTATATTGGCATATTTATATTAAAAATAGAGTATGAAGTTGTACTTTATCAATTCAAAGACAAAATGCCTACTGAGGTAACCTAGTTGATGCCGAATGTAGTTCTGCCGAATATTTTTTCTCAAAAAAGGATATATATAGCTACATCTTATCGTCTGCTTCAAGAAACATCAGTATTTGATGTGACTTTTTTCTTTATCGGTGGTATACAATGAAAGGCTCCAAAATCCTCATAGTTGAAGATGAAAGAATAACGGCTCTTGATATCAAATATAGGTTGGAGGATTCGGGATACGTTGTGACAGCAGTAGTGTCATCCGGAAAAAATGCAATTGAAAAAGCAGAAGAAACAAGACCTGATCTTGTGCTGATGGATATAATGATAGACGGCGAAATGCAAGGAACCGAAGCAGCTTTTCACATACATTCCCATTTTGGTATACCGATAATATTTCTCACTGCCTATGCTGATGAGAACACACTTAGAAGAGCGAGGATCGCAGAGCCTTTTAGTTATATCTTAAAACCATTTGAAGACAAAGATCTCTATACAAACATAGAAATTGCACTCTATAAGCACCGTGTAGAGCAAGAACTCAAGGAAAAGGAAGAATGGGTCTCAGCTACTTTAAAAAGTATGGCTGATGCGGTGGTAGCTACAGATACATCAGGAGCAATAAAGCACCTGAACCCCATAGCCGAGATCCTCACCGGATGGAAGGAATCTAAGGCACTGGGAAAACCGCTAAGTGAGATATTACAGATATCCTATGCAAATGGCGAAATGATTGATAACCTTGTCCGCAAAGTGCTAGAAGATGGAGTCTTTGAAGGTCGGAATGATGAAGACTTGTTATTGTTAAGAAATGAGTTGAAAATTCCAATTTCGATTACAGGCACCTCCATAAAGAATGATAGAAATATCGTAAAGGGCATAGTCTATGTTTTTACTGATATAACCACACAGAAACAGGAAAAAGAAAAGATTCTGACCGCAAAGCTAAGCGCTGAAGTTGCAAATAATACAAAGAGCGAATTTTTGGCAAACATGAGTCATGAATTACGTACCCCTCTTACATCTATCATAGGTTTTTCAGACCTTCTTCTGGAAGAGACTTACGGTGAGCTTAATGATAAACAACGTAAGTATCTAAACAATGTATCATCCAGTGGGAAACATCTTTTGGACCTCATCAACGGCATCCTTGATCTTTCAAAAGTAGAAGCAGGGAAAATGCAGATGGCGTATGAGTACTTCAATGTCGCTGAAGTAATAAATGAAATTAATTCAGTAATAGCTCCTCTTGCATTAAAAAAAGGTATTTCTCTGGACATCAGCATAGACCCTAAGATGCACAATATGAAGGCTGACAAGCTAAAATTCAGACAGATCATGTACAACCTTGCAAGTAATGCAATAAAGTTTACGAACAATAGCGGTCACGTGTGCATAGAGGGAAATCTTTCTGAAAAGCTGGCAAAGTTCAAAGTGAAAGATGATGGTATAGGCATATCTAAAGAAGACCAACTTAAAATATTCAATCCATTTACACAGATCGATTCTTCAAGTACTCGTAAGTATGAAGGTACGGGTCTGGGTTTGTCCTTAGTAAAAAAGTTCGTAGAATTGCACGGCGGTTATGTATGGATCGAAAGTGAGCTTGGTAAAGGCTCAATATTCTCATTTATCATACCTTATGAAGGTGTTATTCCGACATCAAAGAAACAAGTGACCGACAAACTGCAGGGAACACACGTATAGGAATAACTATCAGAAAAGAGTTGACTAAACATACTCATGATTTTGGACTGACGAATTCGGACTTTGTTATATCTCAATACCGCAAGCCAGAGGGCCCTCGTTCCGATGAAGAAAATGATACTTAAATATATATACTATTATTAATATTAAATATTTTGATATGCATTATACCCTGTGGTGCAAATCCGATCAAATCGAGATGCATGCAATTATTTGAGATTTGAGAGGGATTTCCACAACAGAGGACAAACTAATAATTCCTCAATTTATTGGATGGAAATAATGAACAATGTCAAACCTCGGTTCACTATACTTGTTGTAGATGACGAGCCAGTCAATGTAGAGCTGCTTGAAGCTTACTTACATTCTGAGCATGACGTGATCACTGCTTTCAATGGTTTTGAAGCAATTGAAAGCGCACGCAATAAAAAACCTGATCTTATCCTCCTAGATATAATGATGCCGGATATAAACGGATTTGAGGTTTGCAAGATCCTTAAAAGTTCTAAAGATACAGCTCATATTCCAATTATAATGGTTACTGCACTTTCAAACCGTGATGATCGAGCACGAGCAATAGAAGTTGGAACAGACGATTTTCTTTCAAAACCAGTTGATAGAGTTTCCCTTAAAACCCGTGTCAACTCTCTTTTAAGGCTTAAAGCACTTCAAGACGAGATAGTAAGGGAAAGAGACCAGGCACAGAACTATCTGGATGTTGCAGGGGTGATGTTCCTTGTGCTTGATAATGAAAGGAATGTAACGCTCATTAACAAAAAAGGCTGTGAGATACTCGGTTATACGGAAGAAGAAGTTGTCGGAAAGAATTGGGTAGAGTATTTTGTACCTGCTTATCTGCGAGATGAGGTCAACAAACTTTTTACCGATGTGATCACATCCTCTGTTTCAAAAAACGTTGTTGTAGAGAATGCATGCCTCACAAAGCAAGGTACTGAGAAAATAATCAGATGGAACAATGTAGCACTGCGTGACGCTGCTGGTAATATCACTGGTACACTTAGTTCTGGAGAGGATATTACCGATGCAAAGAAAGCAGAATCCTTGATTAATATTCAGAAGATCGCAATGGATTCGGCTTCTGATGGTTTGACCATCCTTAATGAAAAAGGAGAACATGTGTATACAAATGAAGCACATGCACGGATGTACGGCTATGAGTGCTGTTCTGAACTTATTGGTAAAACTTGGGAGCTAACGTACAATCCTGTTGATTTTGATGTCTTTAAAACACAATACTTGCCGGAGTTATTAGAAAAGGGTAAATGGACAGGAGAAAACCAGGGTAAGAAAAAGGATGGTACACTCTTTTTCCAAGAAGTATCGCTCACAAGGCTTGATAATGGGGGAATTGTCTGCATAGTGCGGGACATCACATCCCGCAAAGAAGCAGAGAATAGGTTACAGGAATACGCCCGCAACCTCAAGCGCTCCAATGAACTTAAGGACCTATTCATTGATATTATGAGCCATGATATTCTAAATCCTGCAGGAGTGGCCAGAGGATTTGCAGAGATACTTGAAAGTACAGAAACCGATAAAGACAAGCTTCACAACCTTGGCATAATTGAAGAAAGCATTTCTAAAATACTGGATACTATTACCAGTGCTGCTAACCTTGCACGGCTTGAGAGTGTGGACGAGATAGAATTCATAGATCTCGACCTCAATTCAATGATCCTTGAAGCTATTGATGCATACAAATACGAAATACTTACAGTTGGTCTAAAAATAGAATATCAGGAAAGCGGTCCTTACTATGCAAAAGCAAACCCCCTGATAAGTGGTGTCATTACAAACCTCCTTTCAAACGCCTTGAAATATGGTTCCAAAGGAGGAAAGATCAGAATAAAGGTTGATGATTCCAACAACGAATGGAAAGTGGTGCTCACTGATTTTGGAGATGGAATCGCAGATGTTGACAAAACTTCTGTCTTCCAACGGTTCAAACGGCTTAATGTTGGAGAAATCAAAGGCCACGGCCTTGGACTTGCAATTGTGAAGAGAACTGTAGACCTGCATGGGGG
Organism: Methanosarcinaceae archaeon UBA470; assembly: GCA_002508425.1. Classification (GTDB taxonomy): domain Archaea; phylum Halobacteriota; class Methanosarcinia; order Methanosarcinales; family Methanosarcinaceae; genus Methanomethylovorans. Next base: position 10,537 of record DAKU01000125.1, read on the forward strand.
CAGGGTCGGTGTGGAAGACAACCCCGATGCTAAGGGTACTCAGTTCTGGTTTACAGTAAAGAAAAGTACTGGTAGCTAATTACTTCATTGGCTTATTAACTAACACATTCTCAGAATACGCACGCAGGATCTCAGCCACACTCCATGCCTGTGACACGCACCCTCTGGGCATGTGGGGCTCAGTGCCATCAAATATCTCTGAAATGGTCCCAACACCTGCTTCTGCAAGATGAGGAATAAATCCGTCCAGCAGCTCTTTTGCATACATTCTGCTTCTTAAGGAACGCCCTTTTGTCTTGCAGTAGGCACAGATAAATGGTCCCAACAGCCAGGGCCACACAGTCCCGTTATGATAAGCCATATCTCTTTGAAGGACACCTCCTTCATATTTACCAGTATAAGACGCTTCATAAGGTGCCAGTGTCCTTAAGCCCCTGGGAGTCAGCAAATATTGTTGTACTTTTCTTACAATGCTTTTTTCCTTCTCTAGGTCAAGCATGCAGTGAGGTAATGATACCGCTAATATCTGATTAGGTCTTAATGATCCATCCTTGTATTCTCTACCCTGATCATAACCAATGCAATCATAAAGGCAACCCTGGTCTTCATTCCAAAATACTCTCGCAAAATTCCCACGTACCTTTTCAGCCATTTCCACAAAATCTGGTTCATCAATGCCAAGCCTTGAAGCTATTTTTGAGGCAATGACCAGTGAATTGTACCACAAAGCATTGATCTCGCATGCCTTGCCTTTGCGAGGCGTGATCTCAGCATCACCCGCTTTGGCATCCATCCACGTAAGCTGGCCGTCGTGAAGTAGCAAACCATCTGCATCCATTTTTATGCCAAACATTGTTCCTTTGGAATAGTTGAGAATAATATCGACCACTGTAGACCACATTTTCCTGACAGTAGGCACATCATCAGTATATTCCAGATACTTCCATAATGCATTGATGAACCACAGGGATGCATCCACTGTGTTGTATGCATAATTGTCACCACTGTGATCGGGGAATCTGTTAGGGATAAGCCCGTCCCTGCAATTCTCTGCAAACGTGGAAAGTATGCTTGCAGCCAGTTCATATCTGCCGGTTACAAGTGTAAGGCCAGGCAATGAGATCATAGTGTCTCTTCCCCAGTCTGCAAACCACGGATAACCTGCAATAATAGAATGCTTTCCTGTCGAATTACGCATGACAATGAAACTGTCTGCAGCTATTACAAGCTTTGAAGGAAGAATGTCTGTATAGTCCAAACCCTGACAGATCATGGAAATGCGTTTATTTTCAGCGTCATACGCCTTGCGTACAGAAGATAAAGAGATATCAGTTCTTTTTTCAGTAGAAGCAACTATAAAGATCTCATTGATCCCCTGCACAAGTTCCACTTCAAAGTAGCCGGGATGGAAACAGTCTTCATGGTAATCATAGCCTCTTTCCATTTCAGCAGTATATTCAAAATTATAGTACCAGTCACTTGCAGGAATATAAGCGGCATTTGAAACAAGATGTAGTTTGGCCTTGCTGTCTTCTCCAAAATTGACCATCAATGCAGTGCCATAACTGGACGCCTCCTGCGATATTTCATCATGCTGTAGTATCAATTTATGAAAATCCCGCATAGTTGCAAGAGGATGTATACGCATTCTGCAAATTCCTTTATCTGGAGGCACATTAATAGCATACTTTATAAAAACAGTATTTTTTCCATGTTCCATTAACAATGCCTTAAGTATGTGTATACCGTCAACATCGTATTTCCATGATGGAATAGGGCCTTCAACAAATTCCTTTATATAACTGAAACCCTGAGGATGGACAACACCCATATATTTATGGCAGGCAAGTTCATGAGTAATACCGCCTATATGTATTTCTTCGTCAAGAGAAGATAAAAGCACCATTCTGTCAACAGGAGGCTCCATAGATGCCACCAGCAAACCATGGTATTTTCGGGTGTTCATAAAAGATAAAGTAGAGGAAGCATACCCCCCTAATCCGTTGGTTATCAACCATTCTTTTTGGCACAGTTCACCGCTATTATCCCCGCCGACAGAGAATATGGTTCCTTCATATCTTTCCATCCTCAGTTCCCTCCGAGAGTGTTTCAAGAAGAAGTATGTTGTCGATCATCAGGGCACAGCTCCAGCCCAAGGGTATAGCCCAGGCAGGATAGCCCTTTTGCTTGTCTACCTGTTCAGGGAGCATACCCGTACTCGTTGCTCCCTTCAGGGCCCACATGATATACTTCACAGAGCCCTGTACCAATCTTGAAACTTCTGCCTCAGTGCCAGGTTCGCTGCGAAGTGAGTGTGCAAGAGTAAGCATTGCCTTGGATAGCCATAAAGTAGTTACTACCCAGGGGTTGCCTTCAATATATTTGTCATTCTCGTATCTTTTTATGCCATGATGTCCGTTAACATTCACACTAAGCCTGCTTTCTATGATGTTCATCATCGAATAGATCATTTTCCTCTCCTGCGGATCTTTAGGAGAAAGCATATTGAATGGCACGAAAGTACCGAGCATACTGGACTCGACCGTGGGATCTAACTTGCCATCAGCAATGCGTTTAGCAAAATATCCTTCTTTGAGCCACATTTTTTCGATGGTCGTGCTCTTTACGAGCTCAGCTCTTTCAAACCAACGGGATGAAAGCCCCATTTCACGGTAAGCCCTTGCTATGTGAGCAGCGCCTTTTAAGCCAGCATATGCAGCAGCGGATGTATAAGCGAATACTCCATCATATGTTTCCCATATATCCAAACAGGGTTCATGCAGCCCACCCAGTGTGCGCTTCATTAGGTACTCGGCACCTGTGAGGACAGTGATCCAGATACTTTCCAAAAACTCGGCTCTTTGAAGACCCTTTAAGGTAAGATAGTATGTGTACATGACATGCAGTGTAGCCCCTGTTTCATCTATCTGGGTGGAATGGTCGAAGTTTCCCCATGAAGGAGCCGTGTTACCGTCAAGCCAGTATCTCTGGAACCAAGAGCCGTCGGAAAGCTGTGTACGTCTGCACCAACGGAAGAACATATCACAGTACTCTGGATAACCTGCATTGAGTAAGGACACTGCTACTTCTGATACATCCCTGTTCCAGCAGTATCCGTAACCGCCACACATCTCAAAATCATGGTCGAACTCGGGTGCGGCCACAAAAGAACCGTGTAGGGGATCATTGAGCAGGTCAAGGGTAAGCAGAGAACGGTTGAAAGCCTCCCTAATTTGTTGTTTTGTTTCGGGCATATCGTCCAGCACGGACAGTTTTACCATATTCTTTTTTGAAAGCCAGCGTATCCGGTCCTCCTTGGAATCCTCAAACATATTATCCACTGGCTCCTGAATTAATTCCAACATCATCTTGTATAACAGTGTTCTTTTCTGGGAAGCTCCTATGAATACGGTTATCTCCTTGGATTTTCCAGCTTTAAGATCAAGGTCCCATCCTACGACCGTGTTCAGATAACCGATATCTTCCTTGTTGTTCTGCAGTCTGCCGTCTTCCATATCATAGCGTGCGTTGGTCCACCATATTGTATCCATTGCCTTGCCAACCTGCCATTCCTGGAAAGGAGGATCTGCCATTATACCAATATAGTTATCCTGCCAGTACTGCACAAGCAGCCGTGCATCAGGATCGCAGAAAGCAGAGTTCTTCTTGTGCATCTCGCCTACACTGAGGTTGGAATAATAGAAGAATGTGCCATTGATATCCCTTTCAGTGCTGATGGTATACTTACGCACCATCACAGATGCTTTTTGATGTGTAAAATCCTGGATAGTTATCTTTATACCAGTTCCATGTACAAGCTCAGTAATAACTATATTCGTATCTTCAAGATAATGTTGTGTAGAGTACCATTCAGGATTATTAGTCCATATCAGCCTGTTGTTTATATGCAGGCAGGCAAGCGATTCCTCTACATGTTGGGCATAATCCCTGCGAGGATAAAAAAAACCTAACAGTTCGCCTTTCTTGCCCATGGTGACAAGAACCTTGCCATTACCCAGGATAACATTAGGTTGCCTGATCACTTGATCCCCTCTTTCATAATATGTTCCAAATTAACTCCTTCAGGTGCAATTGATACCAGATGTTCGCATACTGCATTTCCCATGCTCTTGCAGCTGACTTCACGGACCTGGAAAGTGTACCCCATCATTTCTGTCATGTAACCTGCAATGAACCCACTTATGTATCCACATACAGGAAGGTCACTGGGACCGTATGCATCTGCAATGAACGAATCCCTTACCCTTACTTTACCGCTACAGGTATCTCTATCAAAATCCATTTCCAATTTTCCCCAGCCGGATGCAAGGAATAGTTCTCTCAGTATGGCCATACAATTGTTCCTGTCTGCTGGCATTATGCCCTTGACATACTTTGCAGCACCTTTGCCTCCTTTAAGGCCGCTCAGCAGAAGCAGACCATCGGGCTGGATCACATTTTCCCTTATTATCTTTAGTATATCCAGAATAGTCCTTGACCTTGTAATTACGGCTCTTTCTCCCAGAAAATTCAGAGGAAAATCCACTGTATGTATCATACGATTTCCAGAGATACCTGATTCTACCTCAGTTACTCCTTTAATTTTGCGAAGCATTTCATTGATCGTTTCTATTTGTGCCTCTTCCTTAACCTCCGTGAAAAGCACATACTTTCCTTGTCCATTCGGTTCTGTATTGTCAAGGTATGCAAACTTTAATTTCACTCCTATTTCAGTAAGCACTGAATTGATATTTGCTTCAGCACCCATATCTGTATGATAAGTAATGCTGAACCACACCACATGAGCATTCTCATCGCCCCTGGAAAACATGTATAAATCCCGTACCATAGTAACCCCCTTTTCTCCCATTATTCATGGGCTTCAGCATCCACAGCATCCAATTTTCTGAAGACCAAGGATTTAAAGTCCATGAGAATTGTCATGTAATTAATAGCAGCATCAAATGGCGATGAGTGAATGCTAAAATATGAATGCACATCACCGTCACCAAGATTTTTGGTGCACATGTAGTAGAAATGGTCTGAAGTGAGCAGATGCTTCCAGATATTGATGATCTCTGGGTCTTTGGTTCTGCGTACGTATTGACCCAGCATCTTGACATCTTCAAAACATCTTCTTTGCATATCGTTACCCAGCCATGCGCTGGTATCGCGTTCAGTGTCAGCCCAAGAAATTGTGGAAAAATCCCCAACGTCTATCTCTGCCACAGGGTCGTACCTGCTGATCACTTCAGAAGGAGTATGGAAAGCCAACTTCCTGTCTAAGACCTCTCCTGGCAATGCTTTCAGGAATTTGAAAATGCCCGTTTCTTCCCATTGATGCTCTCCAAAAGTTTCATAATCCATGAAAATATTTAAAGTATCTCCCGGTGTAAGGGAAGCCCAACTGGCCCATTTGTCCGCTGTAAGCGGATATTCCGGCCACCATCTCGCGGTGAACCTGTATCCGATGTCATCGCTGAGTTTATAATTACGCAGCAACACCCTGATATTTGAGTCCTTTGCACGATAGACATAGTTAGGTGACTTGTTGCCAAGCAGATGTTCAGTACCTTCGGAAAGTATTGCTTTATATCCCATATCTTTGACAGTGGCTGCAAGGCTATTATTATAAATCAGCTCCGTATTACGGAACACCTGAGGTTCCACTCCTACGAGAGCCTTCATATTTTCCCGGTGCTCACGTATCTGTTCCCTGAACTCTTCCCTATCATCGAACAAACCTGCCAGAGAGTGATAGTTAGTCTCTTCCAGGAATTCCACACATCCTGTCTCTGCCATCTGTTTGAAGGTTTCCAGTACATCCTTATCCCATTTCTCACACTGGCTGAGCAATGTACCTGTGACAGAGAGACTTATCTTAAACTTTCCTCCGTATTCATCAATAAGATCAAGCATGGTCCTGTTAGCTGGAAGGTAGCATTTGCGTGAGATCTTCTCAAATATCTCCCTGTTAGTCTTGTTATCGAAATATCTCTCAAAGCCCGTGTGTTCATCCGGCCAGAACCATTTTAATCGATATGGCTGATGGACCTCAAAGTAAAAGCAGACAGACCTCATGTTCTCCCCTCCCATATAGCCCTTCTGAAATCAGATAGTATGGATATATTGTTCACAGCCCTCTCATATCCGGTAATGTGAGCTGTGTTCATATCCAGAAAAATATCACTTTGCTGTAGATATCCGAATATATGCTGCATCTGCGTATTATCTGAAGCAGCAGCATGTTCCTTTATTTCTTGTGCTATGATCTCAAGTTCCTTTAGGTAGAAATGCTGTGCATGGTTTCCAAGCAGGCCCCCCATCCCATAACGAGCTGCAGACTCGGTTTTTATGGTGTCCAGCTTTACTTTGTCAAATCTGCTCGCGGCATCTTCGGGCTTGATCATGCTGATACCTCTTTCCTCCAGGCTTTGCGGCAGTTCTGTTAGGAACTGGAACATCCCTCCTGTTTTGCTCTCGTTCCAGGCTATGGAACCGTAATCCAGGTAAAGAGTGATAACATCACCTTCAATGCGCTCAATCCAGGAAGAGAATTTATCGGCTATCAGTGGATAATCTTCCCATGATTTGTCACAGAAATGCCTGCTGATGTCCTCGCTGAGGCCAATGTGCCGAAGCAGTGTGGGTATGTCATCAGAATACACTTTAGACGGCACATCTGTGTTTAGCAGATTTTTAGCCCCCTCTGCTATCATACATTTCAAACCCAGCTTTTTGAGCACTCCTCCAATATTTCCCGATATCATCAATTCAGGATTTACAAAAGCTGAAGGAGTAATGCCAAACAGCTCCGATATTTTTTCCATATGCGTCCATACCTGCTCTTTAAAATCCGTGAGGTCGGGATAAAGAGCACTAAGGGAATGATAATAGGTTGATGCCGCAAATGAAACATTTCCGGTATCTGCCAACTCCCTGAATGAATTCAATACTCTTGGATCCCAGGAGCATTGATCAAGAAATGTCCCTGAAAGGTTCAGTGTATAGGCCGCTCCATTAGCAATCGATCGTTCTAGTATCTTGTTAGTTCTGCCAATGTTTGCTGCCATACGCTGAAAATCATTAAAGATCCTCTCCTGGTCAAAATAAGTTGATATCTCAGGTATGCGATAACCATCCGCAGACCAGTACCATTTCAAATGATAAGGTAGATGTAACTCCACACACACACAAACCGATTCCATGATTAGATATATCATCTCTCATTATTTTAGTCTATTGTACTTTAACAACAGTATATATTCTAATGCATAGATATTAACGATATTGTTTTATTGGTAGAGACCAATTAAACTTTTATACAATCATCAGTGGGAATCAATAATGTTTGAACGAAAATGGTTAGTTATAGCAGGGGAAGAGGCTGGTCCAAAGTCGAATAAAATGGGTGGTATCTGGAATGTGATTGATGCCGAAGCTACTACTCTTGCATCCCTGATGAGTTCAGGGGCCATCAAGGATGAGATGCTACCCGGCATTATAGTTGCAGGTCCCTATTATGGACATGCAGGCACTGATTGGCACAAAAGCCTCAACCGTATTACTGATATGACTGGGTTTGAGCCTTATGAAACTGAGGATGAGGTCACAGAAGCTATCACAGCCATGAAATCAAGAGGTATTGAAATCATTAGTGGTGTACGCCATTACAAAGGCATACCTATTATTTACCTGATGTTCAAAACAAACGATTTCTGCAGGATAATGTCCGACTACTCAGGTACCGTTATGTGCCTCACCGATAAAGTGAAAGCCGAAGCTTTTTCTCTTGTAGGACTCGATTCGTTAAAGTATGAGAACATGGGTAATGGACAGGAATATACTCATTATCTTAATCTCTCATATGCTATTTCCGAGTTCATACGAGAGCTTGTGACAATAAAAACACAACGTGCAAAGGATTTCACGGATAAGGCGATATCTGATTTCGCTGCTTCTCTTATGCCCAGCATGCATGTATACCTGCATTGCCACGAGTTCGGCGTATTTTATACTCTGGCAAGGTTGCGTAAATTAGGTTTGTCTGTAAATTCAGTAGCTACCTACCATGCAACATTACCAGGGAGAGCCTCAGGGCATCAATCATTACAGAAGATCCGTCAGAATGATGGCACTTGGGATCAAAAAGTGCCGGAGAACCTGGCAAGACTTGAAGCCCTTTCAGTAAATGCCGATGTCGTGACCGCAGTAGGTGACTCCACGCGCAAAGAAGTAAAATTGTTCTACGGGATAGATTCGATAGTTGTGCGCAATGGTATAGACAGCAATGGAGCAGGCATTTCCATGGAAAAAAAGAAGAAATGTCGTGAGAAGATACAGACCTTCCTTTCAGATAATATTCATAAAGTGTATGGAGGTGTGCCTATTCCTGTGAAAAGGATACTACCAGTTTTCTCCATATCCCGTATTGAGATCGAGAACAAAGGTTATCCTGACCTGCTGGATTCCCTCATGTTATTGGATAGAATGGTGAAGATGGAGATAGTTGCAGGTCAGCAGGATGAGGACATACGTGTAGTATGCTTTATTATTGCGGCCCATGGTCCAAAGTCAAATGTGCCAGATGGGTTCCCTCTCAAGCTTCCGGATGAGATCTTACAAGGTGAGGAGATAAGACTCCAGAGGATGATCACGGAAAGGCAACTCGAGCCTGCACAACTCATCACAGGAAGAAGACATGTGACAGCTGTATTGTACCCTCAGTGGATATCAAATCATGACGGCGGTCTTAATATGAACTCTGATGAGTTGATGGCAGGGTGTATTGCAGGGATCTTCCCGTCTAGATATGAACCTTTCCTGCTGACGGGACTTGAAGCAGGAAAAGAGGCTACACCAAGCATAGTTAGCAAGGTATGCGGTTTTAGTGATGCCCTTGCAAGCATCAAACGCCTCGTGATGGGTATGGGTGGTGTGATAGTTGTGGATAATATAGACCTTCCATATAATGAGACCATAGCTGACTATGCTCTTGCTATGGATTATTTCCTGGACACTTACATTGATGACAAAGTTAAGTACAGCCTTCTTTGCCAAGAGGCCAACCTGCTTGCAAAGGAAATGAACTGGCTGAGTCCCACAAAAGAATACTACGAGCTTCTGACGGGTGTATGCATAGTCCAGGAAGAAGAGGAAAACTAACAGGATAATCTGTTTAATTAAGCAGGAGAAATACTAGTGTCTGAGATACGCAAACACTATTTCCTTGAGGATTATTGCATAATAGCTGCCGGAAGAGGCAAAAGGCCTTCGGATTATTCTTCTTTCCCTGAGGTCCAGAATGCTACAAGTTGTGTGTTCTGTGCAGGCAAAGAAGACATGACACCACCAGCTATGGCAGTGTACAAGCATGGAAAGATCCTTCAAGACAGTAAGAATGAACTTATTAGAGATTGGCAGATCCGTTGCATACCAAATCTATATCCCGCACTTAGTCCGGAAGGTGCTGGTATTCCCTATCAATCGGGCTATGGTTTCCACGAAGTGATAATTGAAACACCTCAACATGAGAAAAGGTTGACCAATTTCACAGATGACGAAATGACCCTCCTCATGACGGCTTACAGAGATCGGGTCCTGCATTATTGGAAACAGCCACAGATACAATACGTATCTCTATTCAAGAATTGGGGAAAGCAGGCAGGTGCGTCTCTGGAGCACACCCATTCTCAGCTCATCGCATTACCCTTGATCCCTCCTTTAATTAAAAGGGAATCAGATTTAATCCATGAGAAAAGCAAATGTCCTTATTGTGATATAGTACATATGGAATCTTCAAATGAACGTTCCATTTATGAGAATAAACATTTCATAGCCTTTGCTCCTTATTGCTCAAAGGTTCCATTCGAGATCTGGTTCCTTCCAAAAGAACATGTAAGTCATCTTGGAGCAATGTCAGAGGATATGCTGCATTCGCTCGGTGTTGCTATGAGCTATGTGCTTTCCAGATTAGAAACAGTACTGGGATCTCCTTCTTACAATTATATGTTTTTCCAGCTGCTGAATGATGATTCATATCATTTGAATATCAGACTCCAGCCTGTGACAAGCAAGATGGCCGGGTTTGAGAAAAATACAGACATATTTATCAATACAATGCCTCCTGAAAAGGCTGCCGAGTATATGAACGAAGGAATGTCCGAGCAGGAAACACATTGAATATAGATAAGCGGGGAAAAAATGAGGAAATTAAGAATTGGTATGTTCTCGTGGGAGAGCTTGTATTCAGTAAAGGTGGGAGGAATAGCCCCTCATGTTTCTGAATTATCCGAGGTACTTGCTTCTAAAGGTCATGAGGTGCATATATTCACCCGTAACCGCGGGCTTGAACCGCATGCATTCATAAATGGTGTGCATTATCATCGTGTAGACCACGATCAGTCAGGTGGCGTGATGAACCAGATGAACAGGATGTGCGATTCCATGTACTGGATGTTTCTGGAAATGGTAGACCGTTTTGGTCATTTTGATATTCTCCATGGTCATGACTGGCATCCGGTGAATGTACTATGCAAACTCAAAGCAGAAAAAGGATTGCCTTTCCTTCTCACATATCACAGTACGGAATGGGGACGTAACGGGAATGCACATGGGTATTGGTGGGAGGCTAAAACCATCTCACACCGAGAATGGCTGGGTGGCTATGAAGCTGCTGAAGTTATAATTACTTCAGAGGTACTGAAAAAGGAAGTGCAGTCCCTATACCGTATTCCGGATTACAAGATCTCACTGGTACCCAACGGTATTTTCCTGGATAAGATACGCAATGACGTAGATCCGGGTGAAGTAAAGAAGCGATACGGTATCCATCCGCTGGCACCTGTGGTTTTGTTCATCGGGCGCATGAGTTATCAGAAAGGACCTGATATGCTTGTAAAGGCCATAGGAAAAGTATTGTCTCACCGGTGGGATGCACAGTTTGTATTTATCGGAGAGGGAGAAATGAGAGCCCATTGTGAATATATGGCTAGTTCAATGGGAGTTAAGAATGTGGCTCATTTCCTTGGTTATGCTTCCGACAAAGTTTCTAGGGATTGGTACAATGCTGCAGATATCGTATGTGTTCCAAGTCGCAACGAGCCTTTTGGCATTGTTGTACTTGAAGCATGGGATGCAAGTAAGAGTGTGGTGGCTACTGATGCTGTGAAGCTTATTGAGAACTTCAAGAATGGAGTTACCGTGTACCAAAACCCGGATTCCATTGCATGGGGAATCAACTATGTGCTGGATGGCTTAGGGAAAGCAGGTTTTGGTAAAGAAGGGCGTAAGCTTATTGAAGATGTCTATAACTGGCAAGAGATAGCGTATTCCACATTGAAAGTTTATGCCCGTGTGGTGAAAGACAAAAAATAGAGTATCTGAGAAAAACTACTCATACTCTCTTTTCACAGAAGGTCCTCTGTAAACTCTTTTTTCATAATCCCCGTATCCTCTGTGTTTAGCTCTTGCCTTCTGCTTCAATTGCTGCTCCAGCAATTCTTCCACATCTTTCCACTCTGTAGTATCCGACATCAAATAATCCCTCATATCACCCTGATGAATGGATTGTGATGTATGAATTCCACATCTAATCCCAGCAGGTCTGCCAGGCGCGGACAGAGCTCCTCCATACCCGGATTCTCGGTAGCATAATGTGTGGCATCGATAAGAATAAGCTCTCCCCGAGAGCGTATCACATCATGTTTAAGTTCTGAAGAAACGAACGCTTCAACGCCGTGCTCTCTTGCCACTTCCAGATACTCGTTGCGAAAACCACTACCTCCAAAAACCATTACACGTTTTATATCATCCCTTTCCCCAACATATTGTACATGAGTGTTGAGACTTTTTGCTACATGGTTTGCCAGGGTTTCCGTGGAACATACAGGCACTTCACCTATCCGCCCCATTTGAAGTTCTTGTATATTATTAAGTCCCAGCCTCTTTGCAAGCACATCGTTTATTCCACCTTTAGCCCTGTCAAAATTCGTATGCATGGAATATAGAGAAATCCTGTTATCCAGAGCTATTTGCAAACTGGTGGCAAGACTTTTGGAAATACAATTCACCGGATTAAAAATAAGCGTATGATGGGTGATTAACAAATCAGCATTGATCTCTGAGGCCCTATTAAGTACATAATCAGTAGGGTCCAAAGCAACTGCTATTTTTTTAACATCATTATCAAGGTCCAGATTAAGACCAATTTTGCCTATATCGAACTCTGCAGCAAGCTCAGGAGGAGCTATTTTTTCCAAAACTGGGATGATCTTAGATAAATGCATAAAAGGCCTTTGTCCTCAATTCATAAGAATCTGTCGCAATCAAAAATCTATAATCCAATGCAGGCACAAGAAATCCCACGGCAATTCTATCGAAGCATTAAAATATAATTAGATATATTATTATAGAGAGGTTTATTTATGAGAATCGAAAGTGGGATAGAAGGTTTGGACGAGACCATACAGGGAGGACTACTCCCGGAACGTGTTTATCTGTTAAGCGGACCTCCTGGAGCTGGCAAGACCACCTTTGGAGTACAATTTCTTGCAAAAGGTGCTCTGCAGGGTGATGTGGGACTGTATGTCACATTACTTGAGTGTCCCCAGAACATAATAAATGATATGTCCAACTATTCTCTTAATGTCATACCACTTATAAAAGTGAAGAAACTGTTATTTGCTGACCTGGGACCCCGTATGGAATATGGATACATGGATGAATTAAAAGACATAATTCAGCCCCATGAAAAAATCGAAGGCTATTCCAATGAACATGACGCTCCATCTCCTGCCATGGTCTTTAAAGAACTGGCAGCTTACGTTGCTGAATACAATGTCAAAAGGCTTGTCATTGATTCCATGACTGCAATACGCTTTGCAACACAAGACCCGGCACTTCAGGAAAAAGAAATGACACGTTTCATCAGGAACCTGAAAAAACTGGGTTGTACAACTATTATTATAGGTGAGCTAACGGATCCAAGTGCATATACTACCGAACAGTTTGCATCCCATGGAGTAATTTTCCTGCACAACTTCCTTTATGAAAAGCAGATGACACGTGCTATTCAGATAATCAAGATGCGTGGCACAAAACATGACTGCAATATGCATAAAGTTCAATTCACTGAACGAGGGTTGCAAGTAGAAGGTCTTCTACAATAAGGAAGTGGGGAAGGATGCGGCTTTTTAAGAGGGAAGAAGCAAAAAGAATGCTCAGCGATTCGGAGAAATCCGAGCTGGAAAAAAGGGCCTATGATCTTGGATTTGAAGTTGGTTATCATAAACATTCAGAACTGGGCTGGGTTAGTGAGCGATATGCTGCCCTGGAATCAGTGGCAAAGGAAGCAGGTCTTCTTGAGCTGGTCAGTGAAAATTATAAAAGAGGAAAGGAAACAGGAACCAAAAACAGGGAAAAAGACATGAAACTTGGCCTTAGCAAAAAAACTAAGGAAAAGGAAAGACATGCCACTGAAGCTTTTTATGATATATCCCCTCAAGAGAAAGACCGTATTCACTTAAGATCAGGATTTACATCATTTCAGGAAAACAACGAGCGCCTCTACGGCATGCTCCAGCATCCGAATGTAACTGAACTGCCTTCCCTTACAGAAATGTCTAAGGCTGTTGAAAGGCCGCAAATGATCAACGGTTTCAGGCTGCTTGTTCCAAAGTGATAAAATAAAGCACGATGACCGATACGACCTCTTCGATCCAATGAGCAGGAATATCCATGACCTTTAAAAAAGCGGGTTCTGATGCAGCCCACAGTACCTTTTTAGAAAGAGAGATAGACCTTTCTTTTGTTCCTCATTCGATGAACTTTAATGAATCTCGCCTTGAGATCTTACAGACATATATGGATGCCGTCCCTTCCATGTTACTTGTCATTGATAGCAACCAGATGATCTTTTTTGCAAATGAATATCTTTGTAAGACTTTGGATTTCACAAAAAAAGAGCTTGTCGGCCGTACATGGTATGAACGACTGATAGTTTCTGATAGATGGTATGAAGTAAGAGAGATATATGCCAAACTGACTGAAGGCAGCAAAAATCATTCCGATATTGAACTGCCTATACTGGATAAGCATGGTCAGGAACATTCGGTTGTTCTCAAGAGCGGCTATCTTTATGACAAAAACGGGAATATATCCAGAATAATAATACAAATAGAACCAGTTAATTCTGTATCTAAGCAATATGCTATATGCACTGCTGAAGATAAATATCGCTCACTCGTGGAAAACTCAGTGGATACAATCCTAGCAACGGATGCTGCAGGAATCATCACTTATATTAGTCCTTCTATTGCCACATATGGATTCACTTCTAGGGAACTTATCCTCAAAGAATTATCAGATTTGTTCTTTTATGAAGATCAAAGCAAGATAATTCGTTCTTTATCTATCACACTCACTAACTCCGGGCAGACTCGGGTACCAGGCCGCCTTAAAAATCCAAAAGGAACCACATATTGGGTAGAATTGTATGCACAAACATTACTTGACAGTGATGGCCATGTAAAGGGGATAATTGGTACCATTAGAGATATTGCCGACAGGCAAGCTAACCTCAATACCCTCGAGATGGCCAGCGATATGTTCATCTCCCAGGCACGCTCAGCTTCAGATGCGATCATATTTTCCGATGAGGAAGGTAATATTATATTCTGGAATAGAGGTGCTGAAAACCTGTTCTTCTATACGGAAGACGAAGCACTTGGAAAGCATATTTCCATGATTATGCCGCAAAGGTATAGGCATATACATCAGGGATGGGACATAGTTGTCTCAACAGGCCGTTCCTGGGTAATGGGAAATACTATTGAGCTTTACGGTTTGAAAAGGGATGGAACAGAATTCCCCATTGAAATCTCACATTCTTCATGGAAGAAAGACGGAGCTTCTTTCTTTAGTGTCAATATTAGAGATATTACACAGCGAATTCTCAATGAGAAGGAAATGAGAGAAGCTAAAGACAAATATCGGATGATATTCGAAAAGTCCCCCCTGGGAATTATTCACTTTGATATACATGGGGTTATCACACAGTGTAATAAGAGCTTTGTGGATATAGTAGGTGTGGAAGAGGTAAATGTCATCGGCAAAATAATTGGTTTTGATCTGCTTGGTCCTGACGCAAATGAAGAAATTAAGAAATGTGTCACAGTAGTGATTTCAGGAAAGCCGGATAATTTCTCTGGGACTTCTTTTTCATTTATGGGTGCAAGAGATACACCAATAAGAGCGAGTTTTGTTCCTGTGATTACTGAAGAAAAAGCGATTGCTGGTGGCATTTGTATAGTAGAGGACATAACTGAAAGCAAAAAAGCAAGGGAAACACTAATCCATGCCAAGAATGTGGCAGAAGAAGCCAGCAAGACAAAGAGTGAATTCCTCTCTAATGTAACACATGAACTAAGAACACCTTTAAACGCCATAATGGGATTTTCAGATCTTTTACAGGAAAGTGTTGAAGAAAAGTTGGAAGAGAATGAGCGGAAGTACCTCAATAACATAGTAGAGGGAAGTAAAGGTCTGCTTGATGTAATCAACAACATACTTGACATATCAAATATCGAAGCTGGTAAAACAAATCTTGAACTTGAGGAAATATATCTGCCAGGTCTCATACAGGATGTTAAAACTGAAATGTGTCAGTTTGCTTCAAAGAAAAATATTGAGCTGCAAATAGAACTTGATCCGCAGGTAGGGTTAATAAAAGCTGACAGGAATAAATTGCAGCAGATACTTAGCAATTTGGTGAGCAATGCTATAAAATTCGGCAAACCGGAAGGTTTTGTAAAGATAAGGGTTAAACAAATGCCTGATGTGCTGCATACCGAGATCATCGATAATGGTATAGGCATCAGTACAGAGGACAAAACGAAATTGTTCAAGCCTTTCATACAGGTAGATTCGTCTTCAACCCGCAAGTATAAAGGAAACGGGATCGGGCTTTATATAGCAAAGCATTTTGTGGAGCTGCATGGTGGAAGTATATGGATGGAAAGTGAAGTGGGAAAAGGCAGTACTTTTACTTTTTTAATTTCATTGAAGCTTTAGTTGCCTTGTGGATGGAAAGCATTGAGTTCATTTTCAGTAATGCAGTTCCATTGGCTTTTATACAGACAACTATTTAACTGTAATTCAAGAGCAACATAGATATATAATGATATAAATATACTATATTGCAAGAAGTAACTGATGTTATAAAGATCCAGCATCTACTAAAGAGGCACTAATATGTCAATAAAGTCCATGTTTTTCTTATTCCTGGTTTTGCTTTGCCTGGCACCTCATGTGTCGGCTTACAGCTCAGATGATATAGAATGGGAATCTGTAAAAACCGTTACTCTTCATTGGGGAGATTCTTACACGGTAGATAACTATGTTATTACAGCAGATGACTTCAATAAAGATGGTTATGCATATATCACGATCTACAAAAATAACAAATATATGACAGCAGGAGCCTTGAAACTCTCTGATGAACTGATCTACAGAGACACAACCAGTGGAGATGACATAAAGGTATTTGCCAGTGCCCTGAGCTTAAAAGTCGATAGCTGGACAGGAAATCTTGTAGATCCTACTGCCAAACTGCAAATATACAGGCGTGGATTACCAGATCTTGAAGTGACACTAGATATAGAAAAGGACAGTTATGATCCAACCAGGCTTTCAACTCCTCGTTACATAGAAGGTAATGTAACCATTAAGAATGCAGGAGATGCAGAAGCCAGCAATATAGCTTTAAACATAGATACTGCCGGTCTTAAACTTGCCGACGGGAAACTTACCCAAACAATATCTTCTCTTGAAAAAGGAGAATCCGGCAAACCACTTGCTTTTAGTCTGGAGATCCCCATGCTGTGGGATGAAGAAGACTTCAAAATTGTTGCACAAGCCACTGCTTATGATATAAATGGTGAAAAACATATATTCAATGGTACAAAGACCATTACCATTGAGCCAAAATCGGAGATTGTGCTTACAAAAACCTGTAAAAAAGAAATATATATGGATGACACAGTGTATGTTTCTCTAATTCTGAGGAATACCGGTGCATATGCCCTTAATTCTGTTCTTTTAAGTGATCCACAGACAGATGACTTGGAACTTCAAGGCAATGTAGAGACAGAAAAGACAATATCTGTAAATGCGCAGGAAACAGATACTGTTCTGGAATATGCTCTTAAGCCCATCAAACCCGGAAAGTTCACATTGCCAAAGGCTACTGCTAGCTTCACAGTAGATGGCAAAAAATATACCTTTGAATCAGATGCACCTGTCATTCAGATCAATGGTCCGTACATAGTGCTCGAGAAAAAGGTAAACGTTTCTTCCTTCAATCCCGGTGACAATGTGCTTGTGACCGTTTCTATGAAAAATGAAGGAAATAGAGATGCTAATGTAAAAATAATGGAAACAGTACCTGAAGGTACTAATTTTGTAAGCGGGATCATGACTTTCGATGATGTGGTCAATGATAAGTCCACACAAAAATTTTCATACGTGCTTAAGCTTGAAAATGAAGATGACATGAAACTGCCAGCCACATCTGCTAAATTTACGGATTTAGAAGGCTATAAAGGTGAAAAGACCTCAAACATGCCGGAGATCACTCTAAAAGGTGAAGATGATAAGGATTCCACTTCTCAAACTCAATCTGGTACTCAGGGTTCAGCCAGTTCAGGTACAGCTGCGGCAAGTACCGGAACTGATGGAGAAATCGGTCAGCAGCCCGGTTTTGAAGCATGGGTTTTGATACTTGCTTTTATAGCTGTAATGAAGTTTGTGAAAAAGGATTAAGACATATATGGATCGCAAATCTATATTATTTGCTGCAGTACTGGTTATATTTCTCGTACTTCAGCAGCATCCTGTAACTGCATCTGGCACAGATGCAAATGATACAGAATGGCTTACTCCGTCGGAATTTACAATTTATTGGGGTGAGAAGGCTGAAATAGATGGATATACGATCACAGCCCTGGATTTTTCACCATCAAAACCTGTGGATCTGCCTGATGATTACGTGATGCTTAGCATAAAAAGCAACACTTCACGGTCATGGAATGCTATACTTGCTCTTAACAATAGTGTAATTTCAAATGAAACGATACTTGACGGGTTGGTGAAATTAACTGCTAAAGAGGTAGTAACAGGCAATGACATACCAACACCTTATGCCACTGTAGAGATTGCCATTGCAAACAGTTCGTCTGTAATCAAGCCAATACCCTGGATCAATAGTGTTATCAGAGTAAAAAGGCTCCCTGCCAAAGAAGCGTATATTGATGAACGAGTCTACATATTAACTGAAGTCATCAATCTGAAGGACATTCCTCTACAAAATATCCACATCAATGAGACGATGCCTGATGAATTAATAACTGATCCCGATACAGATTGCACTGACTGGACCATTAATCTGCAGCCAAAGGATAAAAGATCTATTGGTTATTCCATACGCGCCTTAAAACCGGGAACATTTCTGATACCTGGTATGAAATTATCCATTGAGTACAATGGAATAACTCACAGCATAAAAACCAATTCAAGTGAAATCGTGATACATGGCCCATACATTGATATTAATAAATCATTTATTTACCAGGATACGGGAACACAAGGCCTTTTAAATATCACTCTTTTGGCAAATAACTCTGGAGACCGAGCTGCTTATGTGCAACTTACTGACCAGCTACCGGAAGGTTCCACACTCATCAGCGGGAATCTGAGCAAAAACCAGGTAATGCAGCCATCTGATATATGGACGCTTAAGTATTCAGTACTTTTGAACTCCAGTGGAAATACTGTTATACCGGGTGCAAAAGTGAGGTTTGTCGACTCTAGGGGATATGAAGACTCATTTGAATCTGCAAGCCAAATATTAAAAATAGAGGAAAATACAGTTGAAGAACCTTTGTCCGAAGAAAACATATCGCAAGAGGAAATACCCTGGGAAATTGAAAATGATACAGAAGAAACAATAGTTCAGGAGAACAAAGCTTCTGAAAAAATAAACTCTGTTAGCAGTTTCAAGCAAAGTGTAGTGAATCTAATAGAAAAAGCAATTGGATGGCGACTCTAATTTCGAAGGGGAAACATTTTAAATAGATGTCAGACCAACTTCCCTTTAACGATTTAATTTGGATATATTATGAAACCTTTTCAACAAGATCATGCCATTGAAACTATAATCTTCACTCATGGAGACTCGGATGGAATATGTTCCGGTGCTATTGCCAAAACTGCCTATCCTGATTCGCAGATATATTTCACAAGTCCTGTTAGCCTGTTGAAAAAACTTGATCTGGCAAAAGGATACAAGCGGGTGATCATTTGCGATATCGCTATTGACGAGCGAACCAGCACAGAGCTGCTCCAGAGGCTTAAGGAAGTGGCTAAAGAAAGCGATCTCATATACATAGACCATCATCCTATACCTGAGAACGGCTGGAATGAAAAATGGCTGCATAATGATCCCTGTGTCTGTTCTTCTGAACTCACCTACAAGGTGCTAGCCCATCGGTTAAACCGGGATGTGCGCAGAGTGGCCATCTACGGAGCTATAGGAGATTATGCAGATGATAGCGATTCGGTGAAACTGTGGTGCGAGGACTGGGATAAAAGAACGCTTTTCTTTGAAGCAGGTGCACTAATACAGGCAATAATATATGCAGGCCGCGAATTTGATTTCAAGAGGTTTCTGGTAGAACACCTTGCAAAGGATAAGCTTCCTTCGGATATACCGGAAGTACTTGAATTTGCAAGAAATTGCTCTGAACTTGAAGAACAGTTGAGATTACGTATAAAGAAGCAGGTAAAAAGCCTTCAAAACCTAGCCTATGTAATTGACCCAAAGGGATACAAGTCCAAATCTGCTATATACGCTGCTGCATACGGCCAGAGAAAAGTAGGAGGCTCTGCAGAATACCGGCAAACAAAACATTCCTATGATATTAGTTTCCGTTCACGCAGTCCAGTTGATCTTAACCGCATTTTACGGGACCTCGCTCCAAGATATGGCGGAACAGGAGGGGGGCTGGCGGAGGCCGCTGGTGCAAGGATACCTGTAGCTAACTTCAAAAATTTTCTGAATGATCTGGATATCAGGATAGGGGAAGAAGAGCACAGATTAAAGGAAGAACATATTATCGATAAATGCCACTAAGCAACTGGAGATAATATGAAAAATAAAATGGACCTTACTGATGGTGCTGGATTTGAGATAGTTTTTGTCGGCAGGTCCAATGTGGGTAAATCCTCTATCATCCGCAAATTAACAGGTGGAAAGGTAAAAGTAGGCAAAAGGCCTGGAGTTACTCTGAAACCTACACATGTAAGGCTTGATGATCTGCTGGTTACAGATATGCCGGGTTTTGGCTTCATGAGTGGTGTCAAGGAACGCAAGCAGGATATCGTCAAGGATAAGATAGTGCATTACATAGAAGACAATGCTGACAGGATAGACATTGCAGTTTTAGTTGTCGATGGTTCTGCTTTTTTGGATATAGTTGCCAGATGGGAAGAAAGAAATGAAATACCCGTGGATATAGAGCTGTTCAAATTCCTCAATGAGGTTGGCATATCGACCATATTGGCTATCAATAAAATGGATAAAATAGAAGAAGATATGATCGACCATGTGCTTGATGGTATCGTGGAGAAGCTTGGACTGCCATCGCCATGGAATATGTGGCAGGACGTTGTGGTTCCGGTAAGCGCAAAACAGGATGAACTTAAGAAACTCTCTTTATGCATACGGCAGCGTATGCATGTTGCAAAAAGGGATGACTTATTTAGACATATACACTGATATACAAAAATCTAAATACCGATCTTAGATTTTGACTTAAATGAGCAGTTTTTACAAGGATATATAAATAGTTATCAGTGAATCTCACTAGTTTTATGGCAAGTGATATTAGATTTTATGATAATATAATTTTGATATTTTCATAACCTGCAAATCCTTAAGTATTAACTAAGGTTAACCTTTTTATGCATACTTTACAAAACTTACAAAGCATAATTTCCAATGATCTCGTACCTGTTACAGAGATAGATATTAGAGTACTTAGTGAAATATCTAGTGAAAAACCAGTTTATGTGTCTATCTATTTGCCAACACCAGGTAAGGAAAATGATCATTTGAACAAGTTGTTTGTAGAATCACGTATAAAAGCCATTAAGAAAGTTTTGCCTCCTTCTCTCTTGGAACAATTTGAGAAAACCTATTCCATGATTGAAAAATGGCTTTTCGAGAAACCTGTTTCCGCAGAGAAAGGAATAATTATTTTTGCATGTGCTGCTTGCTCTTTTTTGCAGATATACCGAATAGCTGTTGAACCGGAAAGGTATCTAGTTGTTGACACCTCACCTTTCATATTACCACTTGGAAGGCTGCAGGCAGATTTCGAAGATTATGGTATCTTGCTTGTGGATTCCAGAGAGGCAAAATTCTTCTGCATACGCTCTGATATTATAAAGGAACATAAACATCTGTCTACCGACCTGATGAACAAACATAAGAAAGGTGGTTGGAGTCAGATGCGTTTCAATCACCTGAGAAAAGGAGCAATTAAGTCCTTCCTTTCGGAAGTGATAAACAATATTCATGATACTTGTGATCAATTTCCTACAAAGGGTATTGTAATTGCGGGACCTGGGGAAGCAAAACATCAACTTATTGAGATGCTTCCAAAGGAAGTGAAACAAAAACTACTTGGAGTCATGGATATTCCAATGAATACTGTAAGTTATGAACTTGTGGAAGCAGGCGATGGGATATTGCATGAAGATGCAAAGTCCACATCAAGAAGAAGAGCCGAAGAGTTCAGGAGCGAAATACTTCGAGGTGGACTGGCAGTACATGGCCTAAAAGCTGTAAAAGAGAGCCTAGAACAGGGAAAAGTGAATGTTCTTTTTATACTTCAAGGCCTTTCAGTGCCTGGTTGGATATGCGAAAGATGCCATAACCTGCAGGCAAATGCCAAAGTTCCAAAAGAGTGTAAAACATGTGGCGAACCCATATTGGTTGTCAATGTGCTGGAAAAATTATTCGAACTGGCACAGAAAACAGGAGCTGAGGTTGAATTTGTAGAGCCTGAAGAACTTTTGGACTCTACAGATATCGTGGCTGCATTGTTAAGATACTGATACTAATTTATCTTGCAAAAAAACTGGCTCCCATTTCTGTTGCTATTTGCTCACAGGTTTCAATATCAATCTCGGGGACTTTGACAACTGTCATGCGGGTACTGATACCTGCAGCAATGCACTGGCGTGTAAATGTGAGCATAGCCTGATATGAACCGGCATATTTAGGTCTGCAAAGCTGGTTATACAGTTCCTCGTTCTGAGCATTCAGACTTATAGAGACTGCATCTAACCCTGCTTTTTTAAGTTCTCCCACAACGTCGATGCCAGGATTTATTAATGCTGCATGGCCATTGGTATCAAGACGTACCTTTATTCCCTGCTCATGCAGCCATTTTGTGATAGCAAGCAGAATTGAAAAACTGGCAGTTGGCTCGCCAAAACCCGTAAAGACAATTTCCTTATATTTATGCAGGTCCAGAGAATGGAGGTGGCTGAGCATTTCTTCAAGGGTTGGATCTTTGGATAGCCATAGGTCATAGCCAAATACGCCGTCACATAAGTCCCTTATGCAGAAAGTACAGCTTGCACTGCACTTGTTAGTGATGTTCAGGTAGAGGTTATTGTGAACCTCATAGGCCAGAGTGTCCTTGTGCCCTTGAGGAAGGGTTCTATTAGTTTGAAGAATGTTTCCTATAACTGTTTTTATGTTATCACCCCTTTTATCCTCCCATATACCAGAAGGGATTACAAAGCTTGTTTCCTTCACCGTGGATGGTATATCTTTAAGGAAATACATCTGGGCATTCATGCCGTTGTCCAGTTCCACTTCTGACTTGAAGTACCAGTTGCCTTCATACTCATCAAGCTTGCATAATAACTGCTTATCTATATTATATATTTCACCATTAATAAAAGATATGTTTCGATTCTGCAGTACACCTGGAAAGGGACCAAGATCTAACATCGCATATTTTTGGGATGTACGGGCTTTGCATATGAATACTGCATTTTCCATAAGATCATGGCTCACGCAGCCGCGCATTAATGTGCCATATACAAAAATATACATGTTAGCCCATACCCATGTTTAGTTTCTGAAGGGTTTTTTTCACGGGATCAGGCAACTGGCCGCATTGGATGGCTTTCATTTGTGTAGGGGAGATGGTCTTGATAGCCATGTTCATCATGCTATCCGAAAGCATGAGCTTATCCATTAATTTTCGTACGTAGACCGCAGTCTTTATTTCCATCCCCATTTGCACGCGCCACCTAGTATCATATTCTTCAAGTTTACATTTCCCTTCCAGAAAATCAGCAGCAGATTCTCCGGCAATTTTACCTCCAACCATTGCTGTGGATATGCCTCCACCATTAGTGGCAATGAGATGACCAGCAGCATCTCCTGCAATGAGAGTGTCTTTTGTGGCAGTGGTCTTGGGTGCTCCTCCTACAGGTACAAGTCCCGAGATGACCGATAAGATGGTACCTTCCTTTAACTTTTCACTGGCAATAGGATGTTCATACATGAACCTGTTCAGATAATCTCTTGCACACATGTGTTCTGCAAAGAGAGCTTCCCGGATACCCACGCCAATATTAGCTCTGTCATCACCTTGGGATATAATCCAGGCATAGCCGCCGGGAACATAATCTTTCCCAAAATACATTTCTACAGCTTCCTTATCTACATTTACACCTGATAGCTCATATTCGAATGCTGTGCTTATTCCCATGGGGTCTGGTTCTCTGAGCATGCCCTTTGACGCGGCGACCATTGAATTTGGACCATCCGCACCAATTATAACTTTTCCTTCTACTTCATATCTACCGAATGCTCCATCCATTGTCACTCTGGTCCCGGTCACTTCCAGCACATTGGTTGCGATGAGAAGGTGTGCACCTGCTTTTGCAGCAACCGTGGCAAGGTGCTTATCGAACCTGCGCCTGTCAAGTGCATTCCCCTGTACCTCAAAACCTTTAGATATGCCATTGGGTGCTATGAACCGCTGAAAAGAAGTTGTAGCATGTACGCAACTGGAAGGGTATTCCTCAAGTGTGAAAGGAAGGTGTGCACCTGGAATTAGTTCCTGAAGTGTTTCAAGATGTGGCAGGAAGCCACCACATTGCAGGGGAACACCGATATCTTTTTTCTTATCGACCAATAGAACAGACATACCACGCTGGGCTGCATAGGTAGCGGCAGTGGAACCGGCAGGGCCAGCTCCTATTACAATGATATCATAGGATTTTTCAGGTATCATATATCTCAGTGATTTATTTGGGAATAGAAGAGTGATTCATGTTATTTAACAATTGAGCACTAGACCTTACAATTGATACTCATATTTCCTTTTTATTCGACATCTTAATATGTCCTCTATAACAAGAGAAAAGGATGGCACAGATGGAAGATGTAGTGAATTGTTGGCTAGTGAATACCGGATATTGTGGAAAGAGAGCAGATGCTTGTCTGGAACAGGGAGTCATTACATTCAACATTGAGATCCATCTGATGGACGAATTCAGCGATGAGATATTTAATCTGAAATACATTGATACAAAAAGTTCTAACTTTGAATACCTGAGAGAAGAATACAAGAAAATGGACAGTAAGTTTAGAGCAAAACTTGAAGAAGAATTCGAAAAGATCCATTTGCCTGAAGGCTCTCCGGAAGAACTACAACGATATCAGATGGAACTTCTCATATCCAAACTGAACGACCTGAAAGAAGAAGCGAGACTTTTGCGGGAAACCATGAGAGAGTTTGACAGGTTTGAAAAACATGAACGCATAACAGAACTCATACGATCTCGCTTGTGCTACATAGGGGAAACACGACTTAATAAGTGGTCTGAGGCTATATTTTGTTTTGCTAACGACATACATATTGGTGACCTGGTCGTCATGCCTCTTGCGGAAGAGGATTTCTTCGCTGTGGGAAAAGTAAGAGGCATCTATGAATATGTGGAAAATGCTCTTGACCTTCATCATGTAAGGGATGTTACTTGGATAACAGAAAGGATATATTTTCCTCAACTGGCAAAAGTTGTTGATGTTTCGAAGGGAATTGTGCTAGTAGAAGGGGAATTGAGAGTTTCCTTGTTGGCAATGCTTAACAAGCACTGACTTGTTGTAATAAACTTATTTTAAATAGCTGGCATAATTGCTACCTTATTTTTGAGATAACTGTCAGACATCCAAAATATATAAATACATAGTAATATAATAATGAGTGTTATGTAGCATATATATTTTTTGAAGGTGAGATTTTGAAACTCGAAAATATCAATTTAAAAACAAAATTATTGTTCTATATAATTGTTAGCGCTACTCTTGTGATGGCTATTTCCAGTTACTTGACCATTAATGATGCAACAGTAGAACTGGGAAACCTAGCTCACGAAGAGGCTGCAGCGAGTGCTGAAGCTTATGCCAATGATTATGACGGAAACATGCAGACATATGTTTCAATGGGTAAAACCCTGGCTTCAAATATGGCAAATTATGATTCTGGCAACAGGGATGAAGTAAGCTCAATGGTCAAAAACCTTTTAGTAACAACTCCCGGTGCTCTTGGAACATATGTGGCATTTGAACCTAATGCATTTGATGGAAGAGACAATGAATATGCTAATACCGCAACTTATGGTTCTACTGGAAAGTTTGCACCATATTGGAATACTCTTACTGGTTCAGTTGTATTAGACCCATTGATAGACTACGAAACAAGCGATTATTACCTAACACCGAAAGCACTTCAACAATCAGTAGTTATGGAGCCTTTTTTGTATGAAGGCGTGTTAATGGTAAGCTATATCTCCCCTATAGTGAAAGATGGGAAATTCATAGGCATTAGCGGTATGGATGCCTCTCTTAATTCCATTGATGAAGAAATGTCAAAGGTCAAAGTATACGACACCGGTTATGCTTTTATGACCAGTAAAAAAGGTGTGTTCCTTTCTCATCCAACTAACAAAGACTGGATAGGAACAAAGTCCTTAACAGATATTGGTGCTTCTGGATTTGACCAGATGGCAGCAGATATAGCCGCTGGCAAATCGGGATATATTAGAACTCTTGATCCGGTCACCGGAGTAGATACTAACATGTTCTATGCACCAATAAAATCATCCGGGTTTGCATTTGTGATGGTAGTTCCAGAAGATGAGTTGATGGCAGGAGTAACAGACCTGCGAAACCAGCTAATTATTATTTCAGTAGCAGCAGTGGGTTTCATGGCAGCTGTAGCTTATCTGATAGCAAGAAACATAAATGGACCGATCAACAAAATTGTATGTGATTTCAAAAAAATATCAGACAGTGCGGTGGAAGGAAAACTTGACCTAAGAGCCGATACTAATGTTCTAGTGGACTTCAAGGAAATTCCGGCCGGACTGAATCATATTATGGATAATATGAATAAGATGGTCAGAATGATAGGAGTAAGTGCTGCCAATATCGCTGCTTCTGCCCAGGAAATATCTGCCGCATCTGAGGAAATGACAGCTTCTTCAACTGAGGTTTCAACTACTGTTGCAGAGATAGCCAAAGGTTCGAGCAATCAGTCTCAGAAAACTGAAGAGGTTTCTAGGGCCATGAACGATATGACCCAGAGCGTGCAGGAGATCGCCACGAATGCCCAGAAAGCTGCAGAAACAGCAATAACGGCCAGTGAGACAATTAAGGATGTAGGTGTACAATCCAAAAATCTTATAGTACAGATGAGTTCTATACAGTCAGCTGTAGGCGAATCTGCAAATGTGATCCGTGAACTGGACATGAAGTCTAAACAAATTGACGAAATTGTCAACCTTATTACTAATATTGCAGATCAAACAAACCTACTTGCACTTAATGCAGCCATTGAGGCAGCGAGAGCCGGTGAACATGGCAGAGGATTTGCAGTTGTTGCTGACGAGGTCAGGAAGCTGGCAGAAGAATCACGTGATGCTGCAAAGGAGATAGCTTCTCTAATCAAGGAGATACAGGTTGGTACTGAGAACGCAGTGGAAGCAATGGATAAAGGTACTGGTCAGGTGAATACTGGTTCCAAAGCTCTTTCTGATACTGTACAGGCTGTGCAGTCCATCGTAGAGGGAAGTGGAAAGGTGGCACTTATGGCACAGGATATTGCTGCTGCTGCACAGGAGCAGTCTGCCAGTATTGAGGAAATCACTTCTTCGGTGGAAGAGATCTCAGCTATTTCAGAGCAATCGGCGGCAGGTACACAGCAAGCTTCTGCGGCTGTAGAAGAGCAGACATCTTCCATGCAGGAACTCGCTAAGTCAGCTCAGGAACTTGCAAAGCTTTCCGAGGATATGCAGACCTATGTGGCTCGCTTTTCATTGAAGGCCGAGGAGTAGGGCTCTAAAATCCCTACTTACTTTTCTTTTTATAGAATATTTTCATTTCAATTCTTTTTGTTTGTGGTTCCTACCTCCTTTTCCTCAATGTGATCTTTTACTCCGCTTTGCTGGCAAAAAGTTCTTAAAGGCATAGGAGTATAGCAGAGACACTTTTATTCATAATTACATTAATCAAAAAATAGAGTTGATATACGTGGCAATAGAGAAAGGAGATTTCATAAAGATAGCATATACCGGAAGGTTCGAGGACGGACAGGTCTTTGATACTACAAATGAGGAACTTGCAAAAGAGAATGGCATCTTTAATCCACGCGGCATGTATGGTGGAGATGTGGTCATAGTTGGTTCCGGTCATACCATTAGAGGTCTGGATGAGGACTTTATAGGCAAGGAAGTAGGATACACTGGAAGCCTAGAGATCCCACCGGAGAAGGCATTTGGGGTACACAATCCTTCACTTGTGGAGTCAATCTCTATCACTAAGGTGGCAACACAGCTTAAGGACACCCGCCCATACCCTGGTATGGAGGTAGAAGTTGACGGGAAGAAGGGTGTTGTGCAAAAGATCATCGGCCGCAGGCTGCGTGTGGACTTTAACCATGCTCTTTCCGGCAGGACTGTCACATACGAGTACACCATTGAGAAGAAGCTTGAAGAACCAATGGAAAAGGCAAAAGGACTTATGTCCCTTTACACCGGTGCTTCAAACATGGATATGGAGATCACTTCTGAACTGATCCGTGTAATTATACCCATTGAGTTCAGCTTCAATCAGAGATGGCTCATCTCCAAGGGTCGTATAGCTCACGAGCTCATAGAAAACCTAGGCATACCAAACCTGGAATTCGTGGAGAAATACCCATACATTACCAAGAACACTGAAGTTGAAGCTGAAGAGGCTGAAGCTTCTGAGGAAGACGAAAGCGAAGAGTAATACTCTTCGTTTCCCTTATATTTTCAAGTATCACCGCGTCATCTAATCAAAAGTCTTATATTCAAAAGTGGTATTAAGGATATCACACGCATTGAAACGTGCTGAGGTAGCCAAGTGGACTACGGCGCCGGTCTTGAAAACCGGTAGTGCTAACGCGCTGCGGGAGTTCGAATCTCCCCCTCAGCGTTTAAACAGCAGTTAAACGCTTACATTACTTTTATCCACCAAACTAAGGGAATTAAAAGGTGTAAAGGAGTGTAAGCACATGGACATTCAGCTGTATGACTATCCTAAAAGAATTTTTTCTATTGAAAAGAATATCCTTGAAGCGTCGTATCCAGACAAAAACAAGGAACTAATTTTTGATTTTGAAAATATGCCTATATGCAGAGGGCATATCAAATGCAAGTGTTTTTAGGTATGAGGAAAAGTTAAAGTTCGGAGAGTCTTTTCAAAAGCCTCTGTTACCTCCAATCGGATGGATCGCTCCGAAGGATTCGTTATCATCGATAGAAATCAAACCTGTCAAACTATTATGGAGATGTATCATATCAGTTGCACATCTATCATCGGGCTAATATGGCGATTTCTTAAAAGCTTCCAGTATATCATCTGTTATCCCATTTCCAACCCGTACTATGGCATCACATAATATCAGGAAAGCTTCCTTCTGTTCACTCGTCATAACATCCATAGACTCATCAAGCTCGCGTTGAGTTCTATTGTATCTGATATTTATCCTACCCATATTCATCCCTCTTCAAACAACCGATAGGGAAATACCATTATACAATATATCATATAAACGTACCTATTGCCTTCGGCCGTTACTGTTTTTACTCTATTTTAATATTTTGAGATGACTGTGATCAGAGAACATAAAAAGAAGTACATACTATTCCTAAGAATTATACTATCTTTAGAGAAAATTAATAGGAACAATATTTAATAATATAGATAAATAGAAGTTCTATAAGTATTATCATAGGAGAAAGTCTGGATAATAGGTAATAACACATGAGTATGCAGAAAGAAATTCACGTTTTACACGAAGCTATAGAAGAGCTGGATGAGATGATAGATCGGCTATTGTACATCAAGAAGCAGAAGGAAGATGAGCTTCTGGAATTAAAAGAATCAGCAAATGATATGCCATAGGCAAGAATCGGTTTAAATCAAATGTTTTTGTTATATTAAATGGAATGCACTGTCCTTTTATTTTATGCTATCCTTCTCACAATAGTTTTTATTTTCTGGATACTCGTCGCAACTAGATACTAAAATTACATTCAATAGTCAGCAATGTCAATAACAGAAGTTTCAAACAAATGGTTAGCAAGTATAGTTCCCAAAAGAGAGGATTTCTATAAAACCAATATTAAAACATCATCTATAGAGAGGAGAGAGGCCCGCCAGGGTTTGACGGGATGACGCATTTATGCATTTATTCTGTGTTTGCCTGCAGGCTATGCCCCTCTAGGCATTTTAAACATTTCCAATTGACTATATTATGTCTTTGCTGTTATCGGTTCTGAGCATTGTCACCATTATAAGAGTACCACAATTCAAAAAACTTTAAATATAATAAACTATATATAAATATCGTGAAGGTAAATTACTCACGTGTTAGAACCATATTCTGAGAGGATAAAGGATGAAAATAAGAGTTGTTAGTTCTAAAGACGAGATAAACATATTAAACCCAAATGAAAAGATAGTTCATTTTGCATTCAGACCATC